>DASYQE010000030.1:0-18039 GCA_036005805.1 Candidatus Polarisedimenticolia bacterium | reverse complement strand
GCGGATCACCTCGACCGCCTTCGCGGGATCGATCTTCCCTTCGTACGGGCACCAGAAGGCGGTCGAGACGTAGCCGCGGACGGGGACCCCGGCCCGGCGGGCCCCGTCGATGACCGGCCGGAAGCGGTCGAACGACTCCTGAATGCCGGCGTGGATGTTGTGCCGGTTGAACGTCTCGCTCGCCGCCGTGAACACCGCGACCTTGTCGGCCCGCGCCCGGAAGGCGCGCTCGAGACCCCGCTCGTTGGGGACCAGCGCCGAGTAGACGACGCCGGGCCGCCGCATGATGGCGGCGAAGACCTCCTCGGCGTCGGCGAGCTGCGGGATGGCGCGCGGCGACACGAAGGCGCTGACCTCGATCTCCGGCAGGCCGCTCGCGGAGAGCGCGTCGATGAACGCCACCTTCACGGCGGCGGGAACCGGCCGCGGCTCGTTCTGCAACCCGTCGCGCGGCCCCATCTCGACCAGCCGGATCATGACCGCGCGTCGCCGGGCGGAGCGAGCGTCACGAGCGGCTTGCCGAGATCCACCATCTCCCCTTCGGCGCAGTGGATCGCTTCGACGCGGCCGGCGCGCGGCGCCGTCAGGCGGTACTCCATCTTCATCGCCTGCAGGATGACGAGCACCTCGTCCGCCGCCACGTCGCTTCCCGTGCCGACCGCCACCTGCACCACGCGCGCCGTCATCGGCGCCCGGATCTCGGACGGCCCCTCGCCGTCGGCGCCGCGTACCAAAGCACCGGGGCGCTCGGGCTCGAAGAACTTCGCCCCGCCGGGCCAGCCGACCCAGACGCCATGTGTCGTCCGCACGACGCGGAGCCGACGGGTCACGCCGCTCATGGGCGCAGCCGCTCTTCGGCGACGTTCGATCGCCAGGGGGAGTGGCGATCCCCGTCCGCGGGCCCGCGATGGTCGGCGTCCTCGGCGACCGGGGACCTGAGCGCGCTCTCGGCCGCCGCGATCGCCTCGGGTGGAATCGGCGGCTCCGCCCAGCGGGTCGATTCGATCAGGGTCGTGTGCACGGCGCCCGACCGGAAGGGCGTGCTCTCAAGCACCTGGAGCAGGAATGACAGGTTCGTCGCCACGCCGAGCACCGTCGTGTCGCGCAGCGCCTCGACCAGCCGCCGGCGCGCCTGCTCGCGATCTTCTCCCCAGGCGATCACCTTCGCGAGCAGCGGGTCGTACTCTGGCCGCACGTCGCTGCCGGTGCGGATGCCGGCATCGACGCGCACGCCCGGGCGCTCCGGCCACTCGGCGAGCAGCACGCGGCCGCTCGACGGCAGGAAGCCGCGGTGCGGATCCTCGGCGTTGAGACGAGCCTCGATGGCGTGCCCCCGCGGCTCGCGCGGCTGCGGCAGCGGGCCTCCCTGCGCCAGCACGAGCTGGGCGGCCACGATGTCGAGCCCGAGCAGCCACTCGGTCACCGGATGCTCCACCTGCAGCCGGGTGTTCACCTCGAGGAAGTAGTGCGCGCCGTCCGGGCCGACGAGGAACTCGACGGTGCCGGCGCTCCTGTAGCCGCAGTGCCGCGCCAGCCGCGCCGCGTCCTCGAGCAGCGCCCGCCGCGTCTTCTCCGGCAGGCCCGGCGCCGGCGCCTCCTCGACAATCTTCTGGTAGCGCCGCTGCAGCGAGCAGTCGCGCTCGCCCAGCGCCATCGCCTCTTTGCCGTCGCCGAGCACCTGCACCTCGACGTGGCGCGCCGGCGCGATGAAGCGCTCGACCAGCAGCCGCCCGTCCGCGAAGGCCGCCTCCGCTTCGCGCCGCGCCGCCGCGAACGCCTCGTCGAGATCGGCGCGCCGCTCCACCTTGCGCATCCCCTTCCCGCCGCCGCCCCCCGCCGCCTTGAGCAGCAGAGGGTACCCGGCCGCCTCGGCCGCCTTCGCAGCATCGGCCACCGTGTCGGCAACGCTCGCCCCGGGGATGACCGGGATGCCGCACTCTTCAGCGGCCCGCCGCGACGCCCGCTTGTCGCCGAGCAGGCGCATCGCCTCGGGCGAGGGACCGATGAAGGTGACGCCGGCTTTGGCGCACGCCTCCGCGAACGCCGCGTTCTGCGACAGGAAGCCGTAGCCGGGATGGATCGCCGTCGCCTGGTGCGCCCGCGCCGCAGCGAGGATCGCTGCGCCGTCGAGATACCCGGCCGCATCGCCGCCGAGCGGGGCGACTTCTTCGGCGAAGTCGAGGTGCATCGCCGCGGCGTCAACACCGGTGTGCACGGCGACCGAACGGATCCCCGCCTCGCGCAGGGTTTTCAGGATGCGGCACGCGATTTCGCCGCGGTTCGCGACCAGGACTTTCATCGGCGGAGGTCCAATCTTATGTCCGGAGGCGGGACGATGCGAGCCGCCGTCAGGCGAGCCAGCGCGGTTTGCGCTTCTCCAGGAACGCGGCGAGCCCCTCCTGCCCTTCGGGGGAGACGCGCACGCGCGCGATGGTGCGGATGGTGTACTCGATGGCGTCGTCGCGGTCGCGCGCCAGGCCTTCGCGGACGATCTCCTTGGCGGTCGCCACCGCCTCCGGGCCGCACTTGAGGAGCTCGCCGACGATCCCGTCCACCGCGGCGTCGAGAGAGGCGTCGGGGACGACCTCGTGCACGAGGCCCATCTCCTTCGCGCGCGCCGCGTCGAAGCGCTCCCCGGTCAGGAAAAAGCGCCGCGCCGCGCGCGCGCCGATCTTCGGCAGCACGAAGGTGGAGATGTTGGCCGGCACGATGCCGAGCCGGACCTCGGTGAAGCCGAACTGGGTGCCTTCCGCCGCCACGACGATGTCGCAGCAGGCGACGAGCCCCGACCCGCCCCCGAGCGCCGCCCCCCGCACCTTGGCGATGACCGGCTTCGGACACTCGTCGATCGCCCGGAACATCATCGCCATGGCGCGCGCGTCAGCGGCGTTCTCCGCCTCGGATCGGTCCTTGCTCTTCTTCATCCACTGCACATCCGCCCCGGCGCAGAAGATCGGGCCCTCGCCGGTGAGAACGACCGCCCGCACCTCCGGCCCGAACGACGTGAAGGCGCGCCGCAGCTCGTCGATGAGGACTTCGTTGAACGCGTTGCGCACGTCGGGGCGCGCCAGCGTCACGGTCGCGATCCACTCGCGCACCTCGATCCGGATGGTCGTCAGAGGCATCGTCATGTCGTCACCTACATCCGGAAGACCGGCAGCGGTCCTCGCTTCACGGGCGCGTTGAAGCAGGCCGAGAGCGCCAGCGCCAGGATGCGTCGCGTCGCGGCCGGGTCGATGATGCCATCGTCCCACAGGCGGGCCGAGCCGTAGTAGGGATCGCCCTCGACCTCGTACTTTTCCCGAACCGGTCCGGCAATCGCCTCGGCCTCCGCGTCGCCGAGCTTTTTCTTCTCGCGCTCGAGCTGCTCGCGCTTCACCTGCACCAGCACGCTCGCGGCCTGCTCGGCGCCCATCACGGAGACCCGGGCGTTCGGCCAGGTGAACAGGAACCGCGGCCGGAAGCCGCGGCCGCACATGGCGTAGTTCCCGGCGCCGTGCGACGCCCCGACGATCACGGTGAGGCGCGGCACGCGTGCGGTCGCCACCGCCTGCACCATCTTGGCGCCGTCGCGGGTGATCCCGCTCTGCTCGTAGCGCTTCCCCACCATGAAGCCGGTGATGTTCTGCAGAAAAAGAATCGGCGTGCGCCGCTTGTGGCACAGGTTGACGAAGTGCGCCCCCTTCTGCGCGCTCTCGCCGAAGAGCACCCCGTTGTTCGCGACGATGCCGACCGGGTAGCCCCAGAGCCGCGCGAACCCGGTGCAAAGCGTCGCGCCGTAGAGCGGCTTGAACTCGTGCAGACGGCTGCCGTCCACCAGGCGCGCGATCACTTCGCGCACGTCGTACGGATGCTTGGTGTCGCGCGGCAGGACGCCGTAGATCTCCTCGGCCGGGTAGAGCGGCTCCTCCGGCGCGGCGAGGTCGAGCCGGACGCGCTTCACCGTGTTGAGGTTGCCGACGACGTCGCGCGCCAGCCGCAGCGCGTGCTCCTCGTCGTCGGCGAGGTGATCGGTGACCCCGGAGACGCACGAGTGCATCTCGCCGCCACCCAGCTCTTCGGCCGTCACCACTTCGCCGGTCGCCGCCTTCACCAGCGGCGGCCCCGCGAGGTAAATGGTGCCGGCCCCCTTGACGATGATGTTCTCGTCCGACATCGCCGGCACGTAGGCGCCGCCCGCCGTGCACATCCCGAGCACGACCGCGATCTGCCCGATGCCGCGCGCCGACAGGCGCGCCTGGTTGTAGAAGATGCTGCCGAAGTGCCCGTCGTCGGGGAACACCTCCGACTGCAGCGGCAGGAACACGCCTCCCGAGTCGACGAGGTAGACGCACGGCAGCCGGTTGTCGAGCGCGACCTCCTGCGCCCGCACGTGCTTGCGGATCGTCTCGGGGAAGTAGGTGCCGCCCTTGACGGTCGGATCGTTGGCGACGACGACGCACTCGCGCCCCATGATGCGGCCGACGCCGGTGACGATCCCGGCCCCCGGCGCGCTGCCCTCGTGAAGTCCCCACGCCGCCAAAGACGACAGCTCGAGGAAGGGCGTGTTGTCGTCGAGGAGGCGCGCCACCCGTTCGCGCACCGGCAGCTTGCCGCGCTTTTTCTGCGTCGCGGCCGCCTGCGCCGACCCGCCCTGCCGGACCTTGTCGTGCCGCCCGCGCAGGTCGTCGGCGAGCCGCTGGTGGTGCCTGGCGTTCTCCTGGAACGCTGAGGATTTCGGATCGAGCCGGCTCTTGATGACGTCCATCGCGGGCGGAGCCTAGCCGTCTGCACCCAGTGAGGTCAACGCCCCGGAAACGCCGTCCCCACGAGGGCGGCGCGCAGGAGACGAGGTCTCAGCGTGACGCGGCGAGCCGGTCCTGCGCCAAAAGCAGCGCGCAGATGCTCTTCGAGTCCACCAGTCGGCCGTCGCGGATCATGGCGATGGCCTCGGTGAAGGACACGCGCTCGACGGTCAGGACCTCATCGTGGTCGAGGTTCTGCTTCACCGGGGTCAGGTCGCGGCCGATGTAGAGGTGGATGACCTCGTCGGTGAAGCCGGGGGTGGTGTAGATCGAAGCCAGGTGCTCGAAACGGCCGGCCTTGTGGCCGACCTCCTCCTGCACCTCGCGGGCGGCGCAGGCCTCCGGCGCTTCGCCCTTCTGCAAGGTTCCGGCCGGCACTTCGTAGATGAATCCCTTCGCCGCGTAGCGGAACTGGCGCACCAGCAGGACCTCGTGGTCGGAGACGAAGGGCACGACCGCCGCAGCGCCCGGGTGACGCACCATCTCGAGGTCGGTTGTGCCGCCGTTCGGCAGCTCGACGCGGTCGCGATCGATCTTCAGCAGCCGTCCGGCGTAGACGCGTTCGGAGGAGATGCACTTGAAGGACATGGAGCGCCGACTGTAAGCCGCGCGCGGGGGGCGGTCAAGCGGCGCGCGTCACTTCTTCGGGCACTCGCCCTCTTTGTATTTCGAGATCCTGGCTCGCTGGCGCTCGCAGTCGTTGCCGTACGTCTTGCCATCGCATCCGCAGACCGGCTTGAACTCCTGGGTGCAGACCTCGGGGGCGCGCCGGCACGTGCCGCCGGCGTCGGGGCTGCTGCACAGACCGGCGGAGATTTCGCACCACAGGCCGTCGTCGCACACCAGGCCCCTGATGGTGCCGCAGCCTTCGCCGGCTTTGCTCTTCTTGCCCGTCGCAGGAGCGTCCGTCGCAGGAGCGCCGGCCGCGGTGAGCCAGAAGCCGACCAGGAAGAGTCCGAGAACGCAGGGCGGGAACTTGGCGTTCATCCCTCACCTCCGGCGGCGAAGAGCCTGGAGAAAGACCTGGCACGACGCCGGCATCGGGGAATACTTCCCTCGCATCGAAGAATACTTCGGCGGGACCGCGTCACCGCGGCCCCGCCGAAGCCTCCGTTCAGTCCCCCTCGCCGCCGATGGGACGTGAACGAGCTCGCATCAAGTCGGCCTCCGCGCGCAGCCCGGAGGGAGCCAGAAACAGCGCGCGGAGGCCTCGGTCGCCTCTCCCCGAGCACGACCGCTCCTCGCACCGGCGGCGCGGGGCATTTCCCGGATGGCGACCCGCACGACGGTGCGAAACCCCGAATATCGTCAGGAATTGCGACGGGTCGGCTGGCCACCAGGCCCGTCAACGAATCCCCCCTCTGTCTGGTTTAGTCGCAGCCGTACCGTGAACGTTAGGGGAAATTTTTCGCCGTCTCCGTCGTATGCTTTCCGACGGAAAAACCTTCGCAATGAGCAACGACGAACCACCCGCGAAGTGCCAGGAGATCGAGCTGTTCCTTGCAGGGGATCCTGCGACCGTCGCGTCGGTCAGGAAGATCATCGAGTCCGTTGTTTCCCATAGAAAATACGGCATCCCCCGGAACGAGCGACCAGACCTCGTTCAGCAGACGCTGGCCGACCTGTGCCGGGCGGCCCGCAAGCCGGACTACGTCGTCAAGACCCTTTCGTGCCTGGTGGCCTACATGGCGCATTGCCGCTGCGTCGACTGGCTGCGCAAGCAACGGGAGCGGAGGCTCCGGGGGCTGGAACCCCTCCCGGACGGGATGGTCGACCCCAAGCCGGGGCCCGACAAGCAAATCCTCATAACGGATGACGTGATGATCACGACAAAGATCATGGAGAAGCTTCCTCCGGCGTGCCGGTGGCTCATGGAGATGGTCATCGGCCTGGACATTCCGTACGCGGACGTGTCCGCGATGACGGGAAGGTCGGAGGGAGCGCTGCGGGTGCAGATGTGGTCCTGTATCAGGAAGGCGCGAAAGATCCATCTGGACCTCGACGGCGGCCCGCCCCGGGGAACGCCGCCGCGCGGAACGACGCGGCCGAAGGACGGAAACAAGCCGTGACCCATGAAGAGGCCGTCGGCCTCCTCACCGATTTCGTCACCGGGCGCCTGAGCGGGGCGCAGCAGCGGTCGATGCAGGAGCATTTCCAGTCCTGCGAGGAGTGCCGCGGGCTCGTGGACACCGTGCGCCTGATCCGCGGACCGCTGGGCGCGCACGAGGCGGAGCGCGGGCCCGCGGGGCACCCGACGAGCGCGGCACTCGTCGGCTTCGCGCTCAGCCGCCACGAGCTGGCCTCGGAGGCGCAGCAGGAGCTGGCCGCGCACCTGGCGGGCTGCGCCGATTGCGCGCGCATCGTCACGCTCGTCGGCGAGACCGCCCAGCCGGCCGAAAGGCAGGAGGTCTGGCGAGTCTTCGCGGATGCCTGGTGGCCGCGCACCGCCCTGGCCGCCGCGGCCGTCGCGACGGCGGGAGTCGTCTGGCTCGGCCTGTACCGGGTCCCGCAGCTCCGGACGCAGATCGCGAAGCTCGAGGCACAACCGCGGCCCGAGGCGCCGGACGTGCTTCGAGGCGGGACGCTGCGCGAGGTCGGAGGTTCCGGAGAGCCCGTCTCCGGACCGAGCGGCCCGATCCGCGTGCAGTCGCTCCCGGCGCCACGGCGCGGCGTCGAGCCGCTCGCGCAGGTGACGCTGACCGGCGACGACGAAACGCTCTACCTGTCGCTCCCGCTCCCGGAGCTTCCCGGTCCCGGGGAACGCAAATGGAAGCTCACCGTCGTCGGCGAGGGACAGGAAGCGCTCTGGTCGCAGACCTCCAGCGCCGAGGATTTGCGCCGGCTGATGAGCGGCTCACAGGAGCTCGTCCTCGCCGTCCCGGCCGCCGACCTGCCGGCCGGACGCCAGTCGCTGCGTGTCGCGGGGGCGGATCCCGGTGCTCCGCTGCTGCTCGAGATTCCCTTCCTGGTCCGACGCCTCCCGGCCCTGAATCCCGGCCGGGACTGACCCTGCCATCTTCAGGCGTGAGCTCGGCAGCCCGCCCGGCTGAGGTGTATCCAATATTTATTGTCCTTGCTCCCGGCTGGCGGTCGTCGTAACTTTCCGGGCTTCGGTCCCCTCCCGGACCCTGGGTTCGCCGCCCGAGGAGCGTGGCTTCGATGTCGCGAAAGTCCTTCCGCAGCAGCCTGATCCGTTCTCTGTCCCTCCTTCCGGCCGCGGTTGTCGTTGCGTTCGTGGCCTGGATGACCACGGCGCCGGCGCTGGCGCTGGCCCCGCGGTCGAGCGAGGACCTGGACAAGAAGGTCATCCCGGCCCCTTACCTGCTGCCGATCCCGGAGCAGGCGCAGGACGGGGCGCCCGGGCCGGCGTCCGCCGCCGCGGCGGCGTTCGAGCGTCGTCACGGGGGCGCGTGGACCCTGACCTTCGATCGCCGCACCGGCCGCCTGTCGCTTTTGGAAGGCGAGGGTCTTCCCCTCTTCCCCGGTCGCGGGAACGGGCTCACGCCGGCGCAGGCGGGTCTCGACCACGTCCCCGCGAAGCTCGATGACGTCGAGCCGCTCGGCCGCGCGTTTCTCGACGCCGAACGCGATCTCCTGCGTCCGCAGCAGGGGGAGCTGCGCCTCAACCCGGATCGCAGCGCCTGGCTCGAGGACGGCGCGCTCGTCTACCTCGACTACGACTGGTTCGTGGACGACATCCCGGTCGAGGGAGCGCGCGTCTTCCTCCGCGCGCGCCACGGGAACATCGTGCAGGCCGGGACGCAGCGCCTCGGCGCCGGGCTCCCCCGTTCCGGGCCGGCCCTCGACGCGGACGCGGCGCTGGCGCGTCTCTTCGCGCACGCGAACGGGCGCCGCGATGACGACATCGTCGTGGAAGAGCCGCACCTGGTGTACGTGGCGCGATCCGCCGCCGAGGTGGACGTTCCATGGGGCGGCGGCGTGCGCTGGTTCCTCGCGTGGCGCGCCGCCTTCCAGCGGGCCGGCGACGCGGCGACCTGGGGCGGCGACGTGGACGCGCGCACCGGGGACATCCTCGCGTTCGAGGATCGCAACCGCTACGCGCGCGTCACCGGCGGAGTGCACCCGCGCACCGTCACCGACCCCGAGCAGGAGCGGCCTTTCACCAACCTGCGCGTGGTCACCTCCGCCGGCGGCGTCAACACCGGCGACGCGGGCACCTTCGCCTACACCGGCGGGGTGGCCTTCACCTCGATGGACGGCACCTTCTTCCGCCCCTTCTGCATCGGCTGCGCCCCCATGCCGCGCGCCTTCGCCTGGACCGATCGCGGCACGGGCGATCTCGACTTCGGCACCGGCGGTGTGGACCAGTTCGGCAACGGCGTCTCCACTCCGGCCGAGCGCGACGCTTTCTACCACCAGAACCGCGCGCGACTCCTGGCGTCGAAGTGGCTGGCGATCGCCTGGTTCGCCACGACGGTGCGCACCACCGTCAACATCCCGGACGTCTGCAACGCCTTCTGGGACGGCGCCGGCACGAATTTCTTCCGCAGCGGTTCGGGGTGCAACAACACGGGCGAGATCGCCGACGTCATGTACCACGAGTGGGGCCACGGTCTCGACCAGAACACCAACATCGGCGACGGCTCGACCGGGGAGGCGACCGGCGACATCAACTCGATGTCCATCGTCCACGACCCGAACCTCGGGCCGGGGTTCTCGACCAACGGCGACCCGGTGCGCATCCTCGACTCGAACCTGGTCGGTTACCAGGCGCGCGTCAACAACCTCGACACGTTCTGCTTCGTCTGCGCCGCCGGACAGTGCTCCAACGGCCCGTTCGGCCACGAGGTGCATTGCGAGGGAGAGATCTACGGCCAGACGCACTGGGACCTGGCGCAGGCGCTGGTCGCACGGTATGGGTTCAACACCGGCTGGCAGGTGGCGGAGCGGCTGTTCTACGCATCGCTGCCGCAGGCCGACACCATGAACCCGGTGGCGGCCCAGAGCACTTACAGCGCCTACCTCGCCGTGGACGACGACGACGGCAACATCGCCAATGGCACGCCGAACTGCGTGCAGATCTTCAACGCCTTCAGCACCCACGGCATCGCCCCGAGCACGCCGTGCTTCGGCAACACGCCCGCCTGCACGCGGCCGGCGCAGCCGTCGCTGACCGCCACCCCCGGGCACGGCAAGGTCGTGCTCGACTGGACCACCTCCGCCACCGCCGCCAACTACCAGGTGCTGCGCGCCGAGTTCTCGCCGACGCAGGCGTACCTTCCGATGGGAGCGGTGCAGGTCGGGACGCACTTCGAGGACACGACCGCACAGCCGGGCGTCAGCTACTCCTACGTCATCGAGGCCCGGACCTCCGGAGGCTGCCGATCGACCATCGAGAACGCCGTGACGGCGGCGGCCCTTCCGGACGGCCGGCTGGCGATCGGCCCGGTGGTCGTGGACGACATCCCGGCCGGGAACCGCAGCGGCGACGCCAACCCGGGCGAGTCGATCGACCTGACGGTGCCGCTCGTGAACGACGCCCCCGCCGGCGCGGTCACCGCCGCCTCGGCCACGATGAGCAGCGGCACGCCCAACGTCACGATCGTCAACGGCGCTTCATCCTATGGCTCCATCCCTGTGGGCGCGACGGCCAACGGCACCGCTTATCGCGCCGCCCTCGGCGCGGCCCTCGCCTGCGGCCAGACGATCAACACGACGCTGGCCATCAATCCGGGCGACGGGGGAGGCGTCACCACCGCGTTCGTCCCGGTGCTCCTCGGGAGCAAGAAGGTGGTCCGGTACTTCGAGGATTTCGAATCCGACTTCCCGGCGTGGACGACCTCGGCCGGAACGCCTGCCGCCACGACCGGCGCCTGGGTGCAGGCGGTGCCGTCGCAGCCGTCCTCGCAAGACCCGATCACCTGGGCGTGGTCCCCTTCCTGGTGCGCCGGCGGGTCCGGACAGTGCCTGATCACCCAGCAGAACTCCGGGGCGCTCGGGAACGAGACCGTCACGGACGTGGACTCCGGCGAGACGATCACGACGTCGCCGATCATCGATCTCACCGGTGCCGTCGCGGCGCGGCTGTCGTACAAGCGCTGGTGGGCCGACTCCTCCCTCACCGACACCGGTGACTCGCTCATCGTCGAGGTGAGCGGCAACGGGGGGAGCTCCTGGGTCGCCGCCGAGACCGTCGGCCCGGACGCCCGCAATCTCGGCTGGCAGCCGGTCGAGGTCCGCCTCGAGTCCCTCGTCCCGATGACGTCCACCTTCCGCATCCGGGTCCGGGCGCGCGACACCAACCTCGACACCATCGTCGAGGCGGGGATCGACGACGTCGAAGTGGACGAGGTGCAGTGCGACCTGACGCCGGTCTGCACCACCGCGCCGACCTTCGCGGGGCTCGCGAGCGCCACACCGGGCGCCTCGTGCGCCGAGACCGACCTCGCCTGGAGCGCGGCCTCGACCCACTGCCAGAACGCGTCGATCCAGTACAGCGTCTACCGCTCGACCAGCGCGGGGTTCACCCCGGCGGCGCAGAACCGGGTCGCCTCCGGCGTCGCGACAACCGGCTTCCACGACACGCTGCTGCAGCCCGGGACGAACTACCACTACATCGTGCGGGCCGACGACTCGCGATCCGGTGAGGACGCGAACACGGTGGACCGCAATGCCACGGCGCCGACCACTCCGGACACCGTGTCGCCGGTCTTCCCGGGCCTGGGCGCCCTGGCGACGGGAACCGGCTGCGGCGACACCGCGCTGCAGTGGTCGCCCGCCGCGGAGACCTGCTCGACGCCCGTGCACTACAACGTCTACCGCTCCACGACGTCAGGCTTCACGCCCGGTCCCGCCAACCTCGTCGCCTCGGTGCTCGATACGAGCTACGTCGATCGGGCCCTGCAGCCGCAGCAGACCTACTTCTACAAGGTCCGCGCCGCCGACGCGAAGGGGAACGAGGACACGAACGCCCTGCAGCGCAGCGCCGCGGCGCACACGCTGCCGCTGGTTTTCTACCAGACGTCGTTCGAGAACAGCGACGGCGGCTGGTTCGTGACCGCGCCGAACGACGCCACAAAGGGCAACTGGCAGTGGGGCGATCCGCAGGGCACCGGCCCCCAGCCCGAAGACGACGCGACCCCGGCGCCCGGCACGAACGCCTGGATCACCGGGCTGCAGGGAGGCGGCGTCGGAGATTGGGACGTCGACGGCGGCACGACGACCCTGATCTCGCCGACTCTCGACCTGACCGGCCGGTCGGGCGCGATCCTGCGCATGGCGCTGTTCTACAACAACACCGCGGGCGCCAACCCGGGCGAGGATCCGCTCCACGTCGACGTCACCTCGAACAACGGAACCACCTGGACGCCGCTGTTGAACAGTCCGAACGACATTGCTCCGTGGACCCTAACACCGTTCACCCTGACCGGCACGGTGCCGTTCACCAACCAGTTCCGCATCCGGGTGACCGCCGCCGATCTCGGCGTTGGCGGCTCCATCGTCGAGGCGGGCGTCGACGACGTGTCGATCGAGGAGCCCGGCGCGGCCTGCAACGCGTGCAGCGGTCCGGTGGGCACCGTCGGCCTCATCCAGGTGAGCCGCTCGGGCGACGACATCCTGCTCGACTGGAGCGCCGACCCGGTGAACGCCGGCGCCTACGTCGTTTACCAGCGCTCGGGCCCGGGTCTCGCGACGCTCGTCCGCTTGGGGAGCACGACGACCAGGTCGTTCGTCCACGCCGGCGCGGCGCTTTTGACCGGCCAGGACTTCGACTACGTCGTCTCGGCCGTGGACGCCTGCGGCCGCGAGTCGGCCGCCTACTGACGTCGCGCGGCTGAGTTCCGGAGGACCTTGCCCGGGCGGGCGGCGGTGGCGTGGCCGTCCTGGTAAACGATCTCCCCGCCGACCCAGACGGCGCGCACGCCGTCGGAGAGCGCGTGCGGATCGGTGATGGTCGCACGGTCGGCGATCGTGGCCGGGTCGAAGAGCACGAGGTCGGCCGCCTGTCCCGGACGAACGGTGCCGCGGTCCTTGAATCCCATGTGGTCGGCGGCGAGACCGGTGGCCCGGTGCACCGCCTCCTCGAGCGTCAGCACGTGACGGTCCCGCACGTAGCGGCCGAGCACGCGCGGGAAGGCGCCGAAGCCGCGCGGGTGCGAGCCGTCGAGCGATCCGTCGGTACACAGGTTCATGTGCGGCCAGCGCAGCAGGGCCTCGAAGTCGTCCTCGGTCATGCTGGTGCCGATGATGCCCTCCCCCGCGTCGCCGGTTTTCGCTTTCCGCGCCTCGGCGCGGCGGATGAGCATGATGAGCGTGACGGCCGGATCCTCGTTGCGCGACTTCGCCACTTCCGCCAGGCTCTTGCCGACCCACGCCGGCTCGTCGTCGTACTGGGTCAGGAAGAGTCCCTCCGGCGGCGCGATCTCGTTGACCACGAGGTGGGCCTCGTCGAGGTCCTCGAAGTCGCGCTTCGGAAAGAGCACCGTCAGCGTCGAGTGCCAGTAAAGATAAGGATAGATGTCGCCGGTGATGTCGATGCCTGAGGCGCGCGCCTCGTCGAGCTGCTTCAGCAGGCGATCCGCCTGCCCCCACCAGGATTTCATCGCCAGCTTGGTGTGGGAGATCTGCACCGGCAGCTTCGCCTCGCGTCCGATGTCGATGATCTCGTCGACCGCCTGCCAGAAATTGCGGTCCTCGCTGCGGATGTGGCTGATGTAGCGGCCGCCGTGCGCCGCCGCCACCTTCGCGAGCGCGATCATCTCCGAAGGGTCGGAGTAGATCCCCGGGTCGTATTCCAGGCCGCTGGCGAGGCCGAGCGCCCCCGCCTGCATGTCCTTCTCGAGGAGGCGCTCCATCTTCTTCACTTCCTCCGCCGTCGCCTTGCGGCGGAAGTCGTCCTTCATGACCTTCTCGCGCAAGGTCCCGTGACCGGAGTACGACGCGAGGTTCACCGTCGCCGGGTGCCGCTCGAGCCGGGCGAAGAACTTCTTCAGCGGGTACGACGAGCCGCCGTCCTGGCCGCCGACGATCGTCGTGATCCCCTGGCTGACATCGGCCAGCGCGTCCGGATGATCGAACAGGTCGTCGTCGGAGTGGCTGTGCGTGTCGATGAAGCCGGGGGCGAGAGTCATCCCCTTCGCGTCGAAGACCGTCTCGCCGGGCTTCGGAGTGAGCGCTCCCACCTCGACGATCCGGCCGGCGTCGAGGCGGACCGCGACGGCGCGCGCCGGCGCGCCGGTGCCGTCGAGAACCGAGGCGTTGACGATGAGGGTGAGGGCGGCGATCGCCGCGCCCGTTGCGCCGGGGGACATGACCGGCGGATTCTAATCGATCTTCCAGCCGCTCTCGCTCCGGCGCTTCGCCACCGGGCGGCCGTCGGGGCCAGGCACGTAGTGCTCTTCCCAGGTCACGTTGTTGGCGGAGGTCGCCCCCGGGCGCCGCGTCACCTCGAAGAGCGCCGGGCAGCCGTAGCAGAAGTGGTCCCGCAGCGCGGGATCGCCCTCGACCCGCGTCGGGTCGCCCGCCAGTCGGCGCGCCTGCCGGAACTTGCCGTTGTTCCAGACCTCCGCGACGCCGGTGGCGAAGACGTTGCCGAGCGCGCGCGCGTCGCCGGAGGTCGAGTACTGGTCACCGATGCGGAACGAGCAGCAGGGGATCACGTCGCCGTTGTACTTGATGACCATCGAGCTGTGCGGCCAGTGGCACAGCGGCACGCGGCTCTTCGGGCGCGGCCCGAGGACCTCGGCGTACTTGGGGTCGGTCTCCGTGTAGTTGCCCAGGTCGCCCCAGAAATCCGTCAGCTGGTCCACGCCGATGTCCCGGAACATCCGGCGCGCCTGCTCCATCTCATCGAGGTTGTGCTGGAACTTGATGTACTGCACCTCGACGCGCGGGTGGACGCGCCCCTCCTCGTTGCGGAACCGGATCAGGCGCCGGAGGTTGCCGAGCACCACCTCGATGCGCCCGCCGACGCGGGTGCGCTCGTACTTCGCCTGGGACAGCCCGTCGACGCAGACCGAAAGGTGGGTCAGGCCGCTGCGCACCATGCGGCGCAACCGCGCGTCGTCCAGGGTGAAGCTGAAGTTGGTGCTGATGTGGACGTTGAGCCCGGCGTCGCGCGCGATCGAGCACATCGTGTCGAGGTCGGGGTGCACCAGCGGATCGCCGACGTAGTAGAGGGACAGCGCCGCGGTGCGGCCCCGCACCTCCTCGACGATGCGGCGGAACTGCTCCACCGTCATCTTGTGTGTCGGATCGAAGCGCTGCCGGGCCAGCGCCGGATCGCCGTTCGGCTCGGCGTGCACGCAGACCGTGCAGCGCAGGTTGCACAGCGGCGAGATGTCGATCTTGAGGATGGGCGGCAGCGCGTGCGAGCGCTCGCGCTTCAGCACGAAGGCGGCGCCGGTCAGCGCCAGGTTGAGTCCCTTGCGGATCGTCAGGCGCTCGTAGAGCCAGCGCTTGCGCCGCCGCGCTCCGGTGACGAGAAGGCGCACATGGGCGCTGCGCGCCGCCGCCAGCGCCAGGTAGAAGCGCGGATCGATGAAGCGCAGCCTGCCCCGCCGCCAGGCCGCATCATCCAGGCTGTACGCGTCGATCGTGACCATGAGCGCTTCCGCATGTCCACGCGGATCCGCGGGGCGGGTCGCGCGAAACATGGCTCCTAGCGGCGCATCTCTTCAGGTGTGCCGAGAATAACACAGGCGCCGCGTCAGTCGCGGGTGGGGCGGAACGGCACGACGTTCGGCGCGGCCTCGCGCGCCGCGCGGCGTGCCTGGCGGTTGCGCGCCCGGTTGAGCGAGGCCCGCTGCAGGAGATCGTCGACCCCCTCGCCGTCGAGCGGATAGATGGCGATGCCGACCGAGAGCCCGGCCCGGGCCGCGTCCCCTTCCCCCAGCCGCAGCGCGAAGCCGTCCACCGCCTGCTGCAGCCGCTCGGTCAGGAGCGCCGCGGCGGCGAACCCGGTTCCCGGCAGGAGCGCGGCGTACTCGTCTTCGCCGAGGCGCACCAGCACGTCCCGCTCGCGCAGGTGGCTGCGCAGAACGCGGCCGACCTCCATCAGGAGGCGGTCCCCCGCCTCGCGGCCGTGCCGCCGGTTCACCGCCGCGAAGTCCTCGAGGTCCATCTCGACGACGCTCAGCGGCTGCCCCGACTGCTGGCTGCGCACGATCTCCTTGGAGAACGCCTGGCGCAGGTAACGCTCGTTCGGGAGGTGCGTGACGCGGTCGCTCAGGCCCGCCTCGCCCTCCTCGAGACCGAGGCGGCCTTCGTGGATCGCCCCCGACGCCAGGCGCGCCAGGATCTCCATGACCCGCACGTGGTCGTCGAGACACGGCGCGTTCGCCGGGAAATAGACCGTGATGACGCCGAGCACCTCGTCGGCGTGGACGAGCGGGAAGGCCGCCACCGTCGAGTAAGCGACCGCGTCGACCTCCGTCCCGGCGAGGTCGAGCTGCGCGCCGCCGTCGAAGCGGCTGGTGCGATGCGTCGCCGCCCAGCCGGTGATTCCCTCGCCGAAGCGCAGCCGCCGGCCGCGCAAAGGCGCCGCGTTCGCCCCCGAGACGAAGCGCGCCTGCAGCTCGCCCGGCGACGACACCAGGTGCACCACGCAGGTCCGGAAGGGCACCAGCATGGCGAGCTTGCTGACGACGAGGTCGAGAACATCGGTGAGGCGCAGGCTCGACCCGAGCGTCCGGGCGATCTCGTAGAGGGCGTAGACCTCGCGCTGGGCCGCCGCGGCATCCCTCGGAACCCCGGTCGCCGACGCGAAGAGCGCGCGCGGCGCCGGGGCGCCGGCCGGCATGACTCCCGACCGCGCCGGCACGACCCCCTGGTGCAGCAGCGCTCCGAATCCTCCCGGGTCGTCCGGCTCGGGGACGATCGCGGCCGCGCCGGCGGCGCTCGCGAGATCGGATGGGCTCCCGTCGAGCCGGGGACCCGGGGCCGAGGCACCCTGCATCGCCGAGGCGATCGCGTCCACCTGGCCGCGCACGACGGCCACGATCTCCGGATCGAACTGCACGCCGGACCAGGTCTCGATGAGCCCCGCCGCCTCCCCGGGCGGCAGGCGCCCGCGCCAGGCGCGCTCGGAGGTCAGCGATTCGAAGGCGTCGGCGACCGCCAGGATGCGCGCGCCGATGGGAATCGCCGTCCCCTGTCGTCCCTCCGGATACCCGTGCCCGTCCCAGCGCTCGTGGTGGTGGCGGATGATCTCGAGCACCGGCTCGGGAAGCCCGGAGGGGGCGAGGATCGCCACGCCGGCCTGCGGGTGCTCCTTCACCTTCTCGAACTCCGCGTCCGACAGGCGTCCCGGCTTGCAGAGGACATGTTCCGGGACGACCACCTTGCCGACGTCGTGCAGGAGCGCCGCGAGCCGCAGGGTCCGCAGCCCTTCCGGGTCGAGGCCGAGGGTCCGGCCGATCTCCATCGCCCCCGCCTGCACCCGCCGCGCGTGCCCGCGCGAGGACGGGTCGCGCGCGTCGAGGGCCTGGATGAGGGTCTGAAGCGTGGCCGCGATATCGTGGGGCTCGACGGCGACGGCGGCGGAGGTGTTGACAGGCGCGGACCGCCGGGCGAAAAGGAATCCGAGGACCGCGGCGACTCCGGCGACGAGGAACGCACCCACGAAATCGTTCACGCCCGGTTCAGACTCCCTTTCTCTGTCCCGCGGAAAGCACCAGAGCCGGCCCCGTGGGGAGGTGACGGGACCGGCTCAGTGCAGGTTTCCCTGCGTGTCAGCTCGCTTGCCCTTCGTTTCGCCTGCCGCCCTCCTTGTGCATCCCACCGATGCATTCCCCCTTATCGCAATGGCCGTACCAGCCGCGGCCAGGCTTCATGCGCGACCGGTGGGCGACGCAGAAACCCAAGCAGAGAAAAGGGTTGCCATTGCGATAGCGATTCGGTCACCGGGTCACGACAGGATCTCGTCAAAAGCCCGTCGGCCAGGCGCGTCGAGAAGCTGGACTCGGCTCGTCCGCCGGCGGCCTGACTTCGCCGGTACGCGCCCGTAAACTAATGATTAATCAAGGCTTATACCGAGTGGCCGAGGACTGGTCAGCGCGCCCCTGGCGGTGTCCATCAGTCCATCACGGCCAAATTCGGTAGATCACTCGGCTTGACCGACCATGGGGGGGTCGGTACTATTCCGGCACCCTCCGGGGGGTGCCGATGAGGGCGGGGTCCTGATGGAAATCGCGTGGTTCAAAAAGATCCGCAAGCCGAAGCAGGCCGTCGAGCACCGGCGCATCCAGGTCCCCGAAGGGCTCTGGGTCAAATGCAACTCCTGCAAGGAAATCAT
>DASYQE010000029.1:0-7419 GCA_036005805.1 Candidatus Polarisedimenticolia bacterium | reverse complement strand
GCGGCGGCGGAGCGGTCGAGGGCGGATTTCTCCTCGGCGGTCAGCTTGATCTCGATGACCTTCTCGAGGCCACGCTCGCCGAGCTGCACCGGCACGCCGACGAAGATCCCCTTGTAGCCGTACTCCCCTTCCAGGTAGGCGGCGCACGGGAGGATGCGGTGCTCGTCGAGGAGGATCGCCTGGACCATCTGCACGACCGACGACGCCGGCGCGTAGTAGGCGCTGCCGCTCTTGAGCAGGTTGACCACTTCGATCCCGCCGTCGCGCGTCCGCTGCACGATGGCGTCGACCTTGTCCCGGGGCAGCAGCTCGGTGATGGGGATGCCGGCGACGGTCGAGTAGCGCGGCAGCGGCACCATGGTGTCGCCGTGCCCGCCGAGGACGAACGCGTGCGTGTCGGCCACCGACACCCCGAGCGCCTCGGAGATGAAGAAGCGCATGCGCGCCGAGTCGAGCACCCCGGCCATGCCGAGCACCCGGTTCCGCGGGAAGCCGCTCACCTTGAGGGCCGTGTGCGCCATGGCGTCGAGCGGGTTGCTGACGATGATGAGGACCGCCTCGGGCGAGCGTTTCGCCACTTCGGTCGTGACCTGCTTGACGATCTCGAAGTTCTTCGCGAGCAGGTCGTCGCGGCTCATCCCGGGCTTGCGCGGCAGGCCCGAGGTGATCACCACGACGTCGGAGCCGGCGGTCGCGTCGTAGTTGTTCGCCCCGGTCAGGCGCATGTCGTAGTTGTCCACCGGCCCCGCCTCGTTGAGGTCGAGGCTCTTCCCCTGCGGCATGCCCTCGACGATGTCCACGAGGACGACGTCCGCCAGCCGCCGCATGACGATCCGCTCCGCCGCCGAGGCGCCGACGTTGCCCGCGCCGATGATCGAGACTTTCCTGCGCATCGTTCCTCCTCCGGGATGTCCGCTGTTCAGACCGGGTGTCTCTCGTTCAGACCGACTGCATGCGTTCGATGACGATGCCGGCGAACTCGGAGCAGCGCACCGTCCGCGCCTCCTCCATCTGCCGCGCCAGATCCGAGGTGACGTGCCCGCTGGCGACGGCGCCGCGCACGCCGGCGACGACGAGGCGGGCCGCCTCCTCCCAGCCGAGGTGCTCGAGGAGCATCCCCCCTGACAGGATGAGCGCCCCCGGGTTCACGTCGTCGCGTCCCGCGTGCGCCGCGGCGGTGCCGTGCGTCGCCTCGAAGACCGCCAGCTCGTCGCCGAGGTTGACGCTCGGCGCCAGGCCCAGCCCCCCGACGAGCCCGGCGGCGGCGTACGACAGGTAGTCGCCGTTGAGGTTCGTCGTCGCCAGGACGGAGTAGTCCTCCGGCCGGGTCATGAGCTGCTGGAACATCGAGTCGAGGATGCGGTCCTTGATGACGACGCGACCGTCGGGGCCCTCGGTGCCGCGGGGGGCGTCCTCTTCGGTCACCGTCAGGTCGCCGAACTCCTCGCGCGCCACGGCGTAGCCCCAGTCGCGGAAGGCTCCCTCGGTGAACTTCATGATGTTGCCCTTGTGCACCAGGGTGACGCTCGGGCGTCCGTGCTCGAGGGCGTGCCGCAGGGCCCGGCGCACCAGCGCCTGGCTGCGGCGCGCGCTCATCGGCTTGATGCCCAGCGCCGTCTCGGCCGGCAGGTCGCAGCCCATCTCGCGGTTGAGGAACTCGATGACCCGGCGGCTGCCGCCGGTCTTCTCGCGCCACTCGATGCCGGCGTACACGTCCTCGGTGTTCTCGCGGAAGATCGCCAGGTCGATGCGCTCGGGATGCTTCATCGGCGACGGCGCGCCCGGGAACCAGCGCACCGGCCGCAGGCAGGCGTAAAGATCGAGCTCCTGGCGCAGCGTCGAGTTGAGGCTCTTGAAGCCGCCCCCGACCGGCGTCGTCAGCGGCCCCTTGAAGGCGATGCCGTAGTGGGCGACGGCGTCGAGGGTGTCCTGGGGGAGCCACTCGCCGTAGCGCTCCCACGCCTTGCCGCCCGCGAACACCTCGAACCACACGAGCCGGCGCTCCCCCTCGTAGGCGCGCGCCACTGCGGCATCGAGGACCCGGCGCGCCGCCGCGACGATCTCCGGCCCGACCCCGTCCCCCTCGATGAAGGGGATGATCGGGTCGGGAGGCGCCAGGCACCGTCCCTCCTCGTAACGCAGGGGATTCCCCTCGATCGGCGGGTGCAGCTTTTCGAATTGCATGCGCGGTCAGTACTGTACCAGCGATCCCTCGGCGCGGGCGCGGCGGATGGCGAAGCGGAAGGCGATGGCGCCGAGCGGCACCAGGATCACGACGAAGATCAGCAGCGCCACGATGTCGGGGAGGAGCGCCTGGAACGTCGCCCCCTTGAGCAGGGCCTGCCTCCAGGCGTGCAGGGCATAGGTGATGGGCAGGAATTTCGACAGCGAGCCGAGCCACGGCCACATGTCCTGGGGCGGATAGAAGACCCCGCCGAGCAGCACCGAGACGCTCGACACGAGGTACGTGATCGGGTCCCCCCGCTTCAGATAGAAGACGAAGGCGGCCGACAGGATGCCGATCCCGGAGAAGGCCAGCACGGTGATCGCCAGCACCAGCAGGCACAGCGGCAGGTTCTCGAACCGGATGGCGATGCCGAAGGCCCAGCCGATGGCGAGATAGATCGCCACCTTCACCGAGGAGAGCACGAACTCCCACAGCGCCGAGCCGAGCACCACGGTCCCGGGCGAGGTCGGCGTCACCAGGATCGCCTCGAGCGTCCCGGTCATCTGCTCCTGCCGGATCTTCTGCGAGAACGACCCCAGGGCCGACGACAGGTAGTGGAAAAACGCCAGCCCGAGGAGCACGTAGGCGAAGTAGTCCATCCCGTCGAGACCCGGCGTGTCGGCCGGCGCCTTCAGCACGCCCGAGACGAAGCGCCAGATCAGCACCGACATGAGGATCCCGAAGAACTGCAGCAGGAACGCGGTCCGGTAGGACGTCTCCACCAGGAAGTCGCGTTTCAGGAACGCCAGCAGGATGCCGAGGTTCTTCACCGGGGGTTCTCCCGCTCCATCTGGTCGAAGACTTCCTGGAGCCCGGGCTCGCGGCGCGTGCAGGAGAGGATGGTGCCGCCCGCGGCGAGCAGCGCGGCCAGGAGATCCGACAGCGGCCGGCCGCCGCGATCGATCGCCGCCGCGAGGCGCCGGACGCCGTCCCGGCGCGGCTCCGGCTCGAGGACCCAGCGCGGGTCGGCGGGAAGGCGATCGATTCCGGTGACCTCGATGGCGTACTGTTCGCGGCCCGGCAGTCCGGCGGTGATGTCGGCGAGGCTTCCCTCCCGCAGCACCCGCCCGCGGTGCAGGATGGCCAGACGCTGGCAGAGATCCTCCGCCTCCGGCAGATTGTGCGTCGCGAGCAGGATGGTCTTGCCGCGCTGCTGGTGCAGCCGCGTCCCGATGAACTGGCGCAGGTGCTTGGCGGCGATCGGGTCGAGGGAGCGGGTCGGCTCGTCCAGGCACAGGACCGGCGGGTCGTGCAGGAGCGCGCGGCAGATCGCCAGGCGCTGCTTCATCCCGGAGGAATACGACATGAACTGGCGCTTCGCCACCTCGCCCAGCTCCATCGTCTCGAGCAGTTCGCGGGTGCGGCGGCGCGCCTCCGCGGCGCCCAGGCCGTAGAGGCGGGCGAAGAACTCGAGGTTGTCCTCCCCCGACAGCCGCCAGTAGAACGATCGCTCGTCGGCGGTGACGAAGCCGATGCTGCGGCGGACCTCCTCGTCGTCGCGCGCCACGTCGCGTCCTTCGACTTCCGCCGTGCCGCGCGTCGGCAGGATGAGGCAGGCGAGGATCTTGAGCAGGGTCGTCTTGCCGGCCCCGTTCGGCCCGAGCAGCCCGTAGAGGGTGCCGCGGGGCACCTCGAGCGAGACGTCCACGAGCCCTTCGACACGTTCGGCGCGCCGCCACGGGTGCAGGGCCATTTCGAGGATCGAGCGGCGCTTGATGTAAGTCTTGCCGAGGCCGCGCAGCCGCAGCGCCGGGACGCCGGCGGAGCGCGCGGACGCCGTCCGGCCGGTGGTTGCGGGCGCGGACGCGGGCCGATCCTCGAGGACCGCCATCATTTCCCCTCGAGGTGGCGCGTGTTGTAGGTGGCGCGATAGTCCTTGTGCGCGGCGTCGTCGGGGTACGACTCCCCTTCGGCGTACGGATACGACGTCATGCCCCGGAACGGCAGCGGCTCGACCGTCTCGCCGTGCGCCGTGTGCGGATCCATGTCCTTGCACCAGCCGGAGAGATTCAGGACGAAGGAGCGGATGGTTCCCTTGGGGGCCGGCGGCAGTCCCTTGACCGGGAATTCGAGGGTGACCTCCTCACCCTTGCCGAAGACGACGGAGAGATCGTCCGCTTCGGTGACGAGGTCGGTCACGCGCCCGAGGCGCGTGTAGTCGCCGCTCATGGTGCGGAAGGGCTGCGTGTTGTCGAGGATGCGGTAGTCGTAGAGACGCGGCTCCTTCCCATCGGGGCTGTGCTCGCGCGGGAAGCCGCGGCGGTGCAGGTGCGCCGCGGCCGCCTTCGCCTCGCTCACCTGGAGGCGCGCGTCCATGGTCGCCGCATCCCACGGCCGCGCCAGGAAGATCTGGTCCCAGTAGACGCGCATGTTGGTGCGCAGCCGCATGCGCCGGCCACGGAGCTTCCCGAGCGACGAGAGATCGACGGCGATCGTGCGCGCCATCCCCGGCGGGAAGCCCATCGGCTCGAGCACCGGCTGGAAGATCCCGTCGGCGTTCTCCATCTCGAGGATGGGGATCACCATCGACAGCTCCTGCTGGGAGGCCGCGTAGTTGCTCGAGGAGTACTCGAAGTCGGTCCAGCCGTTGAGGAACAGGACGTAGCCCTCCTGGTCCACGATCGACGGCGGGAACTCCATGGTGATGTCGTGCATCTCGGCGTAGCCGGCGAGGCTGAGCTTGCGGAACTCGTCCGGGTAGGTGCGGTCGACCTTGAGCAGGCGGTCGAGGACGTCGCGCCCGTGGTGATCGACGGCGCGCGTCGGGAAGACCTTCGCCGTCCTCTCGAACGCGTACAGGCGCGGGGTGCCGCGCGGCACGCCGGCGTTCATGTTCGGGACGACCTCGACGTCCTTCGGGGCGTCGATCACCTGGAGGCGCGCCGCGTCGAGGTAGGTGACCTCCTCGAGGTTCTCGAGCACCTGGAAGTAGTAGGCGCCGTCGAGCGGCTGCAGCTGCGTCGCCGAGATCGCCAGCGACTCGTCCGGCACCGGCGTGCCGTACTTGCCCGGGGCGAGCCAGGTGCCGAGCCCGCCGACGCCGAGCACGTCGGTGACGAACTTGTAGGTCGCTCCGTCCCAGGCGAACAGCAGCGGGCAGGAGGAGCCCTTGCGGTCGAGCTCCTGCGGCTCGATGCGCTGGCCCGAGGACACGTCGAGCTCCGCCTGCAGCACGCCTCCCGGCCAGAGCAGGCGCACGACGTCGGCGACCGTCCGCGTCCCGAGCCCGGCGTGCAGCGGCACGGCGGACGACGAGAGATAACCCGAGCCGGCGGTCACCTCGCGCCGCTGCCAGGACGGCCCGGCCTGGATCTCGATCTTCGTGCCGACCGCCTGGCGATTGCTGCCCAGTCCGTGCGGCGCCACCTCGACCCACTTGTTCTGCGCAGGCGTGTCGTTGAGGAGCAGGAGCGCCGGGCCGCCGTTCTGCGACACGACGAGGTCGAGGTCGCCGTCGCCATCGAGATCGGCGGCCGCCGCGCCGCGGCCGTCCTTGACGGCGATGGCGCCGAGCCCCGAGGCCGACGTGGCGTCGCCGAAGGCGCCGTGTCCGTCGTTCAGGAGCAGCACCTGCCCGGCGCCACAGAGATAGAGGTCGAGATCGCCGTCGTTGTCGGCGTCGAACAGGACGGCGCCGTAGAACGATCCCTTCGCCGCGGGCAGATCGCGGCGCGCGAACCCGCCCTTGTCCTGGCCGAGGAAGAGCGCCGTTCCTTCAGGCGAGGCCGCCGGGAAGACGAGATCGGGTCGGCCATCGCCGTCCACGTCGCCCACGGCCACGCCACGACCGCCTCCCGCCGCGCGCAGCCCCGCGCGCCCGGCCGCCTCCGCGAAACCATCCTCACGCCGGTTGTCGAGGAGCGTGTCGGCACCTCCAACCCCGGCGACGACGATGTCGAGGTCGCGGTCCAGGTCGAGATCGGAAAACACCGCCCCGATCGCGCCGCCGGCGCCCGGACGGACCGGCAGACTCGAGGTCGCCTCTTCGAACGTGCCGTAGCCCCGGTTCCGAAGAAGAGCCAGGCGCGCGGCGCCCGCCGCCGGGCTCGGGCGCGCCAGCAGCAGATCGAGGTCGCCGTCGTGATCGAGATCCCCCCAGGCGGCGCCGGCGACGAGCCCTTTCACCGCGATCCTGGCCGCGGCGCTGACGTCGCGGAAGGTGCCCTCGCCGTCGTTGCGGAAGAGCGCCGCGCCCGAGGCGCCGGTGAGGCACAGGTCGAGGTCGCCGTCGTTGTCGTAGTCGCCAAGCGCCGCCGCCAGCCCCGCCGATGGGAACGCGACCCCGGCGCGCGCCGAGACATCCTCGAAGCGACCCCCGCCGCGGTTTTTCTCGATCGCCGGCGACCCTTTGCCATCCGCCGAGACGTCGGCCAGGACGAGATCGATCCGACCGTCGCCGTCGAGATCGCCTATGGCCACGCCCGATCCGAGACGCGCCGCCTCGGTCGGCTTGCCGTCGCCGCCGGGGCCGCCGTGTTTGAAGGCGATCCCCGAGGCGGTGGTCGCGTCGCGGAAGCGGGCGGCCACGGCCGGTGCTGTGGCCGGCGGCCCGAAGCCGGAATAGTCGGTGATGACCAGCGCGTGCCGTCCGGCCTCGCCGTACTGGTTGCCGGTCGGCACCGCGAACTTCGGGTTGGCGGCCAGCTTCTGGTAGGCCGCCATTTCCTTCTCCCCTTCCGCCGCCTGCCCCGACTGCACGAGGGCGCGGGCGAGCTGGTAGCGCACCGACATGCTGTTGGGGTCGAGCTCCTTGGCCTTGCGCAACGATTCGATGGCGCGATCGAACTGCCGCTGCCGGCCAGAGAGCAGCCCGATGTTGTAGAGGATGTCGGGGTCCGAAGGATCGAGCTTCTGCGCCGCTTCGAACTCGGCCAGCGCCTCGGCGCTCTGTCCCTGCCCCTTCTGGAGCGTCGCAAGGCCATAGTGGCCGGCGACGAGTTTCGGATCGAGACGGATCGCCTCCTGGAACGCCTGCGCCGCCCGATCCATCTGTCGCGCGTAAAGCGCCGCGAGCCCGAGATTGACCTGCCCGGGGGCCCACGCCGGCGCCGTCGTCGTGACCCTGGTGAATTCCTCCAGCGCCTGCGCCGGCTTGTACTGCTCCATCAGCGCCGCACCGCGGTTGTTCGCCGCGAAGAGCGCCTCGGTGTCCACCTTGCCCGCGCCGGCGCTCTTCGATGCGCCGGCGTCGC
>DASYQE010000028.1:0-12294 GCA_036005805.1 Candidatus Polarisedimenticolia bacterium | reverse complement strand
CACGCGACCCGCGCTCTCGCCTACGCCGCGAAATTGGCGAAGGCCAGCGGAGGGAGGCTCATCGTGCTGAACGCCGTTCCGCCGTTCGCCCCGATCACCGCCCACATGGTCGGCGGCCGCACCTGGCTCGACGAGGGGGAGGTCGTCCGCGCGGCGCGCGTGCGTCTCGAGCAGCTGGTGGCGCGCACGGTGCGCGGCGCCAGGCCTCCGGTCGAGGTGCGCGTGGCGATCGGCGAGCCGCTCCAGGCCATCGACGCGGCCTCGCGCAGCGCCGACCTCATCGTGATGTCCACCGCCGGCCGCACCGGCCTGCCGCACCTGCTCATCGGCAGCGTCGCCGAGAAGGTCGTGCGCCACGCCCGCATTCCCGTCCTGACGCTGCGTCCGCGATCGCGCTGATTTAGTCCGGCAGGCTCGCCAGGTTGGCCCTGGCCTGCTCTAAGGCCTGGGAACGCCGTTGGGCTAGCGCATGCATTTGCCAAACTCGGCTACCAAGTGATCCTCGATGACAAGGTCGTCGAACTCAATGCCCATTGATACCCCAATATCATCAAGATACATGATTGGAATGAATTCAGACAGAGTTCCCAGCGGTCATCCAGGACGCCGGGCTGCATTGATTATCGTGACCCTGATGACGGCATCTATGAGTGTGTACGCCGGGAGAAGCTCGGATATGCGATATCTCGCGGTTGGGGTAGCGAGTACTGATCAGATCGTTGTTCTCGGCCAGGAAATTGCGGTCGAGTGGCGAGGCAGTCGCAAGATCCCTCGATGGGACGACAATGATGTGAGGATAAAGAGAGGGCGTACGGTGCTCCTCGTAGACGGTCGGGAGCGCGAGATCTCCGGTCCAGACCCGCTCGGCGGTGAAAGTCTGTCAGTGGCAGCATTCGATGAGTCGTCAAATGCATTCGTGCTCCTGCGTCGGTCCGCGGTCCGCGGCCCGGATGTCTGTCGCAGGCTTTCGCTGGCTGGGGAATCACGGACATGCGACCTACCGCGATTAGAGTACCCAGGGTATCCGGCCGGTTTCTACTTCGATAGCGCTGCTGGCTATTTTGTGAGATCCGGTGCGGCAATACGTTTTTCCAAGCCTGTCGATCACCAGAGACACCTCTATGAATGGGACTTCGAAGCCAAGACACAGAAGGAGGTAGAGGCAGCGTTGCCGGTGGAGGCGATGCGGATAGCTACGATGGCCGGACGCTTGTCAGGTTGTGCCCGCACAGGTGTCGCTGTATCTCCAGATGACCGAAAGATAGCTGTCTTCTGTGGTCGCAAGCTGGAGCTTCACATCGGCGAGAATGTCGAACAGATTCCGCTCCCCATGGACGACAGTTGGGAGAATACCTTGAGCTTGGGGCCTCTCAGTTCTGATGAGTGTGTGAGCCACCCCGACTCGGTAGCCATTGAAGCGCGCGAAACGGCGGGTCTGACCTGGAGCCATGACAGCGCGATGGTCTACTGGTGTCCGAGAGGAAGCAAGAAGGGCATTCTTCTTGATGTCTCGTCAGGTTCCGCTTTCGCTGGACCCTGTCTGCGCTCTGCCGCCTGGCGTTCGGATGATTCGACGATTTACGGAATCACAGAGTGTGGACACGCCATAGCGACTTGGGAAAGACCGAATTCAAGTCTTCACTGACCAGGGATTCGTTGGCAGCCCGAATGGATTGGCTCGAGATCCGCGCCCATCGCTCTCAGCGCAACCCACTGGGGCCCGGGACTGTTCGAGGTAGTTGGGGGCGCCGTGCATGCGCGGCGTCACGTGGAGCACCGATGACAAGTCTCTTGGTCACGGAACGCGTGATGGAGCGGGTGTAGGAGCTTAAGGCTTCTGCGGACGCAGCTCGGCCTGGGTGCGCACGACGCCGCCGCGGACGACGTAGCGCACCTGGCGCAGATTCCTGACGTCCTTCGAAGGATCGGCGCCGACAATCAGCAGGTCGGCGAGCTTCCCTTTCTCGACCGTCCCGAACACGGAGTCCTTGCGCATCGCCCGGGCGCCGCCGCGGGTCGAGGCGATGAGCACCTCCATCGGCGTCATGCCCGCCGCCTGCATCGCCTCCATCTCGGCGTACACCGAGACGCCGTGGAGAGTGAGCGGGTTGCCGGCGTCGGTTCCCATGGCGATCGGGATGCCGGCGTCGCGCACGGTTTTCAGGTTCGCGGCGGTCTGCTTGTCGAAGGTCGCGAAGCGCTGCTTGCGCTTTTCGGCGGTGCCCGGCTCCTCCGGCTTCACCGTGAGGGTCGCGGTCTCGGCGAGGTTCTTCATCGTCTCGGGGTCGACGCAGCCGTTCGGGTCGTCGATCGCCGGGACCTGGTGCGCCACGGCCGCCTCCTGGAGCTTGCCGTAGCCGTCCAGGACGGTCAGCGTCGGGCAGTAGATCGTGCCGTTTTTCTTCGCGAGCGACAGGAACTCCTCGGTGACCGGGGCGTCCTCGACGCTGTGGACGAGGAGATCGGCCCCCGCCTGCAGCGCGGCGATGGCCTCCTTGAGACCGGTGGCGTGCACGATGAGGGGGACCTTGCGGGCGTGCGCCGCCTCACCCGCCGCCTTCACCGCGCGCGCCATCTCGTCGAAATTGCGCTCCGCGACCGGGATGAACCACACCTTGACCGCGTCGGTGCCGTGGTCCGCGAGATAGCCGACCCCCGTCTGCGCGTCCTTCTCGGTGCCGAGGTAGATGAACTGGCGCTCCGCCGGCAGGTTCAGCCAGAAGTCGAGCGTCGAGAGAAGCGGCCCGGCGGCGGCGACGTGCGGCGCCATCGGGTCGGCCTCGGCGCGGGCCCGCAGGTCCCACGACCAGGGATAGCCGCCGACGTCGAACACGGCCGTCACGCCGGAGCAGAGATACGAGCGCCAGAAGCGCTCGGGGTGGGCGCGCAGTCCCGCCTCGAGCGTCTCGTACGGGTGCTTGTCTCGCACGTCGATGAAATCGGGCCGCCCGTCCGCCCAGCCGGTCTGCGCGTGGTGCACGTGCGCATCCACGATGCCCGGCGTCAGGTACAGCCCCTTCACATCGAGAGGATCGACGCCATCGGGCACCGGGCACTGGGCGCGGGTGCCGACGCAGTCGATCTTGCCACCGCGGACGATAACGACCGCGTCGGCCAGGGGAGCCGCGCCGGTGCCGTCGAGCAGTGTCGCGCCGACGAGCGCGCGCGGCGGCGGCGGCGTCCCCGGCGGCGCTTCGAAGGCGGTGGTGACGGCGATCTTCCAGCCGGCGTCGGTCTTGAGGAAGAAGCGCTCGGAGATCCCCGACACCTCGCGCGCGCCGTAGTGCACGCGGTAACGGTAGGTGCCGTACACCAGGCCCGGGCGCAGCGACACCAGGTCGAGCGCGAGGCCCTCGAAGGCATCGGGCCATTCGCCCGCCTCCTTCGCCAGGGTGTCGTAGCCCTTCCGCGACCCGTCGGCTTCGGTGCGCACGAGGGCGGGGGAGTTCAGGTAGCAGGCGAGATAGGCGTCCTTGTCCTTGCGCTTGATGGCGTCGAGGTTCTTCTGGAACAGGGACCGGGCGGCGGCCACGTCGTCGGCGGCACCGGCGGCCGCGGCGAGGCGCACATCCGCCGGGATCAGAAGGAAGCAGAAGACCAGCGGGAAAAGGCGTCGCAGGGTTCGCATGGGCCGGGAGGATAGCCTACTCGTCGACGCGGCGGCGCAGCGCCTTGACCTCGGAGCGGTGCTTCTTGCTCTGCACCCGGCGCTGCTTCGAGCCGCGGGTGGCGCGGGTCGGCCGGCGCGTCCGCGGCACACGGTACGCCGCGGCGACCATCTCCCGCAGTCGAGCCAGAGCGGCGGCGCGGTTCTGCTCCAGGCTGCGCTCGGTCTGGGCCTTGATCACGATCACACCGTCGGCGCTGATCCGCCGGTCCCGCAGGGCGAGCAGGCGCTCCTTGATCTCTTCGGGGAGCGACGAGGCCCGGACGTCGAAGCGCAGGTGGACGGCATTGCTGACCTTGTTGACGTTCTGCCCCCCCTTCCCCTGGGCGCGGATGGCGTGGATCTCGACCTCGGTTTCGGGGGGGAGCGCGGTCGCTTCCGGGGGGACGTCGGTCATCGCAACCCCTCTTGAATCATGGCGGTGCGGCCGATTCTACTCGCGTTGACACCCTCGGAAAGGGGGTGCTAGCATCCCGCTTCCTGTAAGCAGGCCTGCGGCGCCGGATGAGCAGGTTCACGCAACGAGGGAGGCCGGGCGCCGGGCCTCCCCTCCGGGTGTCGAAGCCGGGTGATCGACTACATTCCCATCGGTCTGCAAGCGGCCCTGGCCCTGGTCCTCGCCGGTGTAATCCTGACGCTCGCGACGCTCCTCGGCCGGCCGACGCGCAGCCGCACCGATCTCTCGCCTTACGAGTGCGGCGTCGACCAGCTCGACGTCTCCGACAAGCCGGTCACGGTGCGCTTCTACATGGTGGCGATGCTGTTCATCCTGTTCGACATCGAGGCGGCGTTCCTCTATCCCTGGGCCACGGTGTTCCGCGACCTGGGGGTGCGCGGCTTCACCGGAATGCTGGTCTTCCTCGCGGTGCTGGTGGTCGGCTACCTCTATTGCTGGCGGCGCGGCGCCCTCGAGTGGGACTGACATGAACGGCCCTTACATCGATCCACATCCGCCGCGACACCTCGTGGATCTGCTGCGCGCCCGCTTCCCCGAGACGGGCCTCCTGTCCGAGGAGTTCCGCGGCGAGATCACGGTCACGCTGCCGGCGGAGCGGCTGGTGGACGCGGCTCTCTTCCTGCGCGACGACCCGCAGTGCGCCTTCGACATGCCGATCGCCTGCGTGGCCGTGCACTTCCTCGAAGGGGAGTTCGAGCACGACGTCATGTGGCAGATTTACTCGCTCGAGAAGAATCACAGGTTGCGGTTGAAGCTGCGCCTGCGCCCCGGCGAGACGGCGCCGAGCCTGACGTCGGTCTGGGCCGGCACCAACTGGACCGAGCGCGAGCAGTACGACCTGGTCGGCGTGCGCTTCACCGGGCATCCCGACCTGCGCCGCATCATCATGCCGGAGGACTACCCCGACCATCCGCTGCGCAAGGACTTCGACGTCGAGGGCGGCCCGTCCTCGCTCGACCCCGACGGGCGCCCCGCGTCGCCGGGATTCCGCGACATGGAGCACGCGTGAGCGACGCGAGCAAGGGGCCTGACGCAGCGCCGCGCGCGCCGGTCGTGGACCTGACGCCGCACCCGCCCGCCATGCCGGTGGAGCACCCGATCCCGGAGGATTCGCTCGGCAACGAGGAGATGGTCCTCAACATGGGGCCGCAGCACCCCTCGACCCACGGCGTGCTGCGGCTGGTGGTCACCCTCGAAGGCGAGACCGTCAAATCGATCGTCCCGCACGTCGGGTACCTGCACCGCGGCATGGAGAAGATCGCCGAGGGGATGACCTACAACCAGTTCGTCCCCTACACCGACCGGATGGACTACCTCGCGCCGCTGTCGACGAACGTCGGCTACATCACGGCGGTCGAGAAGCTGATGGGAATCACGGTGACGCCGCGCTGTCGCGTCATCCGCGTCCTGTGCTGCGAGCTGGCGCGCATCTCGGCGCACCTGCTGTGGCTCGGGACCGGCGCCCTCGACCTCGGGGCCGCCACCGTCTTCTTCCACACCTTCCGCGAGCGCGAGACCCTCTACAACATCATCGAGTCGCTCACCGGCGGCCGGCTGACGACGTCGTATCCGCGCGTCGGCGGCCTGGCCCGCGACATTCCGGCCGGGTGGACGAAGCAGGTGGCCGACTTCTGCGCCTCGTTCCCCAAGGTGCTCGACGAGCTGGACGAGCTCCTGACCGGCAACACCATCTGGATGCACCGCACCCAGGGGGTCGGTCGGATCAGCGCGAAGGACGCCATCGCCCTCGGCATGACCGGCCCGAACCTGCGCGGCTGCGGCATCGCCTACGACGTGCGCAAGACCGAGCCGTACCTCGAGTACGAGACCTACGAGTTCGACGTGCCGGTCGGCAGCGAGGGGGATGTCTTCGATCGGTATCTCGTGCGGCTCGAGGAGATGCGCCAGTCGGTGCGCATCCTCGAACAGGCGCTCAGGCGCCTCCCCGAGGGGCCGATCAACATCGACGATCCGAAGATCGTGCTGCCCCCCAAGAAGGGCGTCCTGACCAAGATGGAGGAGCTGATCCAGCAGTTCATGGTCGTGACCGAGGGCTTCCCCGCCCCGGCGGGCGAGTCGTACCACGCCATCGAAGCCCCCAAGGGGGAGCTCGGCTTCTACATCCGCAGCACCGGCGGCAAGTCGCCCTACCGGCTGCACGTCCGGTCGCCGTCGTTCGTCTCGCTGCAGGCCATCGAGACCATGGCGAAGGGCGGACTCGTGTCGGACCTGATCGCCATCATCGCGAGCCTCGACCCGGTGATGGGAGAGGTGGACCGGTGAGCACGGCGACGCGGGCGGTGTCGGTGGAGACCGAGAAAAAGATCGATGCGCTCCTGACCAAATACCCGCGCAAGACGTCGGCGCTGCTGCCGGCCCTCTACGCCGTGCAGGAGGAGCACGGCTGGGTGCCGGAGGAGGCGCAGGACTTCGTCGCGGGCAAGCTCGGCGTGTCGCCGGCCTTCGTCGCCGGGGTGGTGTCCTTCTACACGATGTTCCACCGCAAGCCGGTGGGCAGGCACCACTTCCAGATCTGCCGCACGCTGTCGTGCATGCTGCGCGGCTCGCACGAGGTGATGGCGCGCCTCGAGCAGAAGCTGGGCATCGCGCGCGGCGAGGTGACCCCCGACGGCCGCTTCTCGCTGCAGTTCGTCGAGTGTCTCGGGGCCTGCGACACGGCGCCCTGCGCGCAGGTCAACGACGACGACATCCCGCTGCTCGACGCCGCGAAGGTGGACGAGCTGCTCGCGAGGCTCAAGTAATGGCCTACGAGAAGCTGCTCCTGAAGAATGTCGGGCGCGACGACTCGCACACCATCGACGTCTCTCTCGCCGGCGGCGGCTACCAGGCGCTGAAGAAGGCGCTGTCCGGGATGACGCCCGAAGCCGTCCTGGAAGAGGTGAAGGCCTCGGGGCTCCGCGGCCGCGGCGGCGCCGGCTTCCCGACCGGGATGAAGTGGTCGTTCCTCCCGAAGCCGGGGGACAAGCCGCGGTATCTCTGCGTCAACGCCGACGAGAGCGAGCCGGGGACGTTCAAGGATCGCCTGCTCATCGAGCGCGACCCGCACCTGGTGCTCGAGGGAATCATCCTGTCGTCGTTCGCCATCCACTGCCACACCGCCTTCTTCTACATCCGCGGCGAGTTCCAGAAGGGCGCGCGGATCTTCGAGCAGGCGATCGCCGAGGCGTACGCCAAGGGGTTTCTCGGGAAGAACATCCTCGGCAGCGGCTACGACCTCGACGTGCTCGTCTACCGCGGCGCCGGCGCCTACATCTGCGGCGAGGAGACGGCGCTGCTCGAATCCCTCGAAGGCAAGCGCGGACTGCCGCGCATCAAGCCGCCGTTCCCGGCCATCGTCGGCCTGTACGGCTGCCCGACCATCATCAACAACGTCGAGACCCTGGCCAACGTGCCGTTCATCGTCGAGCGCGGCGCCGCCTGGTACAACGGCATCGGCCGGCCGAAGAACACCGGGCCCAAGCTCTTCTGCATCTCTGGCCACGTGAAGAAGCCCGGCGTGTACGAGGCGCCCCTCGGCATCCCGTTCAAGGAGCTGTTGAACGAGCATGCCGGCGGCATGCTCCATCCCGACCGGCCGCTCAAGGCGGCGGTGCCCGGCGGCTCGTCGATGAAGGTGCTGCCGGCGGCGCGCTGTGACGTGCTGCTCGACTTCGACTCGCTGGCCGCGGCCGGGACGATGCTCGGATCGGCCGGCGGCATGGTGATGGACTCGAGCACCTGCATGGTGGGTGCGCTGCTGAACCTCGCCGAGTTCTACGAGCACGAGTCGTGCGGCCAGTGCACGCCGTGCCGCGAGGGGACCGGCTGGTTCACCAAGATCCTGCACCGGCTCGAGGCGGGCCACGGGCGCAAGGAGGATCCGGATCTCCTGATCGACGTCGCGAAGCGGGTCGAGGGGAATACCATCTGCCCCTTCGGCGAGGCCATCGCCTGGCCGGTGCAGTCGTACGTCGCCGAGTTCAAGAGCGAGTTCGTCGATCACGTCACGAAGGGAGCCTGCCCCTTCGGCGGCTCCGCGAAGAAAGCCTGAGGAAGCGATGCCCGAGCCGACACAACCCCCACCGCCCGCGCAGCCGGGCTCCGCACCGGGAGCGCCGCCCCCCGCCGCGGGGGCGGCGGCGCCAGCCGCGGCGCCGGCCATCGAGCTGCCGGCGGCCGGTCCGGACGAAGTCGCGCTGCTCGTCGACGAGCGCCCGGTGGTGGTGAAGAAGGGGACGTCCGTCCTGCAGGCGGCCGAAAGGCTGGGCATCGCCGTGCCGCACTACTGCTACCACCCGGGACTGACGATCGCCGGCAACTGCCGCATGTGCTTCGTCGAGATCGAGAAGATGCCGAAGCTGCAGATCGGCTGCGCCACGCAGGCGGCGCAGGGGATGGTGGTGCGCACCGCCAACCCGCGCGTCAAGGCGGCGCGCGAGTCGATCATGGAGTTCCTGCTCATCAACCACCCGCTCGACTGCCCCATCTGCGACCAGGCGGGGGAGTGCCGGCTGCAGCAGTACGCCAACGCCTACGGCCGCGGCCAGAGCCGCTTCGTCGAGGAGAAGATCCACCACGACAAGGGCGTGCCGATAGGTCCCCGCGTCGTGTTCGACGGCGAGCGCTGCATCAAGTGCACCCGCTGCATCCGCTTCTGCGACGAAGTCTCGAAGACGCACGAGCTGGGCCTGTTCGAGCGCGGCGGCCACGCCATCATCGGCACCTTCCCCGGCAAGTCGCTCGACAACGACTACTCGGGCAACACCGTGGACATCTGCCCGGTCGGCGCGCTCACCTGGAAGCCATTCCGCTTCCAGGCGCGCGTCTGGTTCCTGCGCAACGTGCCGTCGGTGTGCACCGGGTGCGCGCGCGGCTGCAACGTCGAGCTGGGCGTCTATGATCACCGCATCCACCGGATCACGCCGCGCCGCAACGCCGCGGTCAACGACTACTGGATGTGCGACCTCGGGCGCCAGACGTACGAGAAGCTCTATGACCGGCCGCGCCTCGAGCGCCCGGCGGTGCGCGCCACGGGCGCCGCGGCCCCCGCGGTCGTTCCGTCGCCCGAGGCGGTCGACCGGGCGGCCGCGCTGTTGCGCGAGACCGTGACACGGCACGGCGCCGCGAGCGTCGCGGCGATCGTCTCCGCGCGCCTCACCCTCGAGGACCTGTACATGGCCCGCCAGGCGCTCAAGCAGGCGGGCATCACCCGTGTCGTGGTGCCGCCGCACGAGGCGGGGGAGGATGACGCGCTCCTGCTGCGCCGCGACAAGACGCCGAACGCGCGCGGCTCGGAACTCGTCGGCCTCGGACGACCCGATGCCGCCGCCACCGCCAAGCTCGCGGGGGACATCGCGGCCGGGCACGTCCACGGACTGGTCGTCGTCGGCGAGGATCCGGTCGGCGACGGCGTCTTGAAGGCGGATCTGCTCGCGACGCTCGATGCGCTCGTCGTCATCGACGCCTGGCAGACCGAAACCGCCCAGGCGGCGCACGTGGCTCTGCCGGCCACGGGTCCCTACGAGGCGGACGGCGTCGTGGTGAATTTCCAGGGCCACGCGCAGCGGCTGCGGCGCGGCGTTGCGGCCCCGGCCCTGGCCGAGCCGTCGTGGCGCTGGCTGCGCGAGCTGGGGCGGCGCTTCGGCCTCGCCGGCTCCTGGACCACCGCCTCGGCCGTCTTCGACCAGGCGGCCGCCGAGCTGAAGCCGCTGGCGTCGCTCTCGTGGCGGAGTCTCAGCGGCGACGGGCATCGCATCGTGTCGACCGAGGCGGGCCCGGTCGGCACGACGCCCGCCGGCACCCAGGCCCTGGAACCGTAGGGAAACCGAGACCGCGTGGATCCGCGCCTCCCAGCCCTGCTCATCGAATCGTCGGCGAAGATCGCCCTCATCTTCTTCGTCAACCTGACGGCGGTCGCCTACCTGACTTGGCTCGAGCGGCGCGTCTCGGCGTGGATCCAGGATCGCCGCGGGCCGAACCGGGTCGGTCCGTTCGGCCTCCTGCAGCCGCTCGCCGACGGGATCAAGTTCATCTTCAAGGAGGCGATCACCCCGCCGCAGGCGCACGTCGTCCTGTACCTGCTGGCGCCGGTGATCATCTTCGTGCCGGCGATGGCGACGTTCTCCGTCATCCCCTTCGGCCCGACGCTCGAGCTGTTCGGCCGCACCATTCCGCTGCACGTGGCCGACGTGGACAGCGGGGTGCTGGTGATCCTCGGGCTGTCGTCGCTCGGGGTCTACGGCGTGGCGCTCGCCGGCTGGTCGTCGAACAACAAGTATTCGCTGCTCGGCGGCCTGCGCTCCTCGGCGCAGCTCATCTCCTACGAGATGGCGCTCGGCTTCTCGATCGTCGGCGTGCTGATGGCGACCGGCTCGCTGCGCCTGACCGACATGGTCACGCACCAGATGGAGCACGGCTGGAACATCCTCTTGCAGCCCCTCGGGTTCCTCATCTTCATCATCTCCGCCTTCGCCGAGACCAACCGGCTGCCGTTCGACCTGCCCGAGGCGGAGAGCGAGCTCGTGGCCGGGTACCACACCGAGTACTCCGGCATGCGCTTCTCGATGTTCTACATGGCCGAGTACGCCAACATGATCACCGCCTCGGCCCTGGCGGTGACGATGTACTTCGGCGGCTATCACGTGCCGGGGCTGGCCGCGCTGAACCTGTCGCCGAATGTCGCCGCGATCGTGCAGGTGGCCGCCTTCACGGTGAAGACCGCGGTGTTCCTGTTCATCTACGTCTGGGTGCGCTGGACCCTGCCGCGCTTCCGCTACGACCAGCTCATGAACGTCGGCTGGAAGGGACTGCTGCCTTTGGCTTTGGCGCACATCCTGTGGGTCGCCTTCATCGTGCTGATGGGGTGGGCCTGATGCACCTGCTCACCGGGCTGGTCATCGTGGTGATGGCGGCGGCGCTGGTGCGCGCGGTCGCGCCGGGGCGTCCGATCCTGACGGCGATCGCCGGCGGCATCGCGGCGGCGGCGCTGCTCGTCGCCTTCCACCAGGACCTGGCAGGCACCGACTTCTGGGCCGGGATCATCGGCTTCCTGGCGATCCTCTCGGCCCTCTTCGTGGTCATCCACCCGAACCCGATGGTGTCGGTCCTGTCGCTCATCCTGAACCTGATCTGTCTGGCCCTTTTCTATCTTCTGCTGCAGGCGCAGACGCTCGCCATCCTGCAGGTGATCGTCTACGCGGGGGCCATCATGGTCCTCTTCGTGTTCGTCATCATGCTGCTCAACCTCCGGGCGGAGGAGGGCCTGCGGATCGGGCGGGGCGTGCAGCGCGTGGGAGCGATTCTCGGCGGCGCCGGATTCGCGACGCTGCTCATCATTGCGCTGCGGCACCGGCAGGGGCACGCGTGGATGGAGCCGGGGCGGCACGCGGCGGAGTTCGGCACGGCGAGCAGCCTCGGCGGCCTCCTCTTCGGGCAGTACGTGTTCGCCACCGAAGCGGCGTCGGTTTTGCTCATCGCGGCGATGGTCGGGGCAGTGCTCCTGGCCAAGCGCCGGCTCGATTAAGCGTCGGCGCGGCGCGCAGAGCGTACGGGGGACGGGGATGCGGATCGACTTCTTCCTGGTGATGGCGGCGCTGCTCTTCACCATCGGGTGCATCGGCGTGCTGGTGCGCCGCAACATCATCGTCATGCTCATGTGCATCGAGCTGATGCTCAACGCCGTCAACCTCACGTTCATCGCCTTCTCGTATGAGCTGCAGTCGATGACCGGGCAGGTCTTCGCTCTCTTCGTCATCACCGTGGCGGCGTGCGAGGCGGCGGTGGGGCTCGCCATCGTCCTCGCCCTCTACCGCCGGCGCCGCACCACCGACGCCGACGACGCGAGCCTGCTGCGATGGTGAGGCTGCATCCCTCCACGCCGGCGCGCCGAGCGGTCCTGGCGCGACGCCACCGAGCCGGAAGCGCGGAGCGCGGATGATCCGCTTCCTCTGGCTCATCCCGCTCTTCCCGTTCGCGGGATTCGCGCTGAACGGGCTGCTCGGAGCGCGCCTCCTGCCGCGCAAGCTGGTCGGCCCGATCGCGTGCCTGGCCGTGCTGCTGTCGTTCGTCGTGGCGCTCGGCGCCGTGTCTTCGCTCGGCCACCTGCCCGAATCGACCGGCGCCGCGGCCGGTTCGAGCGGTGCGGCCGAAGCGAGCGTGGCCGAGGCGGGCG
>DASYQE010000027.1:0-5209 GCA_036005805.1 Candidatus Polarisedimenticolia bacterium | reverse complement strand
CTCGTATCACATCGGCCCCGAGTCGTTCCTCGACATCCTCGTGGACGCGGCGGCGGACGCCCGGCGCGAGGTCACACTGCTGTCGTACGGGAGCCAGGGACCGGATCACCCCGTGAACCTGGCGATGCCGGAGACGCGCTATCTGAAGTGCGCTTTCCTGGCGGTGCGGGACGCCCCGTCCGCCTGAAGGCTAGTTGCAGACCAGGGCGTCGAGGTTGTAGCTGAGGATGTACGGGGCGCACGTGAATCCGGGGCTGCCGCCTGGCGAAACCCGGACGAAGACCGCGTAGGAGTCGGTGGTCGTGCACATCCCGTCGAAGGAGAAGGTCCAGGTGAACGATTGCCCCGCGTTCACCGTCTGGCAGAAGTTGCCGACATTGGCGCACGCGAGATCGGTGCAGAACGAGTACGACCCCGCGCCCGCGGGAACCGTCAGGGTGACGTTCAGCTTGTAGTCCTCCTGGGTGCAGAAGAAATCGCAGCAGGCGCAGGTGGAATCGGTCTCCGTCCCGACGATGCGGAAATAGTCCACGTCGCCCGAGGGATAGATCGTCAGGCTGTTCTGCGTGAGCGTCTGGTCGCTGCCGACGGTCGGCAAGGTCATCGCGGCCGCGCAGGTGCCGTTCGGTTCGCGCGTGTCTCCGAACGATCCGTTGTCGACGATTCCGTCACAGTTGTCGTCGAGGTTGTTGCACGTTTCCGGTCCCGCGGCGCCCGAGTTCGGGCTGCAGACCAGGGGCGCGCCGTTCGAGCACTGGGGCACCGTGACTCGACAGACCCCGTTGCCGCAGGACTGATTGCCGGGGTTCACATTGGTGCAGGTCCCCGCGATCGTCCCGGCGCAGGTGGCGAGATTCGGGTCCTGGCAGAGGGCGTCACAGGTGAGGACCGTGGGTCCCACCGCCGTCTGCGCGGTGCATTCCTGCGAGACACTGCGGCAGGCCCCCGCGCCGTCGCAGGCCGCGGTGGTCGCCGAGACGTCCGCTTTGCGCCGGCAGCTGTCCCCGCTCCAGCTGTGGTAGTAGCCGATGCAGCCTATCCCGGGGCATTCCGCGTCAGGATCGCCCCCATTCGCGACCAGGGAGCAGGCGCCGACGCTGCCGAACAGGTCGCAAGCCTGGCAGGTTCCATTGCACGCGCTGTTGCAGCACACGTCGTCGACGCACGCCCCGCTCGCGCACTGGGACCCTCCGGAACACGCCGCCCCCAGCCCCTGATCGGGAAGGCAGTGACCCGCGGCATCGCAGAACGCCTCGGTGTCGCAGGCGCTGTCGGTGGCGCAGGAGCCGGAGCACAGGGCTGCCTGGTCGGCCGGCTGGCTGACCTCCGCCGTGCAGGCGATCGAAGGGTACGGCCCGCACGTCTGGCTCTTCCTGCCGGCGCAGGCCGAATCGTCCTGGGTCGTCACCGCGCCGCACTGGAAAGTGGCGCCGCAGGCGCCCGCGCCGCTCGTTCCCTGGCACGTCGAAGCATCGTCGCACCGCGGCGTCCAGCCGTATCCGGCGCATTGGGCGTCCGTGGTACAGCAGTCACCGCCGGCGCAGCAGACACTGTTGGCGCAGTGATTGGCGAGGCACTGTTCGTCGCGGGCGCAGACCTGGCCGTCCGCCACGTCCGGAACGCAGCGGTTGATCGCGGCATCGCACGACTCCGTCACGCCGCAACCCAGGTCATCCGTGCAGAACCCCGGACAACCGTTGTCGAGCAGCCCGTCGCAGTCGTCGTCGACACCATCGCAGCGCTCGACCGACGGAGTCTGGCAGGGGCCGACGATCCGGTAATAGAAGATGCCGCCGGCGGGAGGGGTGTCCAGCCACAGGTTCCCCGACGTCTCGCCCAGTTTGTTGGCGGCGGTGACGATCATCGCGGCACTCGACGATCGGTAGACCTTGAAGGACGGCTGCCCGCCCCCCCAGTCGAGGCGCACCTCGCCGGCCGCCGGGCCATACGACACCTGGAGCAGCACACCATCGTCAGCGACGGCCGCGGAGACCAAGCCGGCCAGCACCAGGGACGCCCCCACGACCCAGCGCAGCATTGGCCCGGTAAGCTACGGTGTCCCCTCACCCCTGTCAATGGAAAAGGGGCAGGCCCTCCGATTCCGCCCAGCCGAACCGCTTCGCGTTGACACTGCCCGGACCGGTCGATAGACTCGCGCCCCCGTGAACGCCGGCCTCTGGCCCATCCTGACTTTTGCCTTCGCGCTGGCGTTCGGCGTGACCGCCGGCCTGCTTTTGCGTCGGCGGCCGGCTCCGCCCGCCGGACCCGACCCCGCCTTGACGCTCCTGCAGCAGCAGGTCTCCGACCTCGGCGGCCGCCTGTCCGAGCTGAGCACCCGCCTCGTCGAGGCGAGCGCGGCGGTGCCGCGCGACGTCGGCGCCCAGATGAACGCGCTCATCGGCCAGATGGGGGCGCGCCTGGCGGAGAATGCCCAGGCGGTCCAGAAAATCGGCAGCGACACCGGCCGCCTCATCGCCGACCTCAACGTGCGGCTCGGCGAGCTCGGCAAGAGCAGCCAGCAGATCCTGGCGCTGGGGCAGGACGTGCGCGGCCTGCAGCAGATCTTCCAGGCCCCGAAGACGCGCGGCGCCCTGGGCGAGATGTCGCTCAATGCGCTCCTCGAGCAGTCGTTTCCCGCCGAGCACGTGCGCCTGCAGCACGAGTTCAAGAGCGGCGACCGCGTCGACGCTCTGCTGCGGCTGCCCGGAGGGGCCGTGTCGATCGACTCGAAGTTCCCGCTCGCCGCTTTCCGCAAACGCCTCGAGGCGACGAGCGAAGAGGATCGGCGGGCGGCGTCGCGCGCCTTCGCCCGCGAGGTGCGCAAGCACGTGGACGACATCGCCTCGAAGTACATCCGCCCGGTGGAAGGCACCCTCGACTTCGCCCTGATGTACATCCCGGCGGAGAGCGTCTTCTACGACGTCGTGGTGCGCGCGTCCGAGGCGGACGAGGACATCAACGACTACGCGCTGAAGCAGCGGGTCATCCCGGTGTCCCCCAACTCCCTCTACGCCTACCTCCAGGCGATCGGCTTCGGCCTGATGGGGCTGCGGATCGAGGAGCGGGCCCGCGAGATCCTGAGCGGGCTCCAGCAGGTCGGCGGGGATCTCGGGCAGTTCCGCGAAGGCTTCGACCTCGGCCAGCGCCACCTGCGCAACGCCCAGGGCGCTTTCGCCGAGGCGGCGGAGCGGCTCGCCCGCCTGCAGGCCCAGGTGGATCAGTTCTCGCGGTCGGTGACGCAGGTCCCGGCCGCGGACAGCGCGCCACCACCGGATCCCGCGCCGCGCGAGGTGCCGCGCCTGCGCGACGCCGGGCCGCGTCTCTTCCAGTGAGCGATCCGAGGGGCGGAAACCGGCCCCGCCGGCCACCGGGGGGGCCACGCGGTGGCGGTGGCGGCCGCGGCCCCGGGTCTCGGCCGCCACGTCCTTCCGGCGAAGGCGGCGGTCCCCCGCGGCCCTGGAAGGATCGTCCCCCCAGGCCCGAAGGCGGCGGATCGCGGCCGTGGAAGGATCGGCCGCCGCGCCCAGACGGGGGAGGCAAGCCGCCCTGGAAGGATCGACCTCCGCGCCCCGAAGGGGGCGGCGCTCGCCCCTGGAAGGACCGCCCGCCGCGTCCCGAGGGGGGCGGGGCCAAGCCGTGGCAGAAAGATCGGCCTCCCCGTCCGCAGGGCGGCGGGCCACGGCCGTGGCAGAAAGATCGGCCGCCGCGCCCCGAGGGGGGAGGCTCACGTCCGTGGAAGGACCGGCCTCCCCGCCCCCAGGGCGGCGGGCCCCGGTCCTGGCAGAAGGATCGGCCGCCACGCCCCGAAGGGGGCGGCGCTCGCCCCTGGAAGGACCGCCCGCCGCGGCCCGAGGGGGGCGGCGCCAAGCCGTGGCAGAAAGACCGGCCTCCCCGTCCGCAGGGCGGCGGGCCACGTCCGTGGCAGAAGGATCGACCGCCGCGTCCCGAGGGGGGCGGCCCCCGCCCCTGGCAGAAGGATCGACCGCCGCGGCCGCAAGGCGGCCCGCCGCGCGATCGAGGTCCGCGCGATCGCGATCGCTTCCCCGACCGCGACCGGCCGCGCGACCACGATCGACCTCGCGACCACGACCGGCCGCATGGTCCGCGCCCCGAGGGGCCCGGCGCTCCGCGCGAGCGCGCGCCCGGTTTCCCCGCGGAGCGCGCCGCCCGGCCGACCCCGCCGACGGGGCCGATGCGCAACATCCGCCTCCTGCTCGAATACGAAGGAACGCGGTACGCCGGCTGGCAGGTGCAGGACAACGCCCGCACGGTCGCCGGCGACATCCTGGAGGCGATCGATCGCACGCTCGGCGAACAGCCGCGACTGTTCGGCGCGGGGCGCACGGATCAGGGGGTGCACGCCGAGGGGCAGGTGGCGAACTTCCTGACCCGCTCCACCATGCCGCCGAAGGCGCTCGTCGATCTGCTGAACGACGCCCTCCCGGCCGACATCAACATCCGGGCCGCCGACGAGGTGTCGACGAACTTCCATGCGCGTCACGACGCGGTGGCGCGGCGCTACCGCTACCAGATCGCCGAGCGTCGCACCGCCTTCTTCAAGAAGCTCGTCTGGTGGGTGCGCCAGCCTCTCGATCTCGCCGCCATGGAGCTGGCGGCGAAGGACCTCGTCGGCCGGCACGACTTCTCCTCGTTCAGCGACCGCGTCGAGGAGCTGCGCGAGCCACGCGTCCGGGTCCGCACCGCCACATTGCGGCGCAGCGACTTCCTGCTGACCATCACCCTCGAGGCGGATCACTTCCTGCCGCGCATGATGCGCCGGATCGTCGGGGTGCTGGCGCAGATCGGCCAGGGCCGCCTGCCGGCGGAGGCGGTGGCCCGCTTCCTCAAGGAACAGGTGAACGACCCCGCGCAGTGGACCGCCCCCTCCTCGGGGCTGCTGCTCGAAAGAGTGTTCTACCCCACTGGAGGAGAACCCCGGAAGTGATCGCCCGCCCGGCCGTCGTGTCCTTCCGGACCGCCGCGCTGCTCGCCGCGTCGATCGCGGCCGTTCCGACGTTCGGCGGCCGCGCCACGGCCGATGCGCCCGGCTTCACCGCCCCGGTCGGCATCCAGCCGGTCCTCGACCAGGTCGACCAGGACCGGATGCGCGCCGACCTGAAGTTCCTCTCCGACGATCTCTTCGAAGGGCGCGGCACGGGACAGCGCGGCGGCGAGCTGGCGGCGCGTTATCTCGAGACGCGCTTCCGCC
>DASYQE010000026.1:0-18350 GCA_036005805.1 Candidatus Polarisedimenticolia bacterium | reverse complement strand
CGCTTCGTGACCGGGGGTGGGCTCATCCTGGCGGGCGTTCTCATCGCCGAGCGCGGCTGAGGTAAGCTGCGCCGATGCGGCGGGGTGGAGCGTGGCGGGGAGCCGGGGGCGCGGCCGTGATCCTGGCGCTCATCGCGACCGGCGGCTGCCGCGTCGTCCGCCCGGAGGAGCCCGTGAACCTGGTCCTGCACCACGGCATCGTCATGACGCTCGATCCGCAGACGCCGTCGGCGACCGCCGTGGCCATTCGCGGCGGGCGCATCGCGGCGGTCGGCAGCGACGACGACATCCTGGCGCTGGCCGGCCCCGACACGCGCCGCATCGATCTCCAGGGCGCCTTCGTCATCCCCGGCCTCGTGGACGCGCACGGGCACGTGGTGAGCCTCGGCGAACGCCTGTCGTCCGTGGACGTGCGCGGCGCGGCCAGCATCGAGGCCATCGCCGGGGCGGTGCGCGAGCACGCCGCGCGCGGCCTGCCCGAAGGGGCCTGGATCACCGGCGGCGGCTGGGACCAGAACCTCTGGCCGGGAGAGCAGTTCCCGACCCACGCCCCGCTCGACGCCGCCTCCCCCGAAAGGCCGGTGCTGCTGCGGCGGGTGGACGGACATGCCTCCTGGGCCAGCCTCAAGGCGATGCAGGCGGCCGGCATCACCCGCGACACGCAGGATCCCGACGGCGGGTCGATCGTGCGCGACGCGAAGGGCGAGCCGACCGGTGTGTTCATCGACAACGCCATGGCGCTGGTCGAAGCGGCGCAGCCGAAGGCGACGCGCGCCCAGACGAAGGATCGCATCCGCCTCGCCCTGCAGCGCTGCGCCGCCGCCGGCCTGACGGAGATCCACGACGCCGGCGTGTCGATGGAGCAGGCGGCCGCCTACCGCGAGCTGGCCGACGAGGGGGCGCTGCCGCTGCGCGTCTACCTCATGTGGGACGGCACCAATCCCGATCCGATCGACGCCATGATCGCCGAGGAGCCGTTCGTCAACTATCGCGACCGCGTGACGCTGCGCGCCGTGAAGCTGATGGTGGACGGGGCCATGGGGTCGCGGGGTGCTGTCTTCTTCGCCGACTACACCGACGCGCCGGGACACCGCGGGCTGTTCGTCACCCCGCCCGAGGAGATCGAGCGGCGCGCCGAGAAGGCGATGGCGCGCGGCTACCAGGTCTGCACCCATGCCATCGGGGACCGCGGCATCCGCGAGGTGGTGGACGCGTACGCCAGAGCGCTCGCGGCCGTGCCGAAAGGCGACCGCCGCCCGCGCATCGAGCACGTGCAGTGCGTGCGGCGCGAGGACCTCGCCGACTTCAAGCGCCTCGGGATCATCGCCTCGATGCAGCCGAGCCACGCGACCAGCGACATGCCGTGGGCGGAGGAGCGGGTCGGGATGGAACGCGGGCGCGGCCTGTACGCCTGGCGCTGGGTGCTCGACGCCGGCATCCCGATCGCGGGCGGGTCGGATTTCCCCGTCGATCCCGAGCGCCCGCTCGTCGGCCTGCACAGCGCGCTGACGCGGCAGGACCTCGAGAACCGCCCGGCGGGCGGCTGGCACGCCGACCAGGACATGACCATCGAGGAGGCGATCACCGCCTACACCGCCACCGCCGCGTATGCCGCCTACGAAGAGAAGGACAAGGGGCGCATCGCGCCGCGGATGTGGGCGGACCTGACCATCCTCGGCGAGGACCTCCGCGCCATCCCCAGGGACCGCATCGACGACGTCGCCGTCAAAGGGACGCTCGTCGGCGGCCAGTTCGCCTTCGAGAACTTCTAGATCCGGATCGACGGCGGCCGGCCCCGGCGCGGGCGCGTTCTCAGCGCAGGTGCGGGCCCGACCGCGCCAGGGTGGGGATGACGGCGTAGGCGCCGGCACGACGCAGGACCGCGGGGCGGTACGACGTGGCCACGCCCAGAACCGGCACGCCGGCGGCGAGCGCGGCCCGGATGCCCCCCGGAGAATCTTCGAGAGCGCAGGGACGAGGACCGGCGCGCCTGCCGAGGCGGTCGAGGGCGGCGAGGTAGCCTTCGGGGTGCGGCTTGCCGCGGCGCACGTTCTCCGACGCGATGATGAACCGGAAGGCGCGGCGCAGGCGCGCGGTCTCGAGCGCCACCAGGATCTCGGAGCGGGCGGCGCCGGAGACGATGACGAGCGGCCGGCGGCGCGCCAGCCGCCGCACCAGGGCGCGCGCCCGCCGATGGATCACCATCCCCTCCTTCGCGAAGCGCTCCCGGTACAGGCGCCGCTTCGCCGCGACAATCCGGCGCACGAGCCGCGGCGGCGCCGGTCGTCCGGCGTCGCGCAGCATGCGGGCGACGGCCGCCCGGTCGTCGTAAGGCAGGTAGCGCGCCTCGTATTGCCGCCGGCCGAAGGTGATGCCGTCCGGGCCGAGGATCTCGAGATAGCAGCGGAAGTGCAGTCCCTCGTCCTCGAGCAGCACGCCGTTGAAGTCGAACAGGATGGCGCTGACCCCGTCGTCGCGGTGCGCCCGCCCGTCGTCGGGGTGCGCCCCTTGCCGCCGGCTTCCTCCCCTCCTAGAATCGCGCCCCATCCGCTCCCCCATCGTCGCGTGAGCGCGGAGGATCGCCTTCGATGAACTGGCTCGTCAAGGAGGAACCCGACTCCTACTCGTTCGACCGTCTGGTGCAGGACGGCGGCACGACCTGGAGCGGAGTGCGCAATCCGCTGGCGCAGAAGCACCTGCGTTCGATGCGGCCGGGAGACCGGGTCTTCTACTACCACACCGGATCCGAGCGCGCCATCGTGGGCACGGCGCGGGTGGCTTCCGAGCCGAAGCCGGATCCGGGCGACCCGGGCGGCAAGCGCGTCGCCGTCGAGCTGGTTCCGGTCGCGCCGCTGCCGCAGCCGGTGTCGCTCGCCCACCTCAAGGCCGAGGAGTCGTTCGCCGATCACCCGCTGGTGCGCATCGGCCGGCTGTCGGTCATGCCGTTGAGCGACCGGGAATGGAAGGTCGTCGAGCGGCTGGCCGGCTCGGGGAAGGCCGCGCCCCGCAGGCCGTCCCGGCGGGGCTGACCCCGCGGCCATCGGTCCCGCGGCCCCGCCGCGGACGCGCCGCCGGACCCCACCTTCGCTAGAATGCGCGCCATGGACAGGGAACGCTTCGAACTGCTGGTGGCCGAGGCTATTGACTCCCTGCCCGACGACTTCCGCCAGAAGATGAACAACGTGGCTGTCGTGGTCGAGGACCTGCCATCGCCGCGCGAGGAGCGGCGCTTCGCGCGCGGCCGGTTGCTCCTCGGCCTGTACCAGGGCCAGCCGCTGACGCGCCGCAGCTCGAGCTACGGCATGGCCTTCCCGGACAAGATCACCATCTACCAGGCCAACATCGAGGCCCTTTGCAGGACCGAGGACGAGATCCGGCGCCAGGTGCGCAAAACCGTCCTTCACGAGATCGCCCACCACTTCGGAATCGATGATCACCGGCTGCGCGACCTCGGCTACTGAGCGCCGCCGCGGCGCGGCCGCGACGCTTCTGCTCTGGGCCACCGTCTCCGCGGCCGTCGCCGCGGATCCCCCGCCGATCCCGCCCCCGCCCCCGAACGAGGCTCCCCCCGGGGCACAGGGTCCGCCACAGGCCCCTCCCCCGGCGCAGTCTCCCGCACCAGCCGCACCGCCCCAGACGCAGGCTCCGGCCCAGGCGCCGCCCACGGCCCAGCCCCAGGAGCCGGCCCCGCTCGGAGAGCCGCAATCCCCTGGCGAGCTGCGCGACCGCTTCGAGAAGGTGCAGAAGCTGCTGCGCAAGGCGACCGACGCCATCCAGACGAAGGATCTGTCGCGCGCTTCGTTCCTTCTGGAGCGCAGCGACGAGGAGCTGGCCCGGTTCGAAGGGGGGTCGAACGTCGGACGCTACCTCGCGTCGCTCGACATGGCGCGCAAGGAAAGCGAGACCGGCAACCTCCCCGCCGCCGCGGGCGCGCTGAGATCGGCGCGCGCGGCGCTGCCGCCGATCGGCGACTACACGGTCGCCCGGTCGATGGAGGTCGCCTACCGGGCCGCGCTGCAGGCGTCCGAGGCCGGCGAGGCCGGGTTGTTCCAGGACGGCGTGCGGCAGATGGACGAAGCGACGCTCGCGGGACCGATCGCCACCGACTGCCGCGGCATCCGGGAAGCGACGGCGCGTGCCCGCAAGGCGGTGGGGCGCAACGACATGGCCCAAGCCCGCAAGGAGATCGACGCCGCCAGCGCGCTGTGGACCCGTCTCGACTATGGCGGGATGCTGACCCGGGCGCGCTCGGGGCTCCTGCTGGCGTCGGAGCTGCTGCGGGACGGCGCCTTCCTGGCGGCGCGCGACCAGGTCCAGCGCGGGCTCCGCGAGCTGTCGGACGCCCTCGAAAGCGCCCCCGAGGCGGACAAGGAGACCCTGACCACCGCCCAGGAAGAAGCGCGCACCGTCTGGCGACGGATGAGCAAGGCGGAAAAGGACGATCCCGAAAGGCTGGCGCTGGCGAGCGATCGGGTGGAAACCTTGCGCCGCGCCCTGCGTTCCTAGTGCCGGGAGGCCGGAACAGCCATCGGACCGGCGCCGCCAGGTTGCGATCGCCCGGGCGTCCCCGCGCTTTCGTCCGGTTCGGAGGCTTGTGTCAGAATACCGCCCCTCGATGAGCCGACGCCGCCTCCCCGTTCTCCCGTTCGCCCTGAGTCTGGCCGCCGCGGCCGCCTGCGTCGCGCCCGCGGCTTCGGCCGCCACGGCACCGCCGGCGCAGCCGGCCCCGGCCCCCTCAGGCGCCGCGGCAAAGCCCGAGAAGCCTCAGGCCGACGCGCCGGCACCGGCGCCGGCTCCCCAGGCCGCGCCGGCTCCGCCCGTGCGCAATATCGGCGGCCCCGGTGATTTTCCGCTGCGCGAGAGGCTGGTGCAGCGCCTCACCAAGGACCCGGATCTCACCGGCTTCCGGCCGGCTGTCGCCCTGGTGAACGGCGGCGTGATCTTCTCCGGTGCGTCGCCGAGCTGGACGATGCGCCGGCGCGTCCTCGCCCTCGCCGGAGCGATGCGCGGCGTCATCAACGTGACCGACCAGATGACCACCCCGCGCGGCGACATCAAGGACCAGGACCTGGTGAAAGCGATCGCCTCGGCCTTGTCCGAGCGCAAGGACGTGCTCGAGCTCCAGGACCTCGACGTGACCGTGCAGGACGGCATGGCGACCCTGCGGGGCACCGTGAAGAATTTCGCGATGCGGGTGCGCGGCGAGGAGATCGCCGGCACGGTCCTCGGCGCGACCATCGTCAACCGCCTGCGGCCGGCGAATACCCCGACCCCGTCCGGCACCGAGGACGCCTCCATCCGCAAGGCGCTCGCCACGTACCTCGGGGATTTCCGCGAGTATCCCTATCCCGGCGACCTGCAGGTGCAGGTGAAGGACGGCATCGCCATCCTGACCGGTGACGTGGGCCTCTACCTCGGGCGCCAGCAGGCCGGAACGATGGCGGCCCTGGTCGGCGGCGTGAAGGGGGTGGACAACCGCATCAAGGTCGATCCTTCCCTCCAGGTGCCGAACACGCTCGTCAAGGAAATCCAGTGAGACGGGGCGGCCCGGCCGCGGCCGCCCTCGCCGTCGCCGCGATGCTCGCGGCGCTTCCCCTCGCCGCCGCCACGAAAAAGCCGGCGCCCGAAAGGCCGAAGCCGGCCGCCGCCGGCGAGGCGGGCGCCGGCAAGCCTCTCTCCCCCACCGCGTCCCTCGAAAAGCGCGTGCGCGAGGTGAAGCTCGGCAATGGCATGCGCTTCCTCCTGCTGCGGCGCGGGACGGCGCCGGTGTTCGCCGGCATCCTGCGCTTCAAGGTGGGCTCGGCGGACGATCCCGGCGGCGAGACCGGGCTGGCGCATCTCTTCGAGCACATGGCGTTCAAGGGGACCACGAAAATCGGCGTCACCGACGCCGCGAAGGAAGCGCCCATCCTCGACGCGCTCGACGGCGTGGCGCGCGACCTCAACGCGGAGCTCGATCGCGGCCCGCGCGCCGACGCGGCGCGGCTCGACGCCCTGCGTGCGAAGATGAAGTCGCTCATGGAGGAGCACCGCGCCCTGGTCGTGCGCGACGAGTTCAGCGAGATCCTCTCGGAGAACGGCGCCACCGGGATCAACGCCTCGACCGGGGCCGACATGACCTCGTATTACGTCAGCCTGCCGGCCAACCGCATCGAGCTGTGGTGCCTGCTCGAAGCGGCGCGCCTCAAGGACCCGGTGCTGCGCGAGTTCTACAGCGAGCGCGACGTGGTGAAGGAGGAGCGCCGCTTCCGCATCGACAACCAGCCGCAGGGGAAGCTCTACGAGCAGCTCCTCCTGACCGCCTACAGCGCGCACCCCTACCGGATCCCCGGCGCGGGCTGGCTCTCCGACCTCGACCGGCTGACGCGCCCGGAGGCCGAGGCGTTCCACCGCGAGCACTACGTGCCGGGCAACGCCGTCGGCGCCCTCGTGGGCCAGATCGACACCGAGACCACGGCCGCCCTGCTCGAGCGCTACTTCAGCGGCATTCCCGCGGGGCCGCTGCCTCTCTCGACGCCGACGGTCGAGCCGGCGCAGACCGGCGAGCGGCGGGTGGCGGTGCAGTTCGACGCCGCCCCGAATCTCATGATGGGCTTCCACAAGACCGCCCTCGACGACCCGCAGGACCCGGTGTTCGAGGTGATCGACTCCCTCCTGGGCGGCGGCCGCACCAGCCGCCTGTTCAGGAAGCTGGTGACCGGATCCGGGGTGGCGAGCAACGTCTTCACCTTCGAAGCCCCGGGACGCCGCTTCCCGTCGCTCTTCGTCATCGGCGGGCAGCCGCGCGCGCCGCACACCACGGCCGATCTCGAGCAGGGCATCCTCGAGGAGCTGCGCAGGCTCGGCGAGGAGCCGGTGTCGGACCAGGAGCTGGCCAAGGTGCGCGCCCAGATCGAATCCGACTCCGTCTACCAGCTGCGCGGCAACATGGGGCTCGCCGGCCAGCTCACGCAGTTCGCCCTGCTCACCGGCGACTGGCGCACCATGATCCGCCGCGACGAGCAGCTGAAGGCGATCACGGCGAAGCAGGTGCAGGAGGTGGCGCGCCAGACCTTCACCGCCGCCAACCGCACCGTCGCGACCCTCGAGCGCCCCGCGGACGAGGGCGACAAGCCGGCGCAGGCGCCGCCGGGGCAGGGTCGATGAACGAACGCCGGCGCTCGCGCACCCGCTCCCCGGTCGCGGGGCTGGCGGCGACCGCGGCCGCTCTCGCCGCGCTGGCGGCTGCGGCAGCAGCGCTGGCGCCGGCCTCGGCGGCCGCGCCGGCCGCCTCACCTGCGCCGGCGCCCGCGTCGGTGTCCGCTCCCGCGGCGGACCCGCGCGCGCTGCACTATCCGCCGCTCACCATGGCGTTCCCCGAGCCGAGCACCGTGACCCTGTCCAACGGGCTCGTCGTCCATATGCTCCCGGATCGCGACCTGCCGATCGTGGACCTCTCGTTCTTCGCCCGCGGCGGGTCGCTCTCCGATCCCGAGGACAAGGCCGGGCTGGCGCTCCTGGCGATGCACGCCATGCGCACCGGCGGCACAGGCGCCTTGGGACCCGATGACGTGGACGAGCGGCTCGAGACCCTCCCCGCCGAGATCCACCTCGGGGCCGACGACGACGCGCTGACCGGCTCCGTCTCGTGCCTGAAGGACCGCTTCCCCGAGGCGCTGTCGATCTTCGCGGGCATGCTGCGCCAGGCGCGCTTCGACTCCGACCGGCTCGAGAGCGAGCGCGGGCGCGTCCTGGAGTCGATTCGACGCCGCTGGGACGACCCCGGATCGATCTCGCACTTGCTGTTCGCGCGCCTGGTGTACGGGGAGGACAGCCCCTGGGCGCGGCTGCCGACCGCCGAGACCATCGGCCGGATCCAGCGCGACGACCTGGTGAACTTCCAGCGCGCCTGGCTGCGCCCCGGCAACCTGCGACTGGCGGTGTCGGGGGATTTCGAGCCGAAAGCGATGCAGCGTCTGCTCGAGAAGACCTTCGGCGACTGGCGCGGCGGCAAGGCCGAGCTGCCGGCCGTCCCCAAGGTGAAGGAGCGCCCGCTCGCCGGCGTCTATCTCGTCGAGCGGCCGCTGACGCAGAGCACCATCGCCATCGGGCACCTCGGCGTCAGCCGCTTCGACGCCGACAAGTTCCCGCTCTACGTCGTCAACGAAGTCCTCGGCGAGGGCGGTTTCACGTCGCGCCTCATGAAGGAGGTCCGCTCCACGCGCGGGCTGGCCTACTCGGTCAGCGGCGGCGTGGGCAGCGATACCGACCGCGGCCTGTTCGAGGTCCGCTGCCGCACCCGCGCCGACGCCACGGTGCAGGCGATCGAAGCGATCCGGGACGTCATCCGCGGCTTCCGCGACCAGGGGCCGACCGACGCCGAGACGCAGGAGGCGAAGGACGCGCAGACCAACTCCTTCGTCTTCACCGTGGACGGGCTCGACGAGTACATGCAGCAGGTCCTCTACTACGAGCACTACGGCTACCCCGCCGACTACCTGCGCACGTGGCGCGACAAGCTCGCCGCCGTGACCCGCGCCGACGCGGCACGGGCGGCGAAGGCGCACCTTGCGCCCGACGGGATGGTGGTCCTGGTGGTGGGGAACCCGAAGGCCTTCGACCGGCCGCTCGAATCGCTCGGACTCGGCGCGCCGAAGACGATCAGGCTTCCGGAAGCGGGAGGACTCCCGGCTCTCGGGACGGCGTCCGCGGCCCCGGCTTCGGGGACGGCTTCGCAGCCCGGCGGCGCGCGGCCCTGGGCGCCGGCTCCGGCACCCCGGGCAGCCCCAGCGACTGCTGCTCGGCTTTGGTGATGGGCCGGCCCGCCAGCTGCTGGTAACGCGTCCGCGACGCCGCGAGCTGCCGTTCCGCGGCGACCGCCTCGGCCGCCACCTTGTGCTTCTCCGAAGGGCAAATGTCGCGGTACTCGCACCAGCGGCACAGCGGGCTCGGCCGCGCCTGGAACTCGCGCGCCGCTTCGATCTTGTCCACCAGGCGCATCGCCTGCCGGCGATGGTCCTCGATCTCCGATTCGGTGCGGGTGGCGGTGCGGCGGTCCCCCTGGGCCAGGAAGTGCCAGACCAGGCGGACGTCCCGGGCGTCCGGGTGCTGATCGCGCACGGCGATCTGGTAGAAGGTCAGCTGCCGGTCCCTCCGGAGATCTTCGTCGCTCGGGCGGAAGGCGGACGTCTTGTAGTCGTGGATCTCGTACAGGCCCGCCTCGCGCCGCACCAGCCGGTCGATGTAGCCGACGACGCGGTACTTCCCCGACGCGTCGAGGGCGAATTCCACCTTCACCTCGAGTCCGACCGTCTCGCCGTCGTCGAACGGGGCGTTGCGAACGTAGAAGTTCGTCAGGTACTTCTCCCCCTCCTCGCGGTAGTCGGCCGCCACCTGGCCGCGCCGCACGATCTTCACGTTGTCCTTGTACTCGGCGTCCCAGCGGGTGCGGTAGACGCCCAGGACCTCGGGAAGGCGCGGCGTCTTCTTCGTCTCCCCCTTGCGCCGGTAAAGGTGCTCGAGCGCCTCGTGAACGCGGTTCCCGAGGAACGCCTCGACGGAGAACGTGTCCTTGCGGATCTTGTCGATGTAGCGGAAACGGTACTGGAGCGGGCACTTCTCGAAGGAACTCAGGCGGGAGTGGGACCAGACCGGCAAGGGAGAGTGGCCTCCTGTTCCGCGCAACGCGGCGCGCAGTATAACACCGCCTCCGCTCGCTCCGACCGCGTCGCCCGGGCCCCTTCACTCTGCTAGAATCGCCGCCCCGCATCGCAAAAATGGTGCGATGCGCGGACACCTCGGACACCGATTCCAGGGAGGATCACCGCATGCTTTCGTCCGTCGTCGGCGCGAGGGTTTCGCGCCTGCTCGCCCTCACCGCGTGCGCCGCGCTCCTGGCCGGTCCGGCGCTCGCCCAGAATCCCCCGGCCGCACCGAAGAAGGAGGGTGCCCCCGTGACGAGCCCCGCTCCGGCCGGCGGCGAGAAGAAGGAAGTGGCGGTCATCAAGACCAGCATGGGGACCATCGTCTTCGAGTTCTGGCCCCAGGTCGCGCCGAAGATGGTCGCCAACTTCAAGGACCTGGCGAAGACCCACTTCTACGACGGCACCACCTTCCACCGGGTGATCAACGGCTTCATGATCCAGGGCGGCGACCCGCTCTCGAAGGACAACGATCCGAACAACGACGGCACCGGCAACGGCCCGCGCCGCATGCAGGCCGAGTTCTCGAGCGACCCGAAGTACAGCCACGTGCGCGGCGTCGTCTCGACCGCCCGCGGCGGCGACCCGAACAGCGGCTCCTGCCAGTTCTTCATCGTGCAGAAGGACTCCAAGTTCCTCGACAACCAGTACACCTCGTTCGGCCGCGTGCTCGAGGGGATGGATGTCGTGGACAAGATCTCCCTGGTGCCGAAGGACCCGCGCGACCGTCCGCTGAAGAACGTCACGATGGAGTCGATCACCATCGAGACGCGGTAGGCGCGTCCGGAGCGCGGGAAGGATGAAGACGGCGCGCCGCAAGTCCCGGACCGAGGTCCGGGAGGCGTCCGTGGCACGCGGCCCGGGCAGCACCTCCGGGCCGCGTGCGGCCGGCGCCCCCCAGAGAGTCATCGGTCCGCGGCACCGGGTGGACTGGCACACCTACTTCATGAACATCGCCACGCAGGTGGCGACGCGCTCCACCTGCGATCGCAAGCACGTTGGGGCGGTGATCGTGCGGGACAAGACGATTCTCTCGACCGGCTACAACGGGTCCATCCGCGGCATGCCGCACTGCGACGAGGTGGGGCACGACCTCGAGAACGACCACTGCGTCGCCACCATCCACGCCGAGGCCAACGCCATCCTGCAGGCGGCCAAGAACGGCGTGATGATCGACGGGGCCGAGCTGTACACGACCGCGAGCCCCTGCTGGTCCTGTTTCAAGCTGATCGCCAACGCCGGCATCGGGACCATCTATTACGGCGAGTTCTACCGCGATCGGAAGAGCCTGGCGATCGCCCGTCGCCTCAAGATCGACCTCATCGATCTCGGCGAGGCGGCCCGCAAGGCGGCGCGCAAGGAAGAGGCCGGCTGCGACTGGAAGGCCCCCCGGGACTGAAGAGCTAGCGGGTTCCGGGGTCGGCCGGCGGCGCACCCGGACCCGGAACGGCGCGCGACGCGGCGGCGGCGAAGGATTTTGCCATCGCGCCATCGAGCAGCCCGTGCACCCGGATCTCCTCGCGGCTCTGCGCGATCGACACCCCGTCGAGGAAGCGCATCCAGGCTTTGGCCGACTCGGCGGCATTCCCCTCGGCGGCGCGGTTCGCCCCCTGCGAGGCGCCGACGCGCGCGATGGCGACGAGTCCCCGCGCCGCATCGGCGAGGCTCTTCGCCCCCGGCTCGCCATCGGCCACCCCGACGAGATCGAATTCCACCGCGTCGTCGATGGCCCCCTGGAAGGCCAGGGCGCGCAGGCTGCGCGTGAAGCCCGACATCGGTGACGCCGCTCCGCCCGCGCCCTCCTGGCCGATGAGGCTGGACAGGACGCCGTAGTCGATCCCGCCCCAGATCTGCTTCGCGGGGCTCACCCGCTTCAGCACGCTCATCACCGGCGCCGCGGTCAGTCCGTCCTGCGCCGCGCCCGGACTGCCGGCGGCGGCGCGCACCCGCTCGAGGACGGCGCGCGGTCCGAGCGCCAAGTGGTTGCCGGGTAGGGCCGCGATGCTCAGGTCGGGAGCGGTCCCGACCTCCACGAGGGTCACGAGGCCGTTCCCCGTGAGATTCTTCACCAGCTTCTCGTCGAAGCGCCCCTCCGCCAGGATGGCGTAGCCGGTCATCGCCCCGCCCGCCGTCCCGCCCGGGGTCGTCGCCGCGGCCGGCACGAGGGCCAGCGCCAGGCGGTCGAGCTTGTCGAGGGCGTCCGGTCCGAGCGCGGCGCGCACGCGGTCGAGACCGCCCGCAAAACCGGCCTCCTTCGTGAAGTCGTCCAGCCAGCGACCGACCGCCTGCCGATCCTTGAAGCGCGCCACTTCCACCACCGCCAGCCCGGCGGTCTCCTTCGGGAGGAAGCGCAGGTCGCTCTGCCGCACCGCGGCGCCGACATCGGCGGGCCGCCCGCGGCAGGCGGAGGCCGCCAGGGCCAGCGCCAGGACGGCCATGAGGCGGCGCATCAGAAGTCGGTCCGGCGGAAATGGACGATGGCGAGCGCCAGCGCCCCGGCCCCGCTCAGAAGCGTCCACACAACCGGCATCCACGAGACGATCGGCTTGTTCAGGACGAGCGACGTCACCATGCTCCCGATTTCATAGGTGCGCGGCAGCGCATGGTAGAGGATCTCCACCACCGCCTGCGTCGTGAAGCGCGACACCTTGCTCGTCAAGAGCGCCGGCCAATCGGCGTTGGCGTGCGGGAAGGCGACCATCAGGCTGACGAAGTAGACCGCCGCGCACGACATGATGCCGATGGTCGTCGATCGCAACAGCGACCCGACCAGCACGAGAAACGCCAAAAGCGCCCCGAAATAGACCGTCATCAGCAGCCCGGCGAGGAAGAAGCCGCCGTTCCACACGCCGGTCTTGAACGCCAGGATGACCCCGACGCCGCAGACGAAGTAGAGGAGGTTCGCTCCCGCGACCAGCAGCGCCCCGAGGTAGCGCGACCCGAAGAGCACCGGCCGCGACACCGGCTTCGACAGCAGGAGATCGATGGTCCCCTTCTCCAGCATGTGCGGGATGAGGCTGGCGGTGGCGAAAATCCCGAGCATCACGCCGATGGGGTACAGCGTCCAGGTCATGGCGATCTGGATGCCGCGCACCAGGGTCGCCGCGTCGATGTCGGTCGGAGCGCCGCCGCCGGCGCCGAGGGCGAAGCCGTGCGGGTTGGCGCTCCCCTGCAGGCCGAAGAGGCTGACGCCGGTGATCACCCCGTTGGCGACGTCGGTCTGCAGCGCCAGCAGGAGCAGCAGGTGGGTCAGGGTGACGATGCCGAAATAGAAGATCAGCGTCTTGCGGTACAGGAGCTCCCGCGCCGTGTCGACGAGGATCGCCCGGATCTTCACGCCGCCTCTCCGTCGCGGACGATCTTCACGAAGACGTCCTCGAGGCTCTCGCGGCGCGCCCGCACCGCGGCGATCGACAGCCCGGCGGCGCGCACGGCGTCGATGGTCCGGTTCAGGTCCTCGGTTTCGCCGGTGACGACGAGCGTCCTGGCGCCGTCGCGCCCCGGCACCGGCGGCGGGATCCCCGGACCGCCGGCCTGCTGAAGCGCGGCGGCGAGGCGCGCGTCATCGCCCCCGGCGACGTCGATCTCCCACACGTTGGCGGCCCCGCGCGTCAGGTCGTCCACGTGTCCTTCGCGCACCAGCTTCCCCTCCTTGAGGATGGCCACCCGGTCGCACAGCCGCTCGACCTCGGACAGGAGGTGCGAGTTCAGGAAGATGGTGGCGCCGCGGGCTTTCTGCTCGAGCAGCAGGTCGCGGATCTCGCGCCGGCCGACCGGATCGACGCCGTCGGTCGGCTCATCGAGGATGAGCAGGTCCGGCTCGTTGAGGATCGCCTGCGCCATCCCGAGCCGCTGCATCATCCCCTTGGAGTAGCGGCGCACCGCGGTGTCGCGCCACTCGTCCATGCGCACCCGCCGCAGCAGCGCCTCGACCCGCTTCGATCGCTCCGGCTCCCCCAGCCCCGAGAGCTGGCCGAAGTAGTGCAGGACCTGCCCGCCGGTGAGGTGCGTCGGATAGCGATGGTTCTCGGGGAGATAGCCGATGCGCGCCCGGATCGGCACGTCGCCGGCGGGACGGCCCAGCACCTCGGCGCGGCCGGCGGTGGCGCGGGCGATGCCGAGCGCCAGCTTCACGAGCGTCGTCTTGCCCGCCCCGTTCGGGCCGAGCAGGCCGAACACCGTCCCCCGCGCCACGCGCAGATCGAGGCGATCGAGCGCCTGCACCGGCCGGCGGCCGACGCCGGTCTTGTAGGTCTTCGACAGCCCCTCGGCGACGAGAGCCATCTCGACGGCGGGAGTTCTGGGTCGGCGTTCGGGCAGGGGCAAGGGCGGATCCTAGGTTCCCATGACGTGATAACCGTTGTCCACGTACAACACCTCGCCGGTGATGCCGCGCGCCAGGTCGGAGCAGAGGAACATCGCCGCGTCCCCCACCTCGGCCGGCTCGGTGTTGCGCGGCAGCGGCGACTTGTCCCGGACGTGCTGCAGGATCGAGGTGAAGCCTGAAATCCCGCGCGCCGCCAGCGTGTTGATCGGCCCCGCGGAGATCCCGTTCACCCGGATGTTGCGCTTCCCGAGATCGAAGGCGAGATAGCGGATGCTCGATTCCAGCGCCGCCTTCGCCACCCCCATCACGTTGTACTTCGGCACCACCCGCTCGGAGCCGAGGTAGGTCAGGGCCAGGATGGCGCCTCCCGGCGCCCCCTCGCCCTCCCCGCCCATGATCGGCGCGGCCCGCTGCGCCAGCGCGGTCAGCGAGTAGGCGCTGATGTCGAGCGCCATGGCGAACCCGTCGCGCGAGGTGGTGGAGAACGACCCCTCGAGGTCCTCCTTCTTCGCGAAGGCGACGCAGTGCACCAGGATGTCGAGCCGCCCCATCTTCTCTTTCACCGCCGCGAACATCGCGTCGATCTCGGCGTCGCTGGTGACGTCGCACGGGACGACCAGCGACCCGGGCATGGCGGAGGCCAGCCCCTCGACGTTCTCCTTCAGCCGCTCGCCCTGGTAATTGAAGGCGAGCTTCGCCCCCTCGCGATGGAACGCCTCGGCGATCCCCCAGGCGATGCTGCGCTTGTTGGCCACCCCGACGATGAGGGCCGTCTTCCCCTGCAGGAGCATGGTCACCTCCGAGGCGCCATCGTATCCGAATCGCGCGGTGGAACGCCGTTCGGGAGACAGGGGTTCCAGGACATGGGTCCCGGGGACCGGCGGTCTCAGGGCGAGGCGGGACGGCGACGCCTTCGGGCGGCGCGCTCGCGCTCGAACCAGGCCAGCGGGCGCATGAACTTGATGTCCTTGTCCTGCCCCGGCGCCAGGGCCAGCCCGAAGGAGATGCCGTGGAAGCGGATGTAGAGGATCCCCTCCTTGCCGGCGTCGGCGAGGGTCAGCTCTCCCAGGGCCTTGAGCCCCCTGCCCTCGAGGGAGAGGCCGCGCAGATCGACGGCGTCGGGACCCACCACGAACCCGGTCCCCCCCGTGAGGTTCTCGATGGTCAGGGCGCGCTCCATCCGGGGCGACAGATCCCTGAAGGCGTCGTAGACCCTCACGAGGGGCCGGGTGTCCTGGAGGTCGAGGGTGGTGCGCGCGTCCACGCGCATCGGCTCGGTGAACTCGAGGCGGGCGCGCGGGAAGCGGATCACGCCGCGCCAGCGCGGAGCGTGGTGCACGAGGCTCACCGTCGTGCCGGAGATGTCGAACGCGCGGCCGCGCGGGTCGCCGTTGCGCAGGACCGCGTCGATGCGGACATCGCCGCGCAGCGTCGTGTCCTCGAACTTCAGCGCCATGTCGAGCAGGTCGAAGCGCATCGTCCCGTGCAACGACCGCTCCCCGGAGTCCCCTTCGAAGTGCCACGACATCCGCCCCAGGCCCGACTCGATCCGGGCGCGGCTGGCGATCGGGAAGTAGGCGTTGTAGACCGACAGGTCCGGGATCTCCTCCTTCTCGAGATCGGCGGTCAGGTGCACGTCCGCGAACGGGTCGGTCAGGTCGAGGTTCGTGCTTCTGGCGAGGAGATGAAAGCCCTCGCCGTGCGCAAACGGCGCCGCGGCCCCGGCGCGCGTCACCTCGTAGCGCGGCGTGATCATCTCCACGCGCGAGGTCGGCACCCCGGCCTCGAAGACGACCTCCGCCTCGACCGTGCCCGAGCCGGTGATGCGGTTGTCCAGGAAGGTGGTGTCGATGCGATCGTTCGACCGCTCGAGGCGGGAGCCGGTGAGGATCCGCCCCTGGCGGATCAGCATCTTCAGACGCATCGGCCCGCCGCCGTCGAGCGACAACCCCGGCACCCTGTGGAAGTAGGCCTCGAGGAACTTGAGCGAACTGTCGCGCGCGTCGAGATCGAACTCGCCCGAGAGGGCGCGGATGACGTCGACCGCCTTGCGGCCGCGCGGCGTGAAGGCGTCGAGGCGCGCCCGGATGTCGAGCTTGAGTCCCTCGAACATCTTCAGCTCGCCGACCCGCATCTCCCCCGAGGACAGGCGGAAGCCGATGCGCGGCAGGCCGATCGGCCCGTGCGTCACGAGGTCGAGAGCGGCGTCGGCGCTCGCCTCGCCGGCGAGGCGGTAGCGGCCGATCCAGATCTCCTCGACGCCGCACCGGATGCTCCGGGCGCGCACCGTCCAGGGGCTGCCGGGCGCCTTCGCCGGGACATCCGGCGTCGCCGGCTCCGTCGGAGACCGCTCGGGATTGGCGCGGCCGCCGAGAGGGGGCCACTCCGCGGCGTCCGGCGGCACCGGGCCCTCCGGCGGGAGCCGCGGCCGCTGCGCGTACCGGACCCCCGCGGCGCGCACCGTTCCCAGATCGACGACGCGCCGCCGCAGCGGCGGCAGCGCGAAGGTGGCCGAGACCGATCGCAGGTGCGCCTCCCACTGGATGGCGCGCGACTGTCCGCCGGTCGTCACACCGCGCAGGTAGACGTAACCCGGGACCGGACTGATCGCGAGACGCCAGTCGATGCGGAAGCGCTCCGGATGCCGCCCCAGCCGCCGCTCCCGCAGCGGCGTGTTGAGCGCGATGTTCACCGGCACCACGTAGATCGCTTCCGCCGCCAGCGCGGCCAAGAGAAGGGCCCGACCCATCCGCTTCATTCCGTTTCTCACCGCAACCTCTCCCCCGACTCTACCCAACGTGAACGCGAAAGTGTGGGGAACGCGCGCGGAAGCGTGTGAACGCAATTCGTCCGCCGGTGACCGCGGCTTTCAGGCGCGCGGCCTGTTTGCTCGAATAATCCTCGCTTCCGGCCGGCATGAGTCTTGGTCTGTGGGCCGCGCATGCACTGGCCCGGGACGCCGGTTGAGCATCTGTCGGGGTTTCAACCCGCTTTCTGCCCCCGAAGAGGTTGTCCCGAGCATGTCCGCCTGACGCCGGGGTTCCGTTTCCAGCGGCATGGCTTCTACAGCACCCGCCGCCGCCGGCGCATCCCGAGGTTCCGATGTCTCACGTGCGGCTCTACCTTCTCACGGCAGACATACGCCCTGTCGTATTACAGCAAGCGGCCGGAGCTGCTCATCCCGATCGCGGCGGGACTGGTCGGGGGCTCGGCGCACCGGCAGATCGCCCGGACGCTCGGGTGCGCGCCATCGACGGTCACCCGTAATGCGGCGCGCCTCGGCAGACACGCCATCCTGATGATGGCGCTGGCGCGCGGCGAGCTCGCCGGCCTGGTGAACGAGGCCTTCGTGTTCGACCATTTCGAAACCTTCGAGTTCACGCAGGACTACCAGTTCGGCGTCGGCACCCGCGTCGGCTCGAAGTCCTGGGTCGTGTATGACCTCGACCCGGCGCCGCACGGCCGGACCGGCCACATCAGCCCCGCGCAGCGTCACCGCCTTGAGCTCCGGCCGCGACGGCAGCGGTACGGCGGTTATGTCGGATCGAGCCGCAGGATCTTCGAACGCCTGCGGGACGTGACGTTGCCGGGAACGACGATCTCCGTCATCGGAGACGGCCACAAGGCCTACGACCGCGCCGTGCGTGCCTCAAAGCTCGACCGCAAGATCATCCTCGAGAGCCATCCGAACCCGGAGCGCGGTCCGAAGGGATCACCGCGAAGCGAGGCGGCCCGGATTCGCGACGAGCGGATGTTCCCGGTGGACCTGCTGCACAAGATCCTGCGGCACTCGCTGGCGCACCAGCGGCGCGAGACGATCGCCTTCGGCCGGCGCCTGAACGCGGTCATGGAGCAGATGTTCCTGACCGCCGTGTGGCGCAACTTCGTCAAGAAGAGAAGCGAGCGCCTCTCGCGAAGCGGTACTCCCGCCATGCACCTCGGTCTGACCCGCGAACGCTGGCCCTGGACCCGGGTCTTCTCGCGGCGCCTGTTCCCTGCCCGCACCGCGACCCCGCCCCTCTGGGCGCACCTTTACCGGCGGCTCTGGACCAGTCCTCTCTACAAGAACAACACCCGGCACCAGTTGAAGCTGGCCCTTTAGGTCGGTTCCGGCGCGGGTTCGAGCCGCTTCTTACGGTCCGCCGGAATCCCCATTCTCGGAGGCACGTTGGGTGATCCGGTCCTTGATGACCTGGAAGAACGGGTTGCTGCGCAGGCGCGAGAAGGCGCCCAGCGGCACGAGGAGGGCGCCGCTTTCGCCGCGGGCCTGGAAGGCGCCGAGCTGGTACCGCGGCTGCGCCTCGGCGGGGGCGACGCCGTAGACCGGATCGTCGGGAGGGATC
>DASYQE010000025.1:0-4631 GCA_036005805.1 Candidatus Polarisedimenticolia bacterium | reverse complement strand
CCGCTTCCCGCAAGGGGAGCGGCCCTTCGCTTTTCAGCGAGACGGCGAGGAGATCGCGAGGGTGCGATCGAAATGCGCCACGAGGCGTCCTTCGAGCTCCTCGCGGTCGTCCTGGCCGCGCGGCAGGTGGCGCTCGTCGGGGAAGACCAGCAGGTCGTAGGCGCGGTGCGCGGGGTTCAGGACGTTGAGCAGGCGCGCCGTGTGCCGGACGTGCACGTTCTCGTCCGACAGCCCATGGATGATGAGCAGTGACCGCTCGAGCCGCGCCGCGAGGGGAAGCACCGAGCCGTTCCGGTAGCCGTCGGGATTGTCCTGCGGCGTGCCCATGTACTGCTCGGTGTAGTGGGTGTCGTAGCCGTCCCAGTCGGTCACCGGCGCGCCCGCGACGCCGGCGCGGAACACCTCGGGAGCCCGCAGCAGGCACAGCAGCGTCATATAGCCGCCGTACGACCAGCCGTAAACGCCGATGCGCGCGCCGTCCACGTCGGGGCGCGAGGCGAGCCAGCGGGCGCCGGCCGCCTGGTCCTCGACCTCGAGCGTGCCGAGGCGGCGGTTGATGGATCGCTCGAACTCTCCGCCGCGCCGCGGCGTGCCGCGGTTGTCGAGCCGGAAGACCACGTAGCCGCGCCGCGCCAGGTACTGGGCCCGCAGATCCGCCGTCAGCTCCCAGGAGTCCTTCACGGTCTGCGCCGTCGGTCCGCCGTAGACGCGCACGATCGCAGGACGCCGCGGTCCGCCGGGAGCGCCCTCGGGCGGGTGATAGATCGCGCCGTGCAGCACCGAGCCGTCCGGGCCTTCGAGCGTGACGAGCTCGGGGGCGGCGAGCCCGAGCGCCCGCACCTCGGGGTCGTCGTTGGCGTCGAGCACCCGCTCGATGGTGCCGTCGGCGGCGCGCAGGAGCGCCCGTGGAGGCTGCGAACGCGTGTCGTGCACATCCACGAAACGCCGGCCGTCGCGCGCGAACACCGCGGCGTGGAACCCGTCCTCGGGGGTGACGCGCGCGCTCTCCCCGCCTTCGAGGGAGACCCGGTAGACGGGCTTGTGGAGGGGAGAGTCTTTCGCCGCCGTGAAGAAAACTTGGCCGCGCGGCTCGTCGATCCCTTCGAGCCTGTCGACGGGCCACGAGCCCGAGGTCAGCGGGCGCACCAGGCGACCATCGGCGGCGCGCAGCTCCAGATGCTTCCAGCCGCTGCGCTCGCTCGACCAGAGGAACCGGCCGTCCTCGAGCGGGCGGAAGTCGTCATGCAGATCCACCCAGGTGTCGGACCGTTCCTCGAGGAGCGTCCTCGGGGTCCAGGAGGGCGGCGCGAAGCGCACCAGCCGCAGCCGTTTCTGATCGCGGCTCTGCACCTGCGCGAAGAGCGCGCCGTCCCGGCCGAAGCGGACGCGCGCCAGGTAGATGTCCTCACCGGCCGGCGCGAGGGACAGCCACTGCGTCGGGCCACCGGTGGAGGCGACCACCCCGAGCCGCACCTTCGCGTTCGGTCCTCCGGCGAACGGATAGCGCGGGCGCTCCACGTCCCAGGCGGGGCGTCCCTGGTGCACGATCGGATATTCGGCGATCGCCGCTTCGTCGGATTCTTCCCAGGCGACGAAGCGTCCGTCGGGCGACCACCAGAAGCCGAGCGGCCGGTCCATCTCCTCCTGCGCGATGTACTCGGCGACCGCGTGATGCCGGGTGGCCGTCGCCCCGTGCGTCAGCGTGACGCGCGCGCGCGACTTGAGGTCGAGGACCTGCAGCTCTCCGTCGCGCACGAAGGCCAGGCGGGTGCCGTCGACCGAGAGCTGCGGCGTCAGCGCGCCGCGGCCGGCTTCGGCCAGGCGCGCCGGGGTCCCGCCCGGATGAGCCAGGTAGAGCTCGCCGCCCGAGACATACACGGCCACGTCCGCCTTCTCGGCCAGGACGTACTCGGTGATCCCGAGATCCTGGATGCGCTGGCGCTCGCGCCTGAGAATCTCGTCGGGGCTCAGCGCTGCGGCGTCGCCGGAGCCTTTGCCGATCACCTCGCGCTTTCCGGTGGCGACCTCCTCGCGCAGAAGCGAGCGCTCGGGCCCCGGGCCGAGCAGCGCCAGCAAATAAAGGAAGCGGCCGTCGTGGCTGAAGCGGAATTGCGTCGCCACGCGCGCTCCCGGCGGAGGGAAGCGCGCGACGCGCGCGAGGGTCAGCTCGTCGGCCCGCGCGGGCCCCGAGACTGAGAGAAGCGTGGTGAAGAGGATCACGGGAAGGCGGCTCCGGCGCACGCGCGCCGGTATAAACCGGCCTTCGGACCGCTGTCAACGGGCGCGCCAAAGCGGGACGACCCCCCCCTCCGGCTCGCCGCCGAAGCGCGCCGGAAGGGGACCCCGCCCCGGAGGAGGGAGTCGCCCGGGCCGGGAGTCGCCGCGGGGCCGTCCCGCGGGATCTGGGGACGCTCGAGCGTCGCCCATTCAGCCAGTACGTTCAAAAGTGGGAATCGTCAAGAAAGCGACGTTTCCTGTTGACAGCCTCCCGGGCGGGGCGTAGAAGGTCCCCATCGCCGCCCGGTTCCGCCTTCCCGGCGGGCAGGGTCGAATGGCTTCCACGAAACGCAGCAAGACATCACGGCCAGCAGGGCGCCTGACGCCCGCCATCATGGTCCGGCGGCTCGAGCTCCTCTGCCGGCTGGCGGGCGAGGTCGCCGCGCTGCGCGAGGAACCGCGCACGCTGCGTCACGTCGTCCAGACGGCGGTGAAGGTCGTCGGCGTGCCGGCGGCCCACGTCGCGCTCGTCGATCGCACCCGCCGATCCCTCTACGGCCTCGTCAGCTCGGGATCGCATCCGCCCAAGGCCCCGCGCGCCCGCTTCGATCTGTCGCCCGGCCAGGCGGCCCTCACCGCGCTGCGCACGCGGAAGCCCGTGGTCATCCGCGATGCCCGGCGCGACCGGCGCGTGCACGCCGAGGCGCGCGATCGACTGCGGCTCGGAAGCGTCGCGTACCTGCCGCTCCTTGCCGGGAAGGAGAGCTTCGGACTGCTGATCCTGGCGCGTCCGACGCCCCGCGCCTGGTCGCCGGAGGAGATCCGGCTGGCGAAGCACGTTGCCTGTTTCGCCTCGGTGGCGTTGCAGACCTCGCGCCTGCTCGACCGGCTCGCCGAGACGGACGGCCGCTTCCGGAGCCTCCTCGAGGACATCCCGGCGGTCGTCTACACCTGCGAGGTCGATTTTCCGTACCGCACGTTCACCGTCGGCCCGCAGATCGAGGCACTCCTCGGGACGCCGGCCAGCCAGTGGCTCGAGGACCCCGAGCTGTTCTTCAAGCTGATCCATCCGGACGACCTGCAGGCCGTCCTGGCCGCCAACGAAGAGGGGAAGGCGGGACGCGGCTTCGTCCGCACCGAGTACCGCCTGCTGGATCGGAAGGGGAGCACGCGCTGGTTCCGGGACGAGGCCGTGCTCGTGCGCGATCCGGCCGGGACGCCGATCGCCTGGCACGGAGTCCTGGTCGAGATCACCGGCATCAAGGAACTGGGGGCGGCGCTGGCCCGGCCCGAGACCCCCTCCCCCTCGGGCGATCCGCCTCGTCTCGAGACCTGAAAACCCGTCCTTTCGCGGTCCGGAAGGTGGCACGCGGCGGGCTGGCGCGCGCTTGCACGCCCGGCACCTCCGGCATTAACCTCCGCCCCCATGACGCCGCTGTTCGTGGCCGTCCTCCTCGGCCTGGTCGAGGGGGCGACCGAGTTCCTGCCGGTCTCCTCGACCGGCCACCTCATCATCGCCGGACGGCTCCTCGGGTTCGAGGGGCCGAAGGCGGCCACCTTCGAGATCTTCATCCAGCTCGGCGCCATCCTGGCCATCGTCGTCATCGAGTGGCGGCGCTTCCTGGGGCTCCTGCGGCCGGCCACGGATCCGAACCGTCCCTTCAGCGGCCCGCGCGGCATCGGACTGCTCGCGGTGACCACAGCGCCGGCGCTGCTCGCCGGGTTCCTGCTGCACGACGTGATCAAGGAGCACCTGTTCGGGACGGGACCCGTGGCCGCGGCGCTGTTCGTCGGCGGCGTGGTCATCCTGCTCGCCGAGGCCTTCCTGCCGGCGCCGCGGATCGGAAGCGTGGACGGGATCGGCTGGCGCGAAGCCCTCATCGTCGGCCTGTGCCAGTGCCTGGCGCTGTGGCCGGGCGTCTCGCGTTCGGGGGCGACGATCGTCGGGGGGCTGCTCTGCGGGCTCGACCGCCGCGCCGCCGCGGACTACTCGTTCCTCGCGGCGGTGCCGACGATGGTCGCGGCGGTCGGGTACGACCTCCTGAAGAGCCGCGGCGAGCTGGCCGCATCCGACGCCGGGTTCTTCGCGGTCGGCTTCATCGTGTCGTTCCTCGCTGCCTGGGCGGCGGTGCGCTTCTTCCTGGCGCTGCTCGGACGCACGACGCTGCGCCCCTTCGCCTGGTACCGGATCGCCGTCGCCCCGGCGGTCCTGCTGGTGCGTTGAGGTGAGCTGGAAGCGCTGGCTCCTCGGATCCCCCCTCGAAACCAGCCGGCTGGCGGAGGAGCGCCTCGGCGTGCCGCTGGCGCTCGCGGTGTTCGCCTCGGACGCGCTGTCGTCGGTCGCCTACGCGACGGAGGAAATCCTCCTCGTCCTCAGCACGGCCGGGATGGCGGCGCTGCACTTCTCGCTGCCG
>DASYQE010000024.1:0-1590 GCA_036005805.1 Candidatus Polarisedimenticolia bacterium | reverse complement strand
GTCGAGCACCGCCGCCTGGCGGACGATCTCGTGCTCGATGCCGAACTGGACGAACTTGAAGGAGTTGAGGTTCTTCAGCTCGACCTTGACCCCGAACTTCGTCTCTCCTTTCGGCCGCAGCGACACGTTGGCGTCGCAGCGCAGCGACCCCTCCTCCATGTTGCCGTCGGTGACGCCGATCCACACGAGGGCATTGCGCAGCGTCGAGAAGTAGGCGTGCGCCTCCTGCGGCGATCGCAGGTCGGCCTCGGAGACGATTTCGATGAGGGGCATGCCCGAGCGGTTGAAGTCCACGTACGACCGCGTGGAAGAGTCGGCGAAGCCCTCGTGCAGGAGCTTGCCGGCATCCTCCTCCATGTGGATGCGGGTCAGCCGGATCTTCCTGGGCCCGCCCGGCGTGTCGATCTCGAGCCAGCCTCCGGTCATCAGCGGCCGGTCATACATCGAGATCTGGTACCCCTTCGGCAGGTCCGGGTAGAAGTAGTTCTTGCGCGCGAAGATCGAGGTCGGCTGGATGTCGCAGTGCAGCGCCAGGCCGGCCCGCACCGCATACTCGACGCTTTTGCGGTTCAGCACCGGCAACACCCCGGGCATGCCGAGACAGACCGGGCAGACCTGGGTGTTCGGCGGCGCGCCGAACTTCGTCGGGCAGCCGCAGAAGATCTTCGAGGCGGTGAGGAGCTGGCAGTGGACTTCCAGCCCGATCACCGGTTCCCAGCGTTCCAGGGGATTGGTGTGGGGGTTCGACATGCTGACCCGGCCGGAGCCGGGGCGGCATCGTAGCAGAAAATGCTAGAGTACCGGCCGCCGGACGCGTCGCTCCGGCCGGGAGAACAGCGTGGCCAGCGTGCGCGTCGCGATTCTCGGCGCCGGCAATCTGGGAACGGCGCTCGGCATCGTCCTGACCGGCGGCACCCCCGGCATCCGCGCCGGGCGCAACCGGCACGTCGTCGTCTGGACCATCGAGGGCGACGTGGAGGAGGAGATCCGCACCCGCCGCCAGAACCGCAAGTATCTCCCCGACGTCGAGCTGCCGCGCGGCCTCCAGGTCACCATGGATTTGAAGGAAGCGCTTTCCGGCGCCGACGTGGTGATCTTCGCGCTGCCGTCGAAGGTGGTGAAGGAGGTGGCGCGACAGGTCGGGGCCATCTACTCCGCGGCCGCTCCGGTGCCCAAGCCGGCGCTGGTCTCAGCCTCGAAGGGACTCGAGGCGGACACCGACCGGCGCATGAGCCAGGTCATCGCCGCCGAGCTGCCCGCGGCGCTCGCCATCCCGGTGATGGCGATCTCGGGCCCGTCGATCGCCCACGAGCTGAGCCGGGGGGTGGTGACCGCGGTGACGCTCGCCTATTCCGACCCGCGGCCGGCCCGCGCGGTGCGCCGGCAGATCCAGACGCCGATCCTGCGCTTCGACATCAGCCGCGACATCGCCGGGGTCGAGCTGGGAGGGGTGCTGAAGAACGCCTACACACTCCTCTTCGGGCTGTGCGACGGGCTCGGCCTGGGACTCAATACCAAGGCGGCGCTGCTGACGCGCGCCCTTCCGGAGATGACCCGTCTCGGGGTCGCCCTCGGAGGCCGGCGCGCCAC
>DASYQE010000023.1:0-8435 GCA_036005805.1 Candidatus Polarisedimenticolia bacterium | reverse complement strand
GCGCTTCGTGCGCCTCAGCTTCGGCTGCGCGCCCGCCGCACTCGCGCACGGGCTCAGGAGCCTGTCGCGCACCCTCGACGACCTGGGCGCCAGGCGTATGATGGCGGCCCGATGAACAGGATGACGATGGTCGCCCTGCTGATCCTGCTCCTCCCCGGGGCGGCGATGGCGAAGCCCCAGCCGGCGGACACGGTCCTGCTCAACGGCGCGGTGCTGGTCTTCCATGGCGTCGAGGTGCGTCCTGCGTCCGAGCATGGTCCCGTCGCTGCAGGCGCGAACGAGTTCCGCGGTCGGCAGGCCCCCGAGTTCCAGGAAGCGGTGGCGATCGCGGGGGGGCGCATCTTCTTCGTCGGACCGACGAAGAACGCGCGCGCCTACATCGGGCCCGCGACGAAGGTCTACGACCTCGGCGGACGCATGGTGATGCCGGGAATCGTGGACGGCCATTTCCACGGCACGCGGTCGAGCGACTGCCCGATGGGCTACCAGGGCGGTACGATCCCGCGGATCCTGGCGCGGCTGCAGGCCTGCCTCGATTCGGCCGACCAGGCGCCGCTGAAACAGACCAATACGCGTTTCGTGGCGCTCAGCTTCTTCGGCGAGGCGGTCGAGCCGCCGGGGACGATGCTGACGCGGCAGGACCTCGATCGGCTCGACACCACGCGGCCCGTCCTCGTGAGGAATGCCGACGGTCACAAGTTCTGGCTGAACAGCAAGGCGATCGCCAATGCCGGCATCAAGAAGGAGACGCCCGATCCCGCCGATGGGGCGCTGGGCCGTGACGCGGACGGCGAGCCGAACGGGTTCTTCGCCGACTATGACCTGCCGTCCTGGGGAGACGAGCGGCCGGCGACCGATGCCATGCGGCTGGAGCGTGTCGCCCAGACGCAGGCCGACGCCAACCGCGAAGGGATCACGTCGATTTTCGTTCCTGGCGGCGGCGAGGACCAGATCGCGTTCTGGTCGAGGCTCCAGGATCAGGGCCGGATGACGGTGCGCGCCGACCTCGGGCTCTCCGCTTCCTTCGTGCGCGGCAACTCCGATGCCGCCGACTTGCACCGCCGCATCGCGGACCTGGCCGCATTCAGGAAGCAGGCGAAGGGACTGATCACGGTGGATGCGGTGAAGGTCTACTGCGATGGCGTGATGGAATACCCGGCGCAGACCGCGGCGATGCTCGCCCCGTACCGGACGAACGCCGGAACCGCCGCGGCTCCCGACTGGCGCCCGGGTCCGTCGCGCGGTCCCGACCCGTCCTGCGCCGATGCCCGGGCCGGGTTCGTGGCGCTCGACCGCGCCGGCTGGCAGATCCACGTGCACGCCATCGGCGACCGGGCGACGCGCGACGCGCTCGACAACTTCGAGGCGGCCCGGCAGGCCAACGGCGCGCACGATCGGCGGCACACCATCACGCACCTCCAGGCGATCGACCCGGCCGACATCCCGCGGTTCGGCCGGCTGGGGGTGGTCGCCAGCATGTCGCTGCAGTGGCCGCGGCGCGACGGTTACTCGGTCGACTTCACGCGCGGATACATCGCCGACGAGGTCTACGATCGCATGTATCCGGCCTTCAATCTCTGGCGCACCGGGGCGGTGGTCGCCGGCGGCAGCGACTATCCGGTGGATCCCCTCAAGCCGTTCGTGCAGATCGAGACGGCGATCACCAGGACGGGGGAGCCGGGACCCGGCGTCTATCCCGGCCCGCTGGCGCCGTCCGAGGCGATTCCCGACCTGCTCGCCGTCCTGCGCATGCACACGATCAACGCCGCGTACGAGATGCACCAGGAGCAGGCGCGCGGGTCCATCGAGACCGGCCGGGACGCCGATCTCATCGTGCTCGATCAGAACCTGTTCAAGATCCCGGTGACGAAGATCTCCGACACGCGCGTCCTTTTGACCATGCTCGGCGGCAAGGTCGTCTACGACGCGGGGACGCTCGCCCCCGCGACGAAGGCCGTGGGCGGCAGGTAGCGCACGCCGCTCCTTGCGGCGTTTCTCCCGGAGAGGGAGGCGGCGGGGCTCGGATGTGGACGTCTCCGCCGGAGCGCAGACCGGAACGGCCGACCCCGGCGGAGACGCCCCCCTTCCCGGGTCAGGGAGCGACGCAGGCGGTCAGATCGAACGTGGCCGAGGCGGCGGCGGACCTGTTCCCCGCCTCGTCGAGGGCGACGATCTCGAAGCGGTTCGGCCCGTCGGTGATGCCGTATTCGTCCACGTGGGTGTACCCGAGCGAGGTGCTGTCGATGGACTGCCCGTTCACCGAGATGTCGTAGCGGATGAACTGGGCCGGCGTGACGTCGTCAGACGACGCGCTCCAGAAGAGCATCACTTCGCAGTTCTCGACGACGCCCCCCCACAGCCCGGCGGGAACGGTCGGAGCCGTGTGATCGTTCGGGTCGGCCGCCGTCGTCACCGCCGACAACGGCCCGCTCATCGGAGACCAGTGGCCGCCGCTGTCCTTCACCTGCACGGTGAAGCTGTAGGTCGTCTGCGGCGGCAGGAGGGCGATGGTGAACGAAGCAGTCGGGCTCGCCGAGTTGACCACGACCCCGTTCATGAAGAGAAAGGAAGACAGGGTCGGGTCATCGTCCTGGGCCGTCCATGCCACCGACAGGTGGGTCGGCCCGGCGTCGGTGAGGGTCACAACAGGGGCGCCCGGCGTCGTGGTGTCGGCGAGGAGCGTCGTCGTCACCGGGTTGCTCGGCTGGGACCAGTTGTTTGCCGCATCGACTGCGTAGAGGTTGAAGGTGTAGGTCTGCTGCGGCTGGAAGTTCGAGGCGGTCCAGGTGAAGGTCGTCCGGGTGCTCGGAACGTCGATGCTCGTTCCCCAGGTCCGGTTGACGATCCGGTAGACGAAACTGCCGGAGTTGTCGGTGGCCGCGCCCCAGGCGAACGACACGCTGTAGGCCGTCCGGTCCGTGACGGTGAGATTTCCAGGGGTCGTCGGCGCCTTGGTGTCGCCGGATCCCCCGGGCGGGGCTTTGCGGTCGGCGCTCGCCGCCGCCGCGCCGGCGACGGAGGCCGCGAGCAGGAGCGCGGCCGCGATGGCGACCGAGCGTGAACGAAGTGACGGTGACGGCTTGACTCGTCCGATCATCGGGCTCCCTCCCAGGTCGGGAAATGCCGCCGCTTTGCGGCGGCGGTCAACGGGACAACGAGCCCGGAATCTACGCCCGGCGATCCCCCGGGACGGTCAAAACGCCGTGAACGATTGTGAATCTTTGTCAAAACGAGGCGCGAGCGTGCTCTGAGTCACACGGATGGCACCGGGTGGGTCAGCCCGTGAAGCGGTAGCCCTCGCCGTAGACGGTGTGGATGTGCGCGGGGTTCGCCGGGTCGGACTCGAGCTTCTGGCGCAGCTTGAGGATGTGCGTGTCGACGGTGCGCGTCAGCGGCGGGTCCTCATACCCCCAGACCTGCCTGAGGATCTCGTCGCGCGTCAGGACCTCTCCGCGGCGGCTCACCAGGAGCCGCAGGAGATCGAACTCCTTCGCGCTCAGCTCGAGCGGGCGCCCGGAGCGATCGGCCCGCAGCCTCTCGAAGTCGATCGCGACGTCCCCGAAGCGGAAGCGCGCCGGCGCCGCGCCGGCGGCGGTCGTGGTGCGACGCCGCAGCCGCGCGCGGACGCGAGCCATGAGCTCGCGCAGCCCGAACGGCTTGGTCACGTAGTCGTCGGCGCCGACTTCCAGCCCGACGACCTTGTCGATCTCCTCGCCGCGGGCGGTGAGCATGATGACGGGCGTCTCGACCCCACGGCGCCGCAGCTCGCGGCAGACATCGAGACCGCTCATCCCCGGCATCATGACATCCAGGACGATCAGGTCCGGCGCCTCCTGCGCCACGAGATCCAGCGCCGCTTCGCCGCTCGCGGCCGTCAGGACCTCGTACCCCTCGCGACGGAAGTTGACCGCCAGCCCGCGCAGGAGCTCTTCCTCGTCGTCCACGATGAGAAGACGCTCCACCGTCGTGCCGCGCGGCGTGTTCACGCGGACGGCGCCGAGGCCGCAGGCGCGGCCGCGCCGGCGGCCGGGAAGATCAGCCGGAACCGGCTGCCCCGGCCGAGGTCGCTGTCGACCTCGATCGCGCCTCCGTGCGCGTCCATGATGTGCTTGACCAGGAACAGTCCGAGACCGTAGCCGCCCTTCCCGGCGGCGTCACGCCCCCGGTGAAACTTGCGGAACAGCTGCTCGCGCTCGGCCGGGGGAATGCCCGCGCCCCGATCCTCGACCTCGCAGACGATCCGATCCCTCTCCGGGCGCAGGCGGATGGCGACGTACTTCGCCTTCCCTGAGTACTTGGCCGCGTTGTCCACGAGATTGAGCACCGCGTCCACCACGGCATCCGGATCGAAGCGGGTGGCGGGCAGGTCCTGAGCGATCTCCACCTCGACCTCGAACCCCTGGGCCTTCAGGTGACGCACGGCGATGTCGAGAGCCTGCCGGATCACCGCGGCCAGGTCCCCGGGCCCGATCTGGTAGCGCTTGTCGCCGCGATCGACACGCGAGAAGTCGAGCACCCGCTCGATCAGGCGCGTCAGGCGCTCGCTCTCGCGCGTGACGATCTCGGAGTACGAGCGGCGGTCCTCCTCCGGGAACCCCTCGCCGCGCAGCGTCTCGCCGTACAGGCGGATGAGGGTCAGCGGCGTCTTGAGCGCATGCGACACCCCGCTCACGAAGTCGGCCTGGCGCTGCTGCGCCTCCTCGAGACGCCGCGTCGCCTCGACCAGGCTGCGGGTACGCTCCTGGACGAGCGCTTCGAGCTCCAGGTGCCGTCGCTTCATCCGCCGCACGCGCAGCCGATCGACCCCCACGGCCGCGAGCACGACCGCGGTGGCGCAGAGCGCATAGAACGCGCCGGTCTGCGTGAAGCGGGGCCGCAGGGTGAAGGAGGCGAGGCTCGTGGATGTCTGCCACGCTCCGTCGGAGCAGGCGGCCGCCACCTCGAACCGGTAGTGGCCCGGCGGGACGTTCGTGTAGTAGGCGACCCTGCGAGTCCCCGCGTCCACCCAGTCCTCGTCGAAACCGCCGAGACGGTAGCGGTAGGTGACGCGCTGCGCGTCCCCCAGATCCAGGGCGGCGTAATGGACCTCGAGATCGCCCCGTCCGGGCGGCAGCTCGAGCCCCCGCGCCAGATCGACCTCGCGGTGATCGACGAGCGCCCGGGCGAGGACCAGCGGCGGCGCCGGGAGGGGCGCGGCGGCGCGATGCGGATCGAAGCGGACGGCGCCCTTGACGGTGGGGAACCAGAGGGCGCCGTCGCGCGTGCGCCAGCCGGCCGGCTGCAGTCCGCCGTTGCACTCGACCCCGCGCATCCCGTCGGCGCGCCCGTACACGGTCGGGCGCACCGAGACGCGCCGTCCCGCCGCGAGCTCGTCGAGCTCCTGCTTCGCCAGCCGGGACACCCCCTTGTTGCCGGAGAACCAGAAGCCCCCGAGTCCGTCGTCGAGGATCTGGTAGACGATGTCTTCGAAGAGTCCCTGCTGCGCTCCGAAGCAGGTGACGCGATCGTGCTCCAGCCGGCAAGGTCCCGAATCCGTCCCGATCCACAGCGTTCCCGCCGGCTCTTCGACCAGGGCGCCGATGAAGGGGCTGGCGATCCCGGCCACCGGAGAAAACCTCGTCCCGTCGAAGCGGTTCAACCCTCCGCCGTCGGTCGCCACCCACAGCGTCCCGCGCGCGTCTTCGAGAAGCGCCTGCACGTGCTCGTGACTCAGCCCGTCCTCGCGGCCGTAGCGCCGCGTGCGCCCCCCCTGGTACCGGAGGACGCCGGCGCCGTAGGTGCCGACCCACAGACTGCCGTCTCTCCCCTCCGTGATGGCGCGGACGCCCGTGCGCGACACCGCATCGGCGCCGCCGATTCTCCGGAAGGTTTCGCCGGCGCGGCGACAGAGTCCGCGCCGCGTCCCGACCCACAGCGTGTCCTGCCGATCTTCGAAGAGGGCGGTCACGGCCTCGTCGGGCAGACCGTCCCGCGTCGTGAACGTCTTCCAGCGACCGTTCCGCAGGCTGTTCAGCCCGCCGCCGTAGGTCGCGACCCAGAGCGTTCCCTCGTGGTCCTCGAAGATCGCCGAGGCGATGTCGTGCGACAGCCCCTCCGGGGGGCCGAAGGTGGCGGCCACGCCGTCCTTGAGCCGGCCCAGCCCGCCCCCGGCCGATCCGAACCAGAGACGGCCGTTCCGATCCGCGGCCAGGCTGAGGACGGTCGCGTTCGGAAGGCCCTGGGCCGAGGTCAGCGCCTCGAGGTGTCCCTCCCGCAGGCGGCACAACCCGCCCGACGTCGCGATCCAGAGGGCGCCGTCGCGATCCTCGTCGAGCGCGTTGACCCAGTCGTGCGGCAGCCCGTCCTGGGTCGTGAAGCGCGCGAACCCGTCGGCGGCCATCCGCGCCAGGCCGCCGTCGGTGCCGACCCAGAGAACTCCGTCCCGATCGACGTGCAGCGCATTGATGTCCTCGTCGTGCAGGTGCCCGGAGTGCTCCGACGCCCGGAACCGTCCGCCGTCGAACCGGGCGAGGCCGCCGTGGTCGGTTCCGACCCACAGGGTCCCGCCCGCGTCCTCCGTGACGGCATTGACGCGGTCGTGCGGCAGGCCCTCGCGCGTCGTGAAGACCGTGATCGCGTCCTTCGCGAGGCGCGCCAGGCCGCCGCCGTCGGTGCCGGCCCAGACGGCGCCCGATCGATCCGCGTAGAGCGTCCGCACCGAGTCATTGGGCAGGCCCTCCTTCGTGGTGACCGCCGTGAAGACCCCGTCGCGCAGGCGCGCCAGGCCGCCGCCATAGGTTCCGATCCAGATCGTTCCGTCGCGGTCTTCCGCGAGCGCCCAGATGTGGTTGTTGCGCAGCTCCGGCGTGTTGGATTTGTCGAAGACCTTGAACGCCACCCCGTCGAAGCGGACCAGCCCCTCCTCCGTTCCCGCCCACAGGAAACCGTCGCGCGACTGCACGATGGCGTGGACCGCCGTCTGGGGGAGTCCTTCGTCGCTGCCCCAGGAGTCGAGGACGAGCTGGGTCAGGGCCTTCGAACCGCCCGCGGGGGCCGCGGTCGCGGCCCGCGGCGTGCCACTCGCAGGGGACGCGGCCGTCCCGCCGTCGGCGAGAGCGGACAGCGCCAGCGCGACACCGATCGCCGTCCGCCGGAGCGCGCGCATCTGAAACGAGCCCATCGGTCCGTCCTTGTGGAAGGGTTTCATCCTACGACTGGTGATGGGCCGCCGGTCAACCCGTGGCCGATCCGGAGGACGTGTCGAGTCGTTTCAGGATCTCGGCCCAGAGCCCGCGCCAGGTGTTCCAGCGATGGCCGCCGGGAACGCGGATCACCCGATCGGCGGGAAGCGTGTCGGCGAGCAGATCGAGCGAAGGGACCATCGGCTCGTCCCGCCCATACCCGAGAAAGAGCACCGGCGGCCGGCCGTCGGCGCCGGCGTGACGCAGGAAGTCCCAGTTCTGCTCGATGAACCACTTGAGCGAACCGGGGCCGGCGGCCGGGTCGGGAGACCAGGTCGCGAGACCTCCCTGGCTGCGGATCCTTACCAGCATCTCGGGCGGACCCAGGAACGGGCTCAGCAGGACGAACCCGGCGATCGCGTCGGGATGCTCGCGCGCGAACCCGATGGCGCCGCTCCCGCCGAGGGAGATGCCGACGAGCCAGATCCGCCGGTACCCGGCGTCCCGGGCGGGCGAGACGACGTCCTCCCAGAGGCGCCTGGCGTAGGTCCCGTCCATGTAGTACCCGAGGTGCAGGTCGGTCTCCACCAGGTCGGCGTCGAGTCCCCGATCGCGCACCATGTCGAAGAAGCCCTCGTGCTCGAAATCGCCCAGGTGCGAGCGCCGCCCCGGCAGGAAGACGATCAGCGTCGAAGCGTGCCCGTCGGACCGCAGCTCCCGCGACATCGACGGCAGGGGGGCGACCGCCGCCCGCGTGTGGGCGCAGCCGCACAGAAGAACGCCACAGAGAAAAGCGAGCGGAACGGCGACCCGGAGTCCCGCGATCCGGCGCATGCCAGGCATGCAGGAAGCCTACCCCTTGAGGCGACGGTTGTCGCCCTGGCGGAAGGCGGCGGCATGTCCCTCCCTGTCCGGCGTCGTGAGTCCGCGATACATTGAGGGCCGGAGAATCCATCGATGCAGCAGGGCTCTCTCACCGAACAGGACGTCGCCCGGATCGACGCCTACTGGCGGGCGTCCAACTACCTCTCCGTCGGCCAGATCTACCTGATGGACAACCCTCTCTTGAAGCAGCCGATCGAGCGGAAGCACGTCAAGCCGCGGCTGCTCGGCCACTGGGGCACCACGCCCGGCCTCAACTTCATCTACGCGCACCTGAACCGTGTCATCCGCGCGCACGACCTGGACATGATGTACGTCATCGGCCCCGGACACGGCGGGCCGGCGATCGTCGCGCAGGCTTACCTCGAAGGGACCTACAGCGAGGTCTATCCC
>DASYQE010000022.1:0-5965 GCA_036005805.1 Candidatus Polarisedimenticolia bacterium | reverse complement strand
GTCGAGTCATCGTCCGGGTCTCCGAATCGGGCGTTGAAAAGGGTGCGCGCCGGATTCTAGCCCGACATCAGCGAGGACGACTGCCGGTTCAGGCCGACAGGGCCCGGTAGCGGCCGCCGTAGTCCAGGCCGCGCAGCCTCGTCCTCAGGATCTGGAGCGCCTCCTCCTCGAGCTGGCGCACCCGCTCGCGGCTGAGGCACAGGAGGTCGCCGCACTCCTTCAGCGTGTGGGCTTCGTCTCCGTCCAGTCCGTAGCGCAGGCGGAGCACCATTCGCAGGCGCGGGTCGAGCGAAGGCAGCAGGCCGTGCATGTGCCGCACGAGGTCGCTGAGCACCAGGCGCTCCCGCATGGTCGCGCCGTCCTCCCCGGGGAGCGTGTCGCCGTAGAGACCGTCGGTGCCGGGGACCGGCGCGTCCAGCTCGAGGATCGACAGGCTGGCGGTCATGAGGTCCTTCGCTTTGCGCTCCTCGAGGTGCGCGCGCGCGGCCATCTCCGAGAGCGTCGGGACGCGCCCCAGCTCCTGCATCAGGCTGCGCCGGGATTCGGTCAGCCGGCTCTTGAGCCGCCGCTGGTACTCGGAGACGTGCACCGGCTGGGTCAGGCGCGGCAGCGCCCGGTACACGGCGCGCGTGATGTACATCGCCGCGTAGGTCGAGAAGCGGTTGCCGCGACGCGGGTCGAAGCGATCGACCGCCTCGAGCAGGCCGACGTTCCCCGCCTGCACCAGATCCGGCAGCGGCGCGCTGCGCCCGGTGAGGCGGCGCGCCAGGTGAAAGGCGAGTCGCAGGTTGTGCGTGACGAAGACGGTGCGTATCCGGTGGAGCGTGCCGAGGACCGCGCGCGCCCGGCGCGCCTTGCGGCGCGTCACGCCGGCGCGCGCCGCCGCGGCGCGCTCGAGTCCGGCGACCGCCGCCTCCAGGCGCGCGAAGGGAATGCCGAGGGGGCCGCTCTTCCCGGCCGGACGCCGCAGCTCGGCACGCCGGCCGATGAGCGCGACGAGCCGCGCCTTGAGCCGGCGCATGCGCAGCGCCAGGTGGAGTTCCTCCCGCGCCGTGAGGGGCGGGCAGTGTTCGAGATCCTGCAGATACCGATCGAACGCCGGGCCGTGGGGAATCCGCTTGGTGTTCATGAGGACCCTAGTTACGGGACGCGCATGACGCCTCCATGAAGCGCGGATGACATCTTTGTCATCCGGCCCCGGAACGCGGCGATTGCGCCCTTTTCGGCAGGGGGGCTACCATGACGCCGCCATGCGCCTCCTCATCGTCGAGGACGAGACGCGCGTCGCCGGGTTCCTGAAGAAGGGACTCGAGGCGGAGGCGATCGCCGTGGACGTCGCCGGCGACGGCCGCGACGGCGCGGCCCTGGCGCGCGACAACGACTACGACGCCATCGTCCTCGACCTGATGCTTCCCGGCATGGACGGCCTGGCGGTGCTGGAGTCGATCCGCGCGGCGGGGAAGAAGACGCCGGTCCTGATCCTGTCGGCGCGCGGCGCGGTCGAGGACCGGGTGCGCGGGCTCGACCTCGGCGCCGACGATTACCTGCCGAAGCCGTTCGCCTTCGCGGAGCTTCTGGCGCGCGTACGCGCACTGATGCGCCGGCAGGGGGAGGAGCGCACCCCGGTGCTGCGCGTCGACGACCTGACGCTCGACCTCGTGACCCGCAAGGTGAGGCGGGGCGAGCGGGAGATCGAGCTGACCAACAAGGAGTTCCAGCTCCTCGAGTACCTGGTGCGCCACAAGAACCGGGTGCTGTCGCGCGTCCTCATCATCGAGCACATCTGGGACATGCAGTTCGACGGCGGGACGAACGTCGTGGACGTGGTGATCAACCGGCTGCGCCGCAAGATCGACGACGGCGCCAAGCACGCGCTGATCAGGACGGCGCGCGGCGTCGGCTACGTCCTGCAGGAGCCGGCGAAGGAATGAAGGTCCCGGCGCGCCTCCGTTCGCTGCGGGCGATCCTCACCTTCTACTATTCGGGGATCTTCTTCCTCGGGTTCCTCCTCTTCGGTCTCACCGTGTACGCCTACCTGCGCTACGAGGGGCAGCGCGCCATCCAGCGCGGCCTGCGGGCGCAGACCGTCTGGATCTCGAACCGCATCGCCACCCTGCTGCAGCCGGGAGCGGCGGCGGAGCCGCTGTCGCACCTGCCGGACGAGGTGCGCGCCGATCTGCAGCGGCACCTCGACGCCGAGGCCGACCACTACTCGGTTCTGGTGCGCACCAGGGAGGGGCGGGAGTTCTACCAGTCGGGCGATCGGGCGGCCGTGGACGTGACGCGCGCGCCGGCGGTCTCCGGCCGTACCGTGCTCGCGTCGATCGATCGCGGCCCGGAGGGGTCGTACCACATCGCCAGCCTGTCGCGCGAGACGTTCGAGATCCGCGTGGCGGTGACCGACCAGGGGGTGCGGCGGGTCCTCGCCAACGTGCGGCGCATCCTCCTGCTCATGGCGCCGTTCGTGGCGGCGCTCGCCGCGGCGGGGGGCTGGCTGCTGGCACGGGCGGCCCTGCGGCCGATCGACCAGATCGTCGCCATCGCGGCGCGCCGCAATGCGCGCAACCTCGACGAGCGCATGCCGGAGCGGGACGTGGACGACGAGCTGGGACGCCTCATTCACACGCTGAACGCCACCGCCGACCGCATGACCGGCGTGCTGCGCCGCGTCGAGCAGTTCGCGTCGAACGTGGCCCACGAGCTGCGCACGCCGCTCACGATCCTCCGGGGCGAGGCGGAGCTGGCGCTCGCCGGCCCGCGCACGCCGGACGAGGCGCAGCGGTTGTCGCAGACCTTCCTCGAGGAGAGCGTACGCCTGTCGGGGATCGTCGACGACCTGCTCACGCTCGCCCGCGCCGACGCGGGGGGCGTCCCGATCGAGCGCCAGCCGGTGAGGATCGAAGACCTGGTGCGCGACCTGCGCGACGACGCCGGCATCCTGGCGCACGAGAAGGGTCTGGAGGTCAGGCTGCACGAGAATGCCCCCGCCACGGTGCTCGGGGACGTGGCGCGCCTGCGGCGCCTGTTCCGCTCGCTGCTCGCCAACGCGGTGCGCTACACCGACACGGGCGGGACCATCCGCATCCGGTCGCGGAACGAACGGAACACCGTGCAGGTCGCCATCCAGGACACCGGCATCGGCATCCCGGCCGAGAGCCTGCCACGCATCTTCGATCGCTTCTACCGCGCCGACCCGGCGCGCACCCGCGACACCGGCGGCACCGGGCTCGGGCTGTCGCTGGCGCGCTGGATCGCCGAGGCGCACGGCGGTTCCATCGCGGTCGAGAGCGTCGTCGGGAAAGGGAGCACCTTCACCGTCACGCTGCCGCTCGAGGGCAAGGCGGGGCCTGGGTGAGGCGTGCCGGCGCGGCCGCGGGGCTTCTCGCCGCGGCGCTGGGGCTCGGAGTGTCGCGGACGATCGGCGCCGAGGCCGCGGCGCCGGCGCACAAGGCCTTCCAGGATCCGCAGGACCAGAGGCTCGATGCCTCGGAGTGGCTGCTCGATCGCAAGGGCTTCCTGCCGGTGCCGATCGTCATCACCGAGCCGGCGGTCGGCTACGGCGGCGGGATCGGCCTGGTCTTCTTCCGCGGCTCGCTGCGCGAGATGGAGACGAAAGCGCAGGGGTCCGGAAAGCGATTCACCCCTCCCGGCATCTTCGGCGTCGCCGCGGCGGGAACGGAGAACGGCACCGCCTTCGGCGGCACCGGGGCGCGCCTCAGCTTCAAAGACGATACGTGGCGCTACCAGGGGGGCGTCGCCTACACCGACGCCAACCTCACCTTTTACGGCATCGGCAACGAACTCGGCACCGGCGAGAACAAGATCGGCTTCAACCTCGACGGCTGGTTGTCGTCCCAACAAGTGTTGAGGCGCCTGGGGAACACCAACCAGCACGCCGCCTTCCGCTGGGTCTGGCTCGATCTGCAGAACCAGTTCGACGAGAACCATCCCGAGCCGGCGCTTTCCGGCGAGGAACGGTCGGCGCGCGACTCCGGCCTCGGGCTGTCATGGGAGTACGACTCGCGCGACTCGATCTTCACCGCCACGCGCGGCGTGAAGGGGGCGGTCGAGACCCTCTTCTACGATCCGTCCTGGGGCGGCGAGAACACCTTCCAGGTGTACCGCGCCCAGGTCTTCGGCTACCTGCCGGCCGGGACGCACGTCGTCCTCGGGGGCCGTCTCGACGGGCGCGCGGCGCGCGGCGACGTTCCCTTCTACCAGCTGCCGTACGTCGACCTGCGCGGCATCCCGGCGCTGCGCTACCAGGACGAGAACGCCGCCATGGCCGAGGCGGAGGTCCGCTGGCTCATCACGCCGCGCTGGTCGGCCGTGGGCTTCGCGGGGATCGGCCGCGCCTGGGGCCGCCTCGACGGCTTCGACGAGGCCTCCGACCGCGACACCCAGGGTCTCGGCTTCCGGTATCTCCTGGCGCGGCGGCTGCGCCTCGCCACCGGCATCGACTACGCCGTCGGGCCCGAGGATCACGCCGTCTACCTCCAGGTGGGGAGCGCCTGGCGCTGATCGGCGCCCCTGCCTCTAGGGGCAGGTGTCTTGACCCGCCCGGAAGCGGGTGCTAGCGTCCGTCCGATTCGGGACAGGGGGAACGTTGTCGGACGTCAGTCGCACCGGGAGGTGGGCATGAGACGGCATCTGGGCGTGGCGCTTCTGGTGGTCCTCTTCGCGGCGGGAGGCTCGGTCGCGATGGCGGGTACGGCCGGGAAGCCGATCACCTATCAGTTCGATTTCGGCTACAGCATGGTGCAGGGGAAGCCCGGCGACGTGTTCGACGACGGCTGGACCATCGGGTTCGGCTCGGTGATCCGCCCCTGGCCGAAGAAGCCGCTCGGCATCCGCTGGGACCTCGCCTATGACTGGTGGGACGTCAACACCGGGAATCTCCCCCCGAGCGCGGACGGCGGGCAGATCCACGTCGACGACGGCGACGGGAACCAGTGGTCGCTCCGTGCCGGGCTGCAGTTCGAATCGGCGGGCGACAAGGTCAAGTTCATCGGCGGTGTGGGCATCGGCGGCTACCGGCTGCACGCCAACCTCACCAACTCGGTCCTCGTCCCCGGCTACATCTGCGATCCCTACTACTGGTGGTACTGCTACCCCGGACTGGTCGAGGGGGACATCATCCTCTCCGACAAGACTCTCACCAAGTTCGGCTACTACGCCACCGCCGGCGTGTCCTTCCCGCTGGCGAACTCCGACATCTACATCGAGGCGCAGTACCACTGGGTCAACGTGGAGAAGTACTTCGAGACCGTCCCGATCGTCGTGGGCTGGCGCTTCTGAGGTCGACATGAGAAAAATCCTGGGCGTGGCGTTCGTGCTGGGTGTGGTGGCGGCGGGAAGCCCGGCCGCCTTGGCGGGGACCGCGGGCAAGCCGATCACCTGGCAGTTCGACTTCGGCTACAGCATGCCGCAGGGAGATCCCGCGAAGCTGATGCAGGACGGCTGGACCATCGGGTTCGGCCAGGTCATCCGGGCGTGGCCGAAGAGCCCCGTCGCCGTGCGCTGGGACTTCGCCTATGACTGGTGGGACGTCAACACCGGCGAGCTGCCGGACCACCAGGTGCGCATCGACGACGGCGACGTGGACCAGTGGTCGCTGCGGGTGGGGCTGCAGTTCGAATCGCACGGCGACAAGGCCAAGTTCATCGGCGGCGCCGGGATCGGCGGCTACCGGGTGCACGCCGACCTGACCCAGGAGGTCCTCGTCCCCGGCTGGATCTGCGATCCGTACTGGTGGTACTACTGCTATCCGGGTCTCGTCCAGGGTGACGTGATCCTCTCCGACAAGACCCTGACCAAGTTCGGCTGGTACGCGACCGCCGGCGTGTCGTTCCCGCTGACCAACTCCGACATCTACATCGAGGCGCAGTACCACTGGGTCAACGTCGAGCAGTACTTCGAGACGCTGCCGATCGTCATCGGCTGGAGGTTCTAGCGCCTCGCCGTT
>DASYQE010000021.1:0-21146 GCA_036005805.1 Candidatus Polarisedimenticolia bacterium | reverse complement strand
CGGCGCCGGTGGCGCCTGGGCCAGCGCCCCTGCTGATCCTGCCGGCCGCCTCCGCCCTGGCCTCCATGACCGCCGTGGCCGTGACGCCCACCGCCACCATGACCGCCGCGTCCGCCGAAGCGGCCCTGGCCTTGCGGCTGCTGTCCCTGGCCGCGGGCGGCGCGCTCGGCGCTGCCGTCGGTGGTGACCCCGGCCACAGGAGGTTTGCCGCCGCTGTGACGCCGGATGGTGAAGAGCTTGCGCCGTACGCCGTGCGTGGGCCCCTCTTCGTCCCGTTCATCTGGAGCGGACGTGTTCCCTGCTTCCGGGGCGATCTCGTCCGCCTCGTCCGCCTCGTCCCCGCTCTCCGCGGCCGCGGTCATCTCCGAACCGGACGGCTCTTCGAGGTCGGCGTGCCTGTCCTCGGCGTCCCGGTCCTCGTCCGGTTCATGGGGCGGCTCGGCCAGGGCGGCAGTCCGGCTCGCCGCGGTCCGGGCGTGACGGGCGACCCTGGTGCGCGAGGCGACGCGCGGCTTCTTCCCGGGCTTCTCTTCCGCCGCGGCTTCGCCCTCCGGCTCGTCTCCCGCTCCTGCCGACGCTTCGGCGGCGTCCGGCTCCCCCCGGATGCCGCGCAGGACCTCGGCGAACAGCCGATCGGTCTCGCCCCGGCGGCGCTTGGGGATGCGGCCGTGCTTGAAAGCGTGCTCGGACTGGCAGGTGTTGCAGCGCACCTTGGCGACGTCGTCGCCGACCATGCCCACGATGCCGTGGTTCATGATCATCCTGCAACGGGTGCAATAGTCGTCGATCACGTCGCCGAGGCGGACGCGTCGTTCCATGGGGCCTCCAAAGGCGGGGTCAGGAAGCGGTCATGGTAGCCCCTCGCGCCCCCGGAGGTCAAAGCAGTCTGAGGATCTCCGCCTCGAGGGTGGCGGCGTCCACGTAGCCCACGTACGTCTTGACCACCGCCCCGCCCCGGTCCACCACGAATGTCGTCGGGATCGACGACGGCTGGCCGATCTGCAGGGCGAGGTTCGGGTTGAACATCACCGTGGGATAACGGACGGGGATGTGGCGCTGGAACTCGAGCACCGCCGCCGGCTGATCGTCTACCGAGACGCCGATGACGACGAGGCCGCGCCCGTGATAGCGCTCGTAGAGGGCGTTGAGCTCCGGGATGGTCATGCGGCAGGGACCGCACCACGAGGCCCAGACGTCGATGATGCGCACCTGGCCGGCGAAATCCGCGAAGCGCAGCGCCCGGCCGTGCGGGTCCTCGGCCACCAGCGGCAGGAAGGGATCGGGGCCGGAATGCCGGACCCCGGCCGGCCCGGGACCCCGGCCGCAGCCGCCGAGCACGAGGCCGGCGGCGAGCGCGGCGCCGAGCGCCGCAAGGCGAATCGCGCGTGTCACGGTTTTTCGGGGTCCTGCGAATCCTTGCGCTGCTTCGGGCCGGGCGTCTTCGCCTTCGAGGCCGCGGGCTTGACCGAAGTCGATTTCGTCACGGCCGGCTTCGCCTTGCCGGTCGCGGGTTTCGTCACGGCAGGACCTGCGGGCGCCGGGCGCAGGTTCGCCGGCGGGCCCGGTGCGACGGTGACCGGGGCCGGGATCGCCTCCCATCCGGTCAGGCTGATCGCCGGGTGGTTCCAGGCGGGCTTCTCGAACAGCCGGAAGCCGGCGACGAAATCCCCCTTCAGTCCCGGGTGGCTGCGGATGATTTCGAGCAGCGTCCCCGACTCGAGGACCTGCCAGGCGTAGGTCGTTCCGGAGACCTTGAAGGTGATGCGTCCGTCCACGCCCGTGTCGAACCGCCCGCGCGCCTGGATGTCCAGGTCACCCGCGACGGGAAAGCCGGCGCGCGCCGCCCGGGTGCGCACCTCCTGCAGGTTGAGCGATTTCAGGTTTTCCGCCTCGACCTCGACGCGTCCGCTGCCGAGATCGGCGCTGACGCGCGCCACGCCCGGGAGCTGCCGGATCGCCTCTTCGACGCCGCGGGTCGCCAGGGGCGAATGCATGCCGCTCACCGGGAAGGCGAGCCGCTTCACTTCCGCCCGCGCCCCCGCCGGAGCGAGCAGCAGGAGGAAAAGACCGAGCGAGAAGCCGGCGGGACGGGCCGGCGTCCGGCCTCCCCGGCTGTGCGATATCCTCCGCGCTGTCGCCCCCATGTCCTCGCTCCCGGCGCGCCCGTCGCGACAATAGCGTCCGCCTCCGGTGAAGGCAAGGCACCCTGGGAACGGCCTGGCGACGGCGGAGACAGCCTTTGGATCGCAGCAGCACCCCGGACTCGACGAGCACGAAATCGGCACCCGCCGGTGCGGGGAGTTTCCGCCTGCCCGTCGGCCTGGCGGTCGTTCTCCTGGCCGCGGCGGCGTTCCGGGTCTTCTATCTCGTCACCTGGATGAAGGACCCGATCCTGCGTGACACGCTCATCCTCGACGCGTCGATCTACGACACGTGGGCGCAACGCATCGCCGGCGGCGCCTGGATCGGCCGTGAGTCGTTCTACTTCGCGCCGCTCTACCCGTACCTGCTCGGCCTGCTCGAGACGGTCGCCGGACACGTCCTGACGATTGTCTACGTCCTGCAGGCCCTCCTCGGGCTGGCGTCGATCGCCCTGCTGCACTCGATCGCGGAACGGTTGTCCGGCGCGCGCGCGGCGTTGTGGACCGCGGTGATGGCCGCCCTCTACCTGCCCTTCGCGTTCTTCGAGACCAAGATCCTCGGCGTCGCCCTCGGCTCGTTCCTGGGTCTCGTCGCGCTCCATCTCCTGCTGCGCGCCGAGGAGGGGGACGGCCGGCGCGGCGACGGGCTCGCCGGGGCGGGGGTGGGACTTCTCTCGTTGTGCCTGCCGGCGGCGCAGCTCCTGGCGCTCGTGTGCGCCCTCGATCGGCTGGCGCGGCGACGCTTCGGAGCGGCGCTGCGCTTCGCCCTCGGCGCCTGCGCCGTCCTCCTGCCGTCGCTCCTGCACAATCTCGTCGCTTCGGGGGACCTGCAGCTCATTTCGGCGCAGGGCGGGGTCACCTTCTACCAGGGGAACAACCCCCAGGCGATGGGCCTCTTCATGCCCCCGCCCGGATTCACCGGCGCCGCCGACCGGCAGGCCGACGAGGAGCGCGCCATCGCCGAGCGCGAGGTCGGCCACCCGCTGAAGCGTGGCGCGATCAGCGCGCACTTCCTGCGCAAGGGAATCGATTTCATCGTCGGGTCGCCGCTGTCGTGGCTGGTGCTCGAGGGTCGCAAGGCGCTGGCGCTCGTCGGGTCGTACGAGCCCTCGACCGAGTACAGCCAGTATGTCGAGCGCGAACGGCTGCCGATCCTGTGGGGGGCGTTCCTGCCGTTCGCCGCCATCGGCGCACTGGCGCTGGCCGATTACGTTTCCGGAGTCGGCGCTGAAGGCGCACCACGAGGCAGGGCCCTTCATCTTTATATGGCGTGGGCGGCGGCCGTCCCCCTGCTGTTCTACATGTCGTCGCGGTACCGGCTGCCGCTGGTGCCGGCGCTGCTCATCCCGGCGGGCGCCTTCGCGGCGCGCGCGGTCTCGACCTTCCGCCGGGTCGAAGGTCCAGACCCCGCCCTGGCGCGCGGCGTCCTGGCGGCGGCGGTTTTCTTCCTCGTCTCCTTCCTGCCGCTGGGGCGGCCGGCCATGTCGGTCGAGGCGAACGTGCACTACAACCTCGGGTCGGCGCTGGCCGACCGCGGGCAGCACGAGGACGCCGTCGCCGAGTACGACCGCTGCCTCGCCCTGTGGCCGACGCACACCTATGCCCTGGTCAACCGCGGCAACAGCCTGGCCCGCCTCGGCCGCGACGACGAGGCGCTCGACACCTTCTCGCGCGCTTCCGAGGCGCGGCCGACCTTCTGGACGGCGCGGCGCGCCGAGGGGGCGGCGCTGGTGCGCGCCGGCCGTCTCGATGACGCGGCGGCCGTGTACCGCAAGGCGGCCGAGGAAGGCACCGGCGGCGGAGAGGCGTGGTTCGCGCTCGGCTCGGTCCTGCTCGATCTCAAGCGCCCGGCCGAGGCGCGCGACGCGCTGGAAAAATCGACCGCGCAGCAGCCGTCCGATCCCCGCTTCCACAACTCGCTCGGACTGACGCTGCAGCAGCTGGGCGACGTGCCCGGCGCCGAGCGCGAGTTCCGGCAGGCGAGTGCCCTGTCTCCCCGCTACGAGAAGTCGCGCTACAACCTCGGCAACCTCCTGTTCACCCGGGGCGGATCGATCGACGAAGCGCAGCAGGCGCTCGAAGAAGCCGTGCGCATCGCCCCCGACTACGTCAAGGCGCACGTGCGGCTGGCGGAGGTGCTGATGCAGAAGAAGGACCTCGACGGCGCCCGGCGCGAGATCGAGACGGCGCTGAAGATCGACCCCAACGACAGCGCCGCGCAGGGCGTCCAGAAGCGGCTCGGGGAGGCCCGATGACCACCGTCGAGCGCTCGCTCCAATACCGCTCGTTCTGGCGCCGGCTCGACGGCACGCTCGGGACGATCGTGGCGCAGCGGGACGTGATGTCCACGCTCGACGCCATCCTGAAGACCATCCTGCGCGACTACCGCGACGACCTGAACCTGGTCGCCGGGCGCCTCTACGAGAAGCTCGACGAGCCGGAACGCTACGTGCTGCGCCGCTGGTACGGCGAGAACCCGCCCGACCGCATCGGCTACACCGTGCCGATCACCTACCAGGCGGTGGCGCTGCTCCTCGAACGCGGGCTGCTGGTGATGAAGGAAAGCGATCCCGGCTTCGACCGGTCGATCGAGGACCCGCTCGGGGTCTCCGCCTTCGCGGCCCTGACCATCGGCGAGGACAACCGCTGGCTTCTCTCCTTCAGCATCGAGGGGGAGTACGACCGGGAGCGGCTGCTCTATCTCCTGTCGGCCGTGCAGCACGTCGTCGCGCAGAAGATCCGCGAGGCCCGCTTCGTCGACGTGATGGAGGAGGCGCGTCGCATCCAGAAGGCGCTCCTGCCGAACTCGACTCCGGTGTTCCACGCCTACGAACTGGCCGGCCGCTCGGTCGCGGCCGAGGTGGTCGGCGGCGACCTCTTCGATTTCATCCCGATCTCCGACCGCATCCTCGCCGTCGCCGTCGCCGACTCGTCGGGGCACGGGCTGCCGGCCGCCCTGCAGGCGCGCGACGTCATCACCGGGCTGCGCATGGGCGTCCAGGAAAACCTCAAGCTCATCAGCACGGTCGAGAAGCTGAACAAGGTCATCAACCGCTCGACCCTGGCGACGCGCTTCATCTCGCTGTTCTACGGCGAGCTGGAGAAGAACGGCAACTTCATCTACTGCAGCGCCGGCCACCCGCCCGGCCTCTTCTTCCGCGACGGCGCCTTCGCGCTGCTCGACCAGGGCGGGATGGTGCTCGGGCCCGATCCCGACGCGCGCTACGAACGCGGCTACGTCGTCATGCGCCCGGGGAACATCGTCGTCCTCTATTCCGACGGCATCACCGAGGCGGCCGACGCGAAGGATGAGCAGTTCGGACTCGATCGGATGAAGGAGATCGTCCAGGCGAACCAGGATCTCCCCGCCAAGGCCCTCGTCGATCTCATCTTCCAGAAGGTCGAGGCGTTCTCCGGCCGCACGCGCCCCGTCGACGATCAGACCGTCGTGGTGATCCGCCTGCCGCGCGCGTGAGTCGGGGCCGCTGAGCTCATGCGGATCGTCTCCTTTGCTGGCGCCATCGGCGTCACCATGTCGGCAGCCCTGTGCAGTGGTTGCCTGACCTTCGGCGTCATCCAGAGATCGGCCGGACGAACCGACCGCGACGCGCGGATCACCGAGGTCCGGCAATCGGCGACGCTGGGCCACGATCTCTTTCTTCGGCTTGGTGTCCAGTCACACAAGCACCCCGAGACCAGGATGGTCGTCCTGAGGGTGCCCTTCGACGAAATCGGCAGGCTGCCCTTCAACAAGAAGGGCGAGCCTCAACCCAGTCCGGGTGCGGTCCGCCTCGAGGTCGACGAGCTGCTTTTTCAACCGCCGGGTGTCGGTTACTGGGTGCCGGACGGCGAGATTCCCACCGGTTCCACCCCCGTCCAGGCCGAGTACGTCGAGTTCGGCTGGGATTCGCTCGAAACGCGCCTCGCGGCCCTTCCATCAGGCATCCATGTCTTGATCGTGCTCGACATCGATTCGTATCGAGAGCAGCTTGCCGGACCCGTCCTGCGCAACGGTGCTGTCCCGGCCGGCGCCCACGTCGTCCTGGCCAGGCGCGTCGAGGTCAACGAACCCGAGACATCGCACTTGTGGTCGTTCAACGAGGCGCGCAAGAAAAACCGCGCGTGGTTGCTGCTCACACCGCTGACGGTCGCGGGGGATATCGCGACCTGCCCGTTCCAATTGCTCTACGCCCTCATCATGCTGGGGGACTGACGCCCACTCCGACGTCCTCGTCTACTCGCCGAGGACGTGGACGACGATGCGGCGGTCGCGCGGGTGGTGGCGGTGGTCCCAGACGTAGAGGCCCTGCCAGGTGCCGAGCAGCAGCTCTCCCCCGTCGATGGGAATCTGCTCGCTCGTGCGGGTGACGGCGGCCTTCACGTGGGACGGCATGTCGTCCTCTCCTTCGTCGTTGTGCGTGAAGAGGGGATCGCCGTCCGGGACGAGGCGGGTCAGGAACGCCTCGAGATCCGTCAGCACCTTCGGGTCGGCGTTCTCCTGGATGACGAGGCTGGCCGAGGTGTGCCGGATGGTGACGGTGCACATCCCGCGCTTGATGCCGGAGGCCTCGACGACGCGGCGCACCCGGGCGGTGATATCGGTCAGGCCGCGGGCGGTCTTGACGCTGAACTGATCGAGGTGCTGTCTCAGGGGATCCGGGCCGCTTCGACGCTGGCGAGGAGGCCGCGCACCACGTCGGAGTCGGGGTTGTCGGTCGCGAGCGCGCGCAGCTCGCGCTCGGCGTCGTCGAGCAGTCCGGCACGCGCCGCCAGCACACCCGCCACGAGACGCGAGCCCGGAGCGGCGCGCAGGCCGCGTTCGAAGGCGGTCGAATCCTCCTGCCCCAGCACCTTGAAGCGCGCGGCGCCGGTGGCGATGCGCTCCATGGCGGCGCCGCGCGGCACCGAAGCCGGCGCGACGCCAGGCGCCGGAGCCGGGCCGCCCGCCGCTCCTTCCGCCGGGCCCGCCGCGGCCTCCGGGGCGTTGGCGGCCGCCGCGACCGCGGCCGCATCGGCAGGGCGCAGGGCGACCACGCGCCACTGGTACACCTGGCCGCGCGGCAAGGATCGCGGCACCGTCCAGCTCGTGTTCCGGGTCGGACCTGCCTGGGCGATCGCATTTCCGCCCGCGTCGTAGAGGACGACGCGATACGCCGTCGCACCTTCGACGGCGCCCCACGACAGCACCGGGCGGACGCCGCGGACGAGGGTGCCGTTCGCGGTGGCCAGCGTGACCACGCCCTCCGACGCACCTGCAGCACCGGCATCGCCGGCCTCGGGCAGGTTCGGACGAGCCGTGGCGAGCGTGCGGATCTCGTCCGGGACTTCGACACCGCCGCGCCGCAGCGCCGATGCGAGGACCTTGCCGGCGGCCACGGGCAGCCCGTCGAAGCCGACGAGATCGCCTTCGGCATCGAGACCGACGGCGCCCTTCCTGTCCTGGATGGTGACCTCACGGCGTGCCTGCACCGGCGCGGTCTGTCCCGGAACGGCGGCCTCCGAAGGCTGGGCCGGCGTGGCGTTTGCGCCGGTCGCACCGGAAGGACCGCTGGGCTGCGTGGCGAAGGCGGCGGCTTCCGACCGCGCGTGCTCGGCCGCGTCGGCCTGGGACTGCAGGGTCTCGTTGCGGCGCTCGAGCTCCTGCACGCGGCCATTGAGCGCGACCATCTTCTGGAACGCGGCGCGGCCGCCGAAGCCGACGCCGACGAGCACCGCCGCGCCCATGACGATCAGCGCGACCGTCGCGGCCAGGCTGCGCTCCTCCGGCTCCCCCGGCTCCGCCGTCGCGGGAGCGAGACGAATCGCACGAGACGGGGCCGGCCGCGTGGCTTCCGCCGCCGCCTCGTCCGACAGGCGGAAGGTCGGGCGGACGCCGTCGGCGCGCACCAGGTCTTCGCCGGCCTCGGCGTCATCGCCCGCGTCCGCGGCGACCTCACCCGCCGTGGCGCCGCCGGCGCGGGAAGCGGACCCGATCCCGTTGGTGAACGTGGTCCCGGCGCCCACCAGGAAGTCGTTGCCGGCGGCGGCCGCGGCGGCGCCGGCGATGGTGGCGCGCGGCCGCGCGTCGCGGAAGGCGGTCGCGAAGCGCTCCAGATCGCGGGCCTGCGCCGCGCACGGCGCGCACGACTCGAGGTGCGTCTCGGCGACTTCGCGCGCGGCCCCGCGCAGCCGTCCCTCGGCGCGCGCCTCGATCTGGTCGTAGGGCAGGTGGCTGGTCGGCGCCTGCCGCGCCGCGGCGAGATCGCGGCGCATGGAGCGGACCGTGGCGCGCAGGCCGTCGTCGTCGGTCAGGCGCCCGCGGCACTCCAGGCAGCCGGAGAGATGATCGTCGGCCAGGAGCAGCGCCTCGGCGTCGAGGGTCCGCCGCGCGTAGCCCATCAGGAGATCGGCGCCGAGGTGCGTCATGCGCGCCGGTTTCGGGGGGCCGGGGGAGCGGCGAGCCGTCGCGCCAGGCGCTCGCGCGCCGCGCGCCGCAGCAGGCCGACCTGGTGCCGCGTCAGCCCGAGCCGCGCGGCGATGGCGGCGTCGTCGAGCGGCAGCGCCCGCCAGCGCTCCGCCAGCCGCTCCGGGGTCATGTCGAGCACCGCGGCGATGCGGCGCATGTCGGCCACGCCCGCGATCGGGAACAGGGCGATGACGCCCCGTCCCTCGCCGTCGCGCAGGTTCAGGAGGAACGCCGCGCGCTGCAGGGGCGGCAGAGCGACGATCTCGTCCCACAGGCGGCGCAGCGCGGCGACCGGATCGGACGCGGCATCCTCCGCCGCCTGGCCTCCGTCATCCGCGATCTCCGGAAAGGAGGCGGCCGCCACCGGCCCCTCGTCCTCCGGGGCGGCGCCCGTCGCGGCTTCGACCTGGGCGAGGTCCGCTTCCAGAACGTCCACGAGGTGCTCGAGATCCACCGGCCCGCCCGCGCGGGTGAGGAGATCGAACGCCCGGTCGGACAGGGCCAAAGGATCGCTCCCCAGCCGCGCCGGGACAGGACGGGCGCCGTGCGGCGCCTCGGGGATGCGGCGACCCGGACCCGAGGCCTCCCCCGAGGCGAACAGGCGCGCGTCGCGCCCGGACAGACCCGCGCGCCACTCATCGTCGGGCGTGGCCCGCAGGACGAAACGCCGGTCGCGCGCCAGCAGGTAGCGCAGGCGGTGCGCCAGGCGGATACGGTGCGGGAAGGCGCCGCGCAGCCAGCCGCGGCAGGCGTCGTCCGCCTGCGCCGCCAGGAAGGACCGCAGCTCGCCGAAGAGCCGCGTGTCGCCCGGGGCCGAGGAAGGGCGCCGCAGATCGCGCAGCCGCTGTCTGAGGATGAGCAGGACGTGGGCGCTCAGCGCCTCCGCGTCGGGAAGCGGGCCGGGGTGCGCGCCGGCGGCGCGCAGGTGCCGCGCCACCGCGGCGCGGGCGACCGGCTCGGCATGGCGCGCGACGATGTCATCGAGCAGCAGCCCCGCCTGGGCTTCGTCGCGGGCCTGCAGGAACGGCAGGAGGGCCGGATCCCCCGCCGGCAGCGGCGGACGACCCGGATCAGGACCCCCGGCGCCGGTGCGCATCTGGCTCACCGACCCTCGTCCCCGCGGGCCGCGGCCTTGAGACGTTCGTCGGGCCAGGCGGCGACGATGGCGGCGACGGCGGCATCGGCTGCCGCGGCGGCGGACCCGGGGGCTTCTTCAGTCGGGCCCCAGCGGAAGCCGGCCTGGTAGTCCTCGGCGGCGGCCGCGCCCACGTTCATCGCCAGCGCGTCGATCGCTTCCTGGAAGGCCTCGGGAAGGGACCGCGACACCTGCCCCGCGTCGTCCTTGGCCCGCACGGCATAAGGGATGTGCTTCCAGTACATGATGCGCACGCCCGCCAAACGACCCGCCTCCTGCGACGTCATTGTATTGCACGCGGCGGCGGATCGCGGTAGATACAGCGTCCAGGTCCGGAAAAATTCGACGTCGTCGCACGCGATGGAGGCTCCTTCGATGCGCATCGTCCCCCCCTCCCGTTTCCGCACCCTCTCCACCCTCGGCCTGGCGTTCGTCCTGGTGCTGGCTCTCGTCCCTTCGGGGGCGTCCGGCGGGGGCCGGACGATCGTTCCCGGCATCGACCCCGACCCGGGCCCGCTCCCCGACCCCGGTGCGTCGATGGAGGATGTGCTCATCCGCTTCCATCCGCCGTACGACGCGCTGGTCGAGAAGATCCGTGCCGCCGGCGGCGAGGTGCGGCACGCGTTCGGGATCGTGGACGCCGTCTCGGCGACCGTGCCCCGCTCGGCGCTGCCGGCTCTCGGCCGCTTCGCCGGGACGGCGGCGGTCCTCAAGGACCCGCCGATCGCCGCGCCGGAGCAGTACACCTCCTCGCGTTTCGAGCGGAGTCTCCCCTCGGGGAAGCGACGCGGCGAGCGCGCGATCGTGGCGGACAGCCTGACGCCGATCACCGAGGTGTCCCACATCGCGGGCCTCGCTGCCGCCCATCCCGACTCGTACCTGGTCAACGCGGGGATCCTCGGGGTGTCGTCGCTCCACGCCCACGGCATCCAGGGGCAGGGCGTGGTCGTGGCGGTGATCGACACCGGATTGAAACCGAACTACCCGCACCTCGAGTTCGACGGGTCGATCCTCGGAGGCGAAGACTTCGCGCACGACGGCTTCTCGTGGCGCTCGGTGGTCAACGACGGCCACGGCACCTTCGTCGCCGGGATGATCTCCGGCAATGTCATGGCGCAGTTCACGCCGACGAGCCAGTTCCTGGCGGCGATCAGGCGCTACGCCCCGGGCGCGATCGTCGGCGCCAACAGCATGCCGATCGTCGGCTCGGCGCCCTCGTCGGGCATTTTCGTGATGCGGGTCTTCTCGCCGTTCATCAGCATCCCCGGCTCGGCGATCCTCGAGGCGATGGAGGAGGTCCTGGTGCTGCGCGACGCCTGGAGGGAAGGCAACCCCGGCGGGCTGAACATCTCCGTCGTGAACATGAGCCTGTCGATGACGACGCTCCACCCGGGCCACGATCTGTTCGAGACGGCGGCCGACCAGCTCGTGGACCACGGCGTCGTCGTGGTCGAGTCGGCCGGCAACGCCGGACCGAGCGGCGTGACCGTCGGCAGCCCGGGCACGTCGCGCGAAAGCCTCGATGTCGGCGCGGCCAGCCTGGCGCACAACGAGCGCATCCTGCGCGATCTCCAGTGGGGCCCCGGCCTGGGCCTGCTCTATCGCCCGTTCGACGGGCCCGAGACGGCCCTGTTCTCGTCGCGCGGACCGCTCGCCGACGGACGCCCGGGGCCGGATGTCACCGCGAGCGGCTACGCCTCGATGGGCATGGGCTTCTCGGGGACGGGCGGCATCAGCATCGCCTCGGGCACGTCGTTCTCGTCGCCGACGGTCGCCGGGGTGGCGGCCCTTCTGCGCCAGAGCTTCCCCGACGCGACCGCCCGCCAGATCCGCAACGCCATCGTGATGTCGGCGAACCCGGATTACCTCCAGGACGGATCGACGATCAACGACCAGGGCGCCGGGTACGTCAACGGCCAGGCGGCATGGGACCTGCTGGCCGCGGGGACCGTTCCGGACACGACCGCGCCGCTGCCGCACGCGGTGGCGAGCGTCGCCGCCAACCTGTCGATGAACGCCGGGGTGACGGTGGACACCGGCACGGTGAGCCGACGTGTGGGCCCGCTGAAGCCGGGCGGCCGCGCGGAGCTCTACTACCAGGTCCCGCCGAACGTGCAGGCGGTCAACCTGGTCGCGACACCGATCCATCCTCTCGACGGGCCGCGGAACCAGATCTTCGGCGAGGACATCATCGTGGCGGTCCACACGGCCAAGACCGGGCGTCACCGGAACTTCGACGGCGACGGCGACTACCTCGTCACCACCTTCGTGATCGGCTCGGATCCGGTCACCATCCCGCTCGATGCCTCCGAGCCGGGCGTGATGCGCGTCACGGTCACCGGCGACTGGACCAACGCCGGCGAGATGTCGGCCGATCTCGCCCTGTCGGTCGTGCAGGTCCCGGCGCCGATGCAGACGCTCCAGGGACGGATCAACGAGTTCCAGACGATCGAGTTTCCGTTCACGGTGCCGCCGGGAGCGCAGCGGGTCGAGGCGCGGCTGTCGTGGCAGAACGGCTGGGAAGGGATCCCGCTCAACGACATCGACCTGACGCTGCTCAACCCGTACGACTTCCCCGACGACCAGGCGGCGACGCTCAACGTGCCCGAGCGGACGCTCATCAACGACCCGGTCCCGGGCCCGTGGAAGGCGCAGATCTACGGCTTCGAAATGCCCACGCGCACCGACAAGTTCAAGCTGCGCATCCTGATCGACGGCGAAGTCGTCCGGTAATCTACCAGGGGAGCGGCTCGCCGGTGTGATCGAGAAACGAGCCGCTCTCGGCCATCGAGGCGCGCATCGTGGTCCGTCGTAGATTTCGCACCGACTGGTCGAGCGGCAGCGGGGCGTGCGAGCCCCCCATGCGCGTCTTCACCCAGCCGGGGTGCAGGATGAGGCACACGATGCGATCGTCCTGAAGATCGTGCGCCAGGTTGGCGCCGAGCATGTTGAGGGCGCTCTTCGACATGCGGTAGCCGTACGACGAGCCGCCGGGACCGTCGCCGATCGATCCCATCAGCGACGTGATGAAGACGACGCGCACGTCCTTGCCCTGGCGCAGCAGCGGCAGGAAGCGCCGCGTCACGCGATACGGGCCGATGGTGTTCACCTCCAGCACCCGCCGCACCTCCTCGGGAGGCGCGCCGAGGCGCCGGTCGTCGCGCGGGCCGTAGGTGCCGGCGTTGTTGACCAGCTCGTCGAGCCCGCCGAAGCGCTCCTGCACGGCGCGGGCCGCCGCGTCCACGGAGGCGTCGTCGGTCACGTCGATCGGCAGCACCACCACGGCGCCGCGCGCGCTCTTCTCGAGATCGAGGAGGCCGGGCGACTCCTTCGGATCGCGCGCCGTCGCGATGACCGTCGATCCGTCCAGCGCTTCCTGCCGGACCCACTCCAGCCCGATCCCCTGGCCTGCCCCGGTGATCAGGACGCGTCGCTTCGTTGGCATGTGGCCCTCCTTCAGAACGCCTGGCCGATCGAAAAGTAGAGCTGTCCCTGGTCCTCCCCCTCGCGGCGGTCGAGCAGTTGCCCGTACTCCAGCCGGAAGGGTCCGATGGGGGTCATGAGTCTCAGCCCCCCACCGGCGCACTCGCGCAGATCGGACAGCGTGTAGTCGCTCAACGTACGATAGACGTTGCCGATGTCCGTGAACACCACGGCCTGCAGCTTGCGCCAGAGCGGGAAGCGCAGCTCCTCGTTCAGGAGGAACAGCCCCTCGCCGCCGAGCGGGTCCCCTTCCGCGTCGAGCGGCCCCGCCCGGTCGCGCCCGAAGGCGCGCAGCGTGCTGTCGCCGCCGGCGTAGAAGCGTTCCGTCTGCGGCACCCCGGAGAGCGCGTCCCCGGTCGAAGCGGGATCGCTGCGCGACTGGCCGAAGGTCCACGCGGCGCCGACGCGCACCGCCTGCGCCCACACCGTGGAAGGAGCCACCTCCTTGAAGGTGAACGCCTGGAAGCGCCCCTTCGCGAACTGCGCCTCCGAGCCGATGGCGTTGCCGAACCCCTGCATCTCCGCCGAGAAGTAGTGCCCGATGCGCGGATTGAACGGCGAGTCGCGCGTGTCGTGGATGCCGACGCCCGACACGCTCGCGAGGCGGATGGTCGTCCCCTCGAACTCGCTGGTCGCCTCGGACAGGTTGACGTCCTTGAGGTTGTAGCGCCACTGCAGGCGCGTCGCCTTGGTGACATCGCGGCTGAGCTGGCCGGTGATGCCGACGGTGCGCCCCGTGAACGCGGGGCGCTCTTCGTCGAGACCGTACGCGGATCCGAGCAGGTCGTAGCGGCCCCCGAACACCCCCTGCTCGCGGTACAGGACCGAGGCGCGCTGCTCGAGGCTCGAGGCGCGCAGCTGCAGGCCGAGATACCGCCCGCTGCCGAAGATGTTGCGATGGGCGATTTCGTACAGGCCGCGGATCTTCTCTTCCGTGTCGAAGCCCAGGCCGAAGGTCTGCCGCAGCGGCGGCGCCTCGCGCACCAGCACCTCCACCGGGCGGCTGAACGGCTCGTCGGTCGGGGCCGCCGGCTCGGCGGGCGCCGCTGCGACCGGCGCGGGCGCGGGCGCTCCGGCGTCCGGCGGAAAAACCGTGGGGACCTCGGGCGGCTGCTCGGCGCTCGAGTACAGCGGCGGCGCCGCCGGCACGATCGTCGCCGGGCGCTCCGCCGAGAAACCGGGCTCGACGATCGGCGGGGGCAGCGGGACGGCCGGCTCCGTCGGAGGGGCGTTCGGCGCGGCGCCGGGCGGGGTGGCACTGTTGCTGTCCCGGGGCTCGGGCGGCGGGCCGGGCATTTCCGGCATCGGGCCCGGCCGCACCTCGACGGCGCGGAAGAGACCGAGCCGGTAGAGGCGGCTCTGGCTCGCCAGCAGATCGGCGCGGCTCAGGGGCTTGTACGGCCGGATCTTGAGCGCGCGCCGGATGGTGTCGTCGTCGGTGATGATGTTGGCGCCGATGGTGACGTCGCTGACCTGCTGGCGCAGGCCCTCCTCGATGCTGACGACGAGATCGCGCACCTCCGACTCCTCGTCCCCGGACGTCTTCTCGTCGCTCCAGGTGACGCGCGCGTCGGGCCAGCCCGCATCGTCGTAGGTGCGGCGCACCCGCGCCACCGCGGCCTCGATGGTCGCTCGCGTGTACGGCTCTCCCTCGGTGATGTCGAAGGCGGTCGTGAGGCGCTCGCTGTCGATCCCGCGGTTGCCCTCGAAACGCGGCTTGCCGAGCGACACGCGCGGCCCCTCGACGACGTGGAAGACCACGTCGGCGCGGCGCCCGTCCTCGCCCTGCAGGATGACGTCGGCCGGCGGCACGTCCGCTTCCGGGAAGCCCTTCGAGACGTACAGCGTGTGGATGGCGGCGGCGTCCTCCGCGACGCGCCCGCCCGTGACGATGCCGCGGTGGCGCCAGTCGTCGGCATGGGTGTCGATCTCGCGGCGCACCGCCTCCTCCTCGATCTGGCGCGTTCCCTCGATGCGCACCTCCTGCGCCTGCGTCTTCGGGCCCGGCGTCACCCGGAACAGGACGCGGGTGAGGGCCGGATCGTCGTTCTCGACCTGCGCCGCCACCGTGGCGACGCGATGACCGCGGTCGCGCACCAGCGACTCGACCCGGGCGCGCGCGTCCTCGATGGTCTCCTCGAAGAACAGGCTCTGCGAGAAGAGCGGCACGATCGCCTGCTTCAGCGGCTGGCGCCCGCCGGTCCCTTCGATCTTCAGCTCCATGCGCGGACCGGCGTTGACGTTGACCGTCAGGTCGATGGCCCCCGAGGCGGTGGCGGCTTCGTCCACGTCCAGCTCGGCGGTCAGGTATCCCTTGCGCTGGTAGAAGGCGAGCAGGCGATCGAGGCGGTCGCTGACGCGGGCCCGGTCGTGGCGCTGTCCCGTCTTCAGGCGGAGCTTGCGGCGCACCTCCTTTTCCTCGAGGCCGATGGTGCCGGCGAACTTCACCTCGCCGAGTCTGGCCTGGGCATGCGCCAGGTCGAAGGCCTCCCACGGGAGGATCGGGTCCTTGCCCGGCAGCGTGAAGCGCAGGTCGCCCGCGATCGAGCCTTCCGGTGTCCGCTCGCTGACGAGGCCGACGTGGCGGCCGACGCGGTAGTCCACCTGGTACGACGCCGCCTCGCCCGAGCCGAGCAGGTCGCTGTAGGTGAGCCTCAGGTCCGGGGTGATCTGCTTGCCGAGCGTGACCCGGGTCGCCGGGTCGCTCCCCTGCGCCGCCACCGACTCCAGCGGATCGATGGCGATGACGTCGGGGGCGACGCGGCCGAGGAAGTGCGTGCTGAGCGTCTGCGAGATCTGCCCGGCGAGATACGCCGAGACGCTCTCGGGGGAAATCGCGCTCGACGTCGAGCCCAGCGTGCTGACCGGCCGGCCGGTCAAGAGCACCGAGACGATGTCCGGCTCGGACAGCGGCGGGTCGGACGTCAGCTCGTAGCGGAACGACTCGACCGTTCCCTCGACGCGCAGGCTGATGCCGTAGTCGGCGACGGTGGTCTCGGCGTTGAGGTCGAAGAGCGGGTCGATGACGTTCGGATCGCTGAAGTCGATGGTCCCCGACTGCACGTGGTAGCGGACCCGGTTGAAGTCGATGGTGCTCCCCTCGAGCGCGGTGACCCGGCCGAGGATCGAGGGATCGGCGGCGGTCCCGCCGATGTGCAGGTTCGCCTCCCCCTCGATGCGGCCGAAGTCGTTCCGCAGCCACAGCTCCTCGGGAGCGCGCAGCGTCAGGTCGAGCTTCATGCCGGCGACCGGCTCGGGGGGTGATCCGAAGGAGAACGGCGACCGGGCGCGCCCGGAGAGCAGCGTCGATTCGATCTTGAAGTCGCGGCTGTACACCGCGCGCACGAAATCGACCGTTCCTTCGAGGAGCAGCCCGGTGGGGTCGTACACCAGGTGCAGGTCGGGGTCGGAGACCGACCGGAAGCCTTCCGGGAACTCGGCGCTGACCCCGTGCCCCGACAGCCTCACGTCGGCCGCGAGGATCGACGCGAGGCCGCGCGACGCCCCCGCCTTGCCGAGGAGCATCTCCCCCGTGCCGATGACGGTGCCGCCGCCGGCGCGGAAGTTCAGGCTGTCGATCACCGCGCTGAAGCCGTCGAAGGTGACCCGCTCCACCACGTCGTCGATCGGGAACGGCAACCCCGGATAGCGCACGTGCGGCGCGTCCACTTTGAGCGACCCGGAGAAGTCCAGGTCGTCGCGCGGCCCGCGGATCTTCAGGCCGATCTCCCCGGTTCCCTCGGCCAGAAGCCCGCGCACGAAGGTGCGCAGGAGCGGCAGGTCGAAGCGACCGTTGAGATCGACCTCGACCGGCTGCTTCGGATCGATCCCCGCCTCGCCCGACACCTCGATGCGCGTGCCGGGACCCGACAGCACCGCCGGGTCGACGTGCAGCCGGCCGGCGCGCAGGCGCGCCCCGATCGGCGCCTCGTTGGCCGCGTACGCCTCCGCCACTTCCAGGCGGACACGGTCGAAGCGGCCGTCCGCTTCGAGCGTCTGCGGCTGCGCCAGGGGACCCCGCAGATCGACACGACCGGTGAGGTTGAAGCCGATGTCCTGCGGGAACGTCGGGTCGATGTCGACGCCCCGCAGGCGCAGGTCGGACGCTTCGATGGCCAGCTCGGCCGGCACGCCTTCGCGCGCCTCGACCTTGCCGGAGAGGGTCACGTGGCGCTCGGGCAGCCCTCCCTTCAGGTTCGCCTGGAAGCCCTGGATGTCGGCGTCGATCTGCGCCGGACCGAGGCGCAGGCCGCCGAGCATCAGGTCGGTGGCGGTCACCTTCATGGTGCCGCGCGGCGCGACGATCCCGCCTTCGAGGAAGCCGTCGAGGCCGCCTTTGCCGGTCAGCGCCACGCCGCACAGGGGCGCGAGCGCGCAGAGATCGAACCCGTCACCCTGGATCGTCAGGCGCTCCTGCTCGCTTCCCGCCGCCGGGCAGAAGGGGAAGCCCCCCTGCACCGTCACGACGGCGCCGCCGACGAGACCGTGCAGACCGGCGCTGCGCACGACACACGGCACGACCGTCACGTTCCCCTGGATGTCGCCGATGTCCACGCCGCTCACCCGCACCTGCCCCGCGGCCACGTGGACATCGACGCCTGGCGTGTCGAACGTCCCCGAGGCGTTGACCTCACCGCTGAGCGCGCCTTCGGGGAGCCGGGCGAAGGTGGCGAAGGCGGTCGCGATGGCCGCGGGGATGTTCTCGAACGTCCCCTGCAGGCGGAGCGCACCCGCCCCTTTGAAGTCCACCGTGCCGTCACCGGTCAGGACGCCGCCGTTCTGCGCGGTCAGGCGCACCGAGCGCAGCGTCAGGCGGTCTTTCGCGTACTTCAGGTCGGCCTCCAGATCCCCGAGCGGCACCGAGTTCCAGGTGAGCCCTTTCGCCGTCACCTTGCCGTCGAAGTCGAAACCCTTCGCCGTGCCGCGCAGGTCGCCGGCCCACTCCCAGCGTCCGCCCAGCCGCTTGACGATGGCCGGCAGGCCGGACATCCCCGCGCCGGCCTGCGCCGCCCGCACCGCCGCGAGCAGCGCCGCCCGCGAGATCGCCAGCGGCGCGAAGCCGGACCACGCCGGCGCCGCGCCCGGCGCCCCGGCCGCGGCGCGGGTCTTCGCCAAGCCTTTGGGCTTCGTGGGACCGGAGAAGAGCGGCAGGATGTCGGAGAGGTCGCCGCTGGCCCCGCGCAGGCTCAGGCGGACGCCATCCTCGGCCGAGAACGCCCCGGAGAAATGCGCCTCGGTCGCGGCGGCCCGCAGCGTCCCGTCGGTGATCTGCAGCGTGCGTCCGCGCGCCTGGACCGCCACGCGCGCGGTGAGCGGGCGGGCTTCGCCGTCGGTGGATCGCATCCGGCCGTCGAGCGTGACCTCGCCTCCGCCGCCGAGACTCGCCGTCCCGTCCTGGTCGAAGGTGTGGCGGCCGTCGTAGCCGATGGCGCCTTCGATGGCGGGGCCGGTCCACCCGGCGGCCTGGAGGAGCTGCGCGGCGTCCAGGCGCTGCGCGGCGATCGTGGCGCTCCCGTCCCAGCCTCCGGTGTCGCGCGGCCGGACCGTCATGCCGCCGCGCACCGAGCCGCCGAACAGGGTCGCGACGACGTTCTCGAGGGTGAGCGCGTCGTCGTAGCGCAGCGCACCGCTCACGCCGCTCGCTTCGACGCCGTAGAGGCGCGCCGCGTCGGAGGTGAAACGGCCGTCGAGCCGGGGCGCCGCGGCGCTCCAGGTCCCCTGCAGCTTGAAGTCCAGGCGTCCGGCGGGCGCCGCGTCAGGGGGAAGCCAGCGCGCCAGGGCGGCCGCGTCGATCCCGAGGGTCAGGCTGCCGCCGAGGGCCGGCGTCGCCCCCGCCTGCGCCGCCGGGGCCGCCGCGGCGAGGCCCGTGACCAGGCCGCGTCCCGCGAGATCGATCCCTTCGCCGTGCAAGATGATCGGATCGACCGCGATGGTTCCTTCGTTCCAGGTGAACCCGACCTGTCCTTCGAGCGCGCGGATCTCACCGAGCGGTGTCGTCAGGATGCCGCCGCCGCAGCCGGCCCGTCCCATGAAGCCCTTGAGCGACGTCGCGCCCGGCCCGCAGTCCAGGCTGAAGCCGTCGCACGCGAAGGACGTCCCGCCGGGAGCGAGGAGCGACACGGTGCCGCGCCGCACCTTGAGGCGCGAACCGGGCGGGAACGCCGGTGCCGCCGCGGCGGGGGCGGCCTCCCCGGCCCCTTCGGCGGGGTGCGCGGCGTCGGCTCCCAGCGCGAAGGCGCAGTTCGGCTTCTCGATGTGGAAGACGATCGGCCCCGAACCCCAGCGGACCAGGGACCACGGGTCGCCGCTGATTTCGAGGCTGTCGATGGACGACCCGGAGCGCAGCCCGAAGGCGCCGTCCGCCTCGAGCTTCAGCCCTTCGAGCACGACCACGACCGGGGTGAACCCGGCCGCGGCCCGGTCGATGGTGACGGGCGCGCCGAGGGCGGCCCGGGCGCGGGCGATGGTCTCGCGGCGCGCGTGCTCGGCGACGAGCCCCGCGAGCCACGGCCGCACCAGCACGAGACCGCAGGCCACGATGCCGCAGAACATCGCCGCGGCCAGAAGAATTCGCACCCGCCGGCTCATGAAGCAGGATAACGCGGCGGCGTCAGCCGCGTCGGGCGTGCTCCCGCCAGGTGCGGGAGAGGGCGTGCCAGGCCTCCACCCGCCGCCGCACCGCGAACATCATGAACAGCTCGTACGCCGACCAGGCGAAATAGAGGAGGGTGACCGGGACGTGCATGCCCGGGCGGACGAACTGGGCGAACCAGAGCAGGAAGATCCCGCCCGCCTCGACCAGGTGGAACGACATGTTCATCATCAGGAGCATCCCCAGCAGGGACTGGGCGATGGTCAGGAGGATCTCCGCCCGCTGGTGCTCGTCGAACGGCACGGACGACAGCTCGCCGCGGCTGAGGCTGTAGACCATCGGGATCATCGCCGCCAGCATGGTCCACTGGTTGATGTTGGCCGAGACCATGTTCATCAGCGCCATCGCCGCCTTGCCCGGCTGCCGCGCCCAGTACATGGCCGAGAGCTTCTCCGGGAACTCGGACAGGAACGGGGCGACCCACTGGATGAACAGGTACTGCGAGATCCCCAGGGTGACCGCGAAGTGCAGCATGCTGACGAGGAACGGGTGGGCGGACAAGGCGAGCAGCAGCCCGCCTGCGACGAACAGCCCGAGGATGACGAACCCCTGCGTCCGCTTCGGCAGCTTCATGATGCGCCGCGGCACCGCTTCGAGATCGTCCACGTGTTCCTCGGACCGTGGCGGCACCATCTTGAGCGCCCGGAGATAGAAGCCGTAGATCGCCAGCAGGACCACCGCATCGATGAGGGTCAGGGACGCCTTCGCCCAGATGAAGAGGAAGTAGAGGATCGGCAGCCCGAGCGCGAACACCTCGATGGCGTTCTCCGGATCGAGCGCGATTTCGCGCAGCAGGCGCTTGTCGCGCCGCCACGCGCCGAACGCCGCCACCGAGAAGATCAACGGCCACCCGAGCCCGACCAGGAGGCGCAGGGAGCCGGTGAAGTTCGCGGTCATGAAGTGGATCTGCTGCGACCAGGCGATCGCCGCCTCGACCGCGAACTCCGGCAGCGCCTGCAGCCACGCCAGGATGGCGAGCGCCATGCCGCGCGACACCCAGAACTGCGCGCACTCGGCCCCCCAGGCGATGAGGAACGCGGAGAAGACGACCGCCGGTGCCGGCCACAGGTGCGCCAGGATCCCCTGGTTCCTGGCGGCTTCCATCGCCTCCGGAGACACGGCGGCGAGGAACGGAAGCGGGCGTGGGCGGCGTGGTGGAACCGTCGGCTGCGTCGGCGGTTGCATCGGCCGGGAATCTTACACGAGCAGGAGCTTGAGCTTCGGTCCCGTGAAGACGAACCCGAGGCGTTCGTAGAAGCGGCGACTGCGGTCCCAGCGCGGCGATTCGGG
>DASYQE010000020.1:0-4603 GCA_036005805.1 Candidatus Polarisedimenticolia bacterium | reverse complement strand
CGTCGAGCCGGCCGGCGAGGAAGAGGTCCTGCACCCGCTCGCGCTCCTCGTCCCGCAGCCCGCCGTGGTACTGGCCGGCGCGCAACCCGAGCTCCTCGAGGTGCGCGGCCCACATCTCGACGTTCTTGCGCGTGGCGGCGTAGACGATCCCCGGGGGCCCCGGATCGCGCAGCAGCCGATCGAGCGCCCGCGCCTTGTCGGCACGCGCCCGGGCCGGCTCGACCGACAGGGTCAGGTTCGGGCGCTCGAAGCCGGTGACGATCTCGACCGGGTCGGCCATCCCGAGCTGCCGCGCGATGTCGCGGCGCACGTCGGGCGTGGCGGTCGCGGTGAACGCGGCCGCCGGAACGCCGAGGACGGCGCGCAGCTCGCCGAGGCGCGTGTAGTCGGGCCTGAAATCGTGCCCCCACTGCGAGATGCAGTGCGCCTCGTCCACGATCAGGCGGGCGACCCGGGTGCGCTGGAGCGCGGCGCGGAATCCCGGGTGCGCCAGCCGCTCCGGCGCGACGTAGAGAAGACGCAGGCGCCCCGCGGCGAGATCGGCCTCGGTCGCCGACCGCTGTGCGCCCCCCATGAGCGAGTGGATCGCCGCCGCGCCGAGGCCGCGCGCCCGCAGGCCGTCCACCTGGTCCTTCATCAGAGCGATGAGGGGTGAGACGACGAGCGTCACGCCCTCGAGGAGCTGCGCCGGGAGCTGGAAGCAGAGCGACTTGCCGGAGCCGGTCGGCATCACGGCGACGAGGTCGCGTCCGTCGAGGACGGCTGCGATCGCCTCCTCCTGGCCCGGCCGGAATTCCTCCAGGCCGAAGCGCGCCCACAGCGTGTCGCGCAGCGCCGTCATCCCGCCAGCGCGTACTGCACGGTCGTCACCACCCGCACCGTCTTGTTCATCTGGGATTCTTCGCTGGCGCCGGGGATCGGATCGCGCGGCTGGATCTCGAAGACCCCCTGGCTCGCCTGCCGGATGCCGTCGAGCCGGCCGCCCGAGTCGCGCGCGAACTGCTCGGCCCCCTCGCGGGCGCGCTTGGTCGCCTCGGCGATCATCTCGGGCTTGATGTCGTTGAGCCGGGTGAACATGAAGATCGGCCCCTGCCCCGAGTTGAGCACCATGCCGGCGGAGACCAGCTCTCCGACCTTGCGGCTGGCGCTGGCCACCGCCTGCGGCTTCTCGGAAGAGACCATCAGGGTCTGGTTGACGACGAAGCGGGTGGCGACCTTGGTGCGGTCCTGGTACTGGTTCGTCCAGGCGTCGGAGACCGACGGACTCTGCACCTCGAACCCCGACGGGTCGAGCTCCTGCTTCACCAGGAACGCCTTGACCTGCTCCATCTGGGCATCGACACGTGCCTGCGCCGCGTGCAGGTCGTTGTCGGCGGCCGACAGCATGATCGGCCAGAAGGCGATGTCGGCCTGCACCTTGCGCTCGGAGATCCCCTTCACCGTCACGAAGCGATCCGAGGCGCGCGCCCGCACGAACCCGTGCCCGATGAGCCCCCCGGCCAGGGCGATGCCGGCGGCGAGGATGACGGGGCGCAGCAGTCCGGGGCGGGATTCGTTCATCGGGGGGATCCTCCGCCGCCCTTGTATCACGGAGTAGGATGCGCCCCGCCATGGTCACAACACCGCGCACCGCCGCGGGGCACCTCCTCGCCGTTCTCATGCTGGCGCACGCGGCGCTGGTGGTGCACGCCTCGTGGCGCTCGTCTCCGACCATCGACGAATTCGCGCACGTCCCGGCCGGGCTGTCCTACTGGCAGACCGGGACGTTCGGCCTGTACCACCACAACCCGCCCCTGGCCAAGCTCGTTGCCGCGGTGCCGGTGCTCGCGGCGAACCCCGTCGTGGACTACGACGACTCCTGGGCGCGGGCGCGCGCGCGCGGCGAGCCTCCGAGCCAGGTGGAGTTCGGCGAGGACTTCATGCGCGCCAACGCGGCGCGTTACTTCGACCTCTTCCGCCGGGCGCGGCTGCCGTTCGTCTTCGTGTCGCTTCTGGGGATGAGCCTCGTGTTCCGCTGCGCCCGTGGTTTCTTCGGGACCGGAGGGGGACTTCTGGCGGCGGCCCTTTGGGCCTTCGAGCCGAACCTCATCGCGCACGCCGGGCTCGCCACCACGGACCTGATGGCGACGGTGTTCTTCTTCTGGGGGTTCGACGCCCTGCGCCGCGCCCGCGAGGATCCGTCCGCCGGACTGGTCACGCTGGCCGGCGTGGTCGGCGGTTTCGCTCTCCTGACCAAGTTCACCGCCCTCGTGTTCGTCCCGCTCGGCGTGGTCCTCGCGCTGCTGCCGCGGTGCGCGCCCGGAGACGAGACCCCGCCGCCGCGCGCGCGACGCCGCCTCCTGCTCGTTCCCGTCATCGCGCTCGTCGTGCTGAACATCGGGTATCGCTTCGAAGGGACCGGCCGCGCGCTCGGGTCGTTTCCGTTCCTCAGCCCCGCGCTGACGAAGCCGCGCACCGGCGGCGTCGTGCCGCACCGCGAGGCGCGCTTCTACCAGATGCTCTACGAGCAGCGGCAGAACCGTTTCGACGGAACGGTTTTCGGCGCACTGCCGGTGCCGCTGCCGGCCGAGTACCTGCTCGGTCTCGACGAGCAGGCGTTCGAGGCGAACCCGGGACTGCCGGGTGGCGGCTACGCCGTCGCGCTGCGCGGCGCGATCCGGCGCGGCGGCTGGTGGTGGTACGACCTGTACGCGCTGCTCGTGAAGCTGCCGCTGACCATCCCGATCCTGGCGCTGCTCGCGGCCGCCGCGGCGACGCTGGTCCCGGCCGCGCGGCGATCGGCCACGGAGGAGTTCTTCTGGATCGCGCCGGCGGCGCTCCTGCTCTTCGTGATGAGCGCCATGACCGGGCTCGACATCGGCGTGCGCTACGACCTGCCGATTGTTCCGTTCCTTTTCGTCGGCGTCGCGCGCGTGGCGCACCCGGACGTCCTGGCGTGGCTCGGACATGCGGGACGCGCGTGTGTCGCGGCCGCGCTCGCCTGGATGGTGGTCGGCACGCTGCTCGTGCATCCGCACGAGCTGTCCTACTTCAACGAGCTCGCCGGCGGGCCGCGCGGCGGGCCGCGTCACCTGCTCGACAGCAACATCGACTGGGGACAGGACCTGCTGGAGCTGCGGCGCGTCCTTCATCGCCAGGGTGTGAGCGAGCCGATCGGGCTGGCGTACTTCGGCGCGGTCGATCCGGCTCTCGCCGGCCTGCGCTATGAGCTGCCCCCGCGCGACCCGCGGGTCGTCCCTCCGGGACACCAGGTCGCATCCGACGGCCCGGCCCTTCCCCCGGGCGTCTACGCGGTGAGCGTCAACTTCCTCTACGGCCTGCCGCACCGCCTCCTCGGTCCGGGAGGCGAATCGGTGACGAGCGACGAGCGGGCCTTCGCCTACTTCCGGATGCTGCATCCCTTCGCGCGCGCCGGCTGGTCGATCGAGATCTTCCGGGTCGGACCCGACGAGGCGGCGCGGGTCGAAGAGGAGTGGCGCCGGCCGCTCGCGCGACGCTAGCCGCCGCAGGCGAAGTGGAAGTGGACCTCGACCCCCGGCTGTGCGTACGAGGCCGGCAGCGGCGGGAACGGCGACGCGGTTTTCACCGCCAGCATCGCGGCGGCATCCCAGGCGTCCGAACCGCTCTTCATGTGGAGCATCGGAGGCGTCCCCTTCCCGTCCTTCGCGATGGTCGTGATGACGACCGCCTTCGATCCACGCTTCGGATCGGCCGGCGGACGTTTCCAGAGCGAGGCGACTTTGTCGTAGGCCTTCTTCTGGTACGCCTGGTCGGTGAAGTCGCTCGCGAAGAAGACCTGCAGGGACGGGGTGCAGTGCGCGGCGCCGCCGGGGACCTGCTCCCCCCCGGCCGCCTCGCCGGTCCGGCCGGCCGGGGCGAGCCACCCGAGCCCGGTCAGAAGGAGAGCCGCCGCGAACCTCTTTCCGTTCATGCCCGGATCATAGCCGGAGACGCTTCGTGGCGACAGGCGCTTGACAGGGGCTCCTTCCGGGCCCATAAGGACGCGGACAGTTTCTGGCCGCTCTCACATTCGAGGTTTTTTTCGTGAAAGACCCCCTGGGCGCGAACCCTGAGCTCGTCGTTGCCGACTATCTCCAAGGCGACCCTGAAGCCGTCCGGGTCGTCGATGGATGGGTCGAGGCGGTGCTCCGGGACGGCTTCCTGTCCCTCCGCGAGGAGTGGGAGGACATGAAGCAGGAGGCGCGCGCGCGGGTCTTCGTCTGCCTGCAGCGCTCCGGGTACCAGGGACGATCGTCGCTGCGGACGTTCGTGCACCGGGTGACGCGCAACACCTGCATCGATTACGTGCGCCGCTCGCGCCGCCATCGGGGCGGTGAAGCGCTGGACGAGGAGACGCTGGACCAGGAGTCGCCGGCCGTCGGAACCGAGAGTCCGGAGATGCGATCGTGGGCGGCCCGCCGCATGCTGGCGCGGCTGATGGAAGGACTGCCGGAGGAGGACCGGCTGATGATCCAGCTCGTGTTCCAGGATTTCCGATCGTATGCCGAGGTGTCCGCCATCCTGAACATCCCCGAGGGGACGGTCAAGTCGCGGGTGTCGCGTCTGCGCGATCGCCTGCTGGCGCGCCGGCGGGACATCCTCG
>DASYQE010000019.1:0-4364 GCA_036005805.1 Candidatus Polarisedimenticolia bacterium | reverse complement strand
ATCTCGGAACGGATGCGTGCGACCTGCTTCAATCCGAGCTCGTGCACCTCTTTTGGATCGAGGTCGAGGCTGGTGAAGGTGCGAATCTCGTGGCGATAGAACGCGTCGCCGTCCGGCAGGGCCGTCGCGGCGATGGTGTCGCGGCAGCCGGGGACGTAGTCCTTGCGCATGAACTCGAGGAACCGCGCGTAGCCCGGGATCACCTGCTCCGCGATGAGCTGCCTGGCGCGCGCGGCGAGCCGCGTCGTGTCCGCCTCGGCCAGCGTCGCCGGGAAGGCGGTGAAGGGCTCGTAGACCGGATGCGCCTCCGGCGGGCCGGAGGCGAGCGGCGCGATCGAGGTCTCGATGCCCGCCATCGTCGCTTTCGGCACCGTGATGCCGCGCTTCAGCCCTTCGCGCATGCGCTCGAGGTTCTGGTCCATCCACGCCGGGAAGGCGGCGAGCCGCGCCAGGTAGTTCTCGTAGTCCTTCACGGTGCGGAAGGGCATGGCGCGGTGCAGAAGCATGAACTCGGTGTGGAAGCCCGAGTCGGCGTTGAGCGTCAGGAGCGGCTCGCCGAGGCGCACCGAGTCGATGGCGTCCACGAATTGCGTGCGCAGGATCTCGGCGTCGATCCGGTCCGCGGCGGAGAGCGCCTCTTTGGGAATGGCGTCGAGCTCGGCGAGAAACTTCTTCGTGTCGGCGTCGCGGCGCTCGATGGCCGCCAGCGACGCGTCGTCGAGGCGGTCGTTGAAGTCGTTGACCCCGACCGACGTCGCGAAGGTCGGATCCTCGCGCAGGCGCCACTGCCAGTTGCGCTCGACGAGCGCCGCGAAGCGGGCGCCGGCGTCTCCTGACCCGGAGGACCCTTCGGCCTTGCCTCCGGGCGGCTGGGCCGGCGATGAGGCGGGACGACCGCAGCCGGTCGAGGTCAACAGCGACGCGCCCAGAACGGACGCGACGAGCGCGGCGGGAAACACGGCAAGGCGCAAGGTCAGCTCCTGTCGCGCCGTTTCGAGCGCGGGAGAGGACGGACGGCGAGCCCGGGCCGCGGCTTGATCTCGTCCACCCGGCCGGTGAAGGAGTAGATCGGCTCGAGGCAGCACGGGTCCCAGGCGGTCACGGTGAAGATGTTGCCCGGCCACTTCGCGAGATCGAAACCGGCGGGGAGCCGATCGGTGGCGGCGACGGCGTTGCCGCTCGCATCCAAAAGCGTCCACGAGAGAACCACGCCGGACGACGTGGTGCCGCGCAGGCGGAACTCGTCGGTTGGTCCCGGATCGGCCGGGTCGAGACGATCGTTGGCGATCGCGGCGGCGTATTCAGGCGCCGAGAGCGCGTACCGGCCCGACTGGAGCGTGATGCCATAGGCGCCTCCGCGGCCGGGAACGACGCTCTGGAAGGGCACCGTCGTGTCATAGGTGATCTGTCCTCGGAAGAATTGCCCCGCCTGGACAAGTCCAGCGAGCCGGCCGAGGGGATCGGCGACGTCGGTGACATGCCCCTTGTAGAGGAAGCCCACCGGCTGCGAATCGAGCCACACGGGCTCCGGCGGAAGATCGAAGGTCTTCACCAGCATGGCGGAGAGGCCGCCGACGGCGCCGTCACCGAGCGGCTTCAGGCTCGACGTCGCCACGTCGGTCTGCGCGAAGAAATGGGACGCCCCGTTGACCCAGGAGAAGAAGGTCCCGGGGTCCTTGAGCGCCAGGCCGAGCACGACGTGATACGGCGTCACGGCGACCGTCTCCGTGGCGACCGTCGCGGGGTCGATGCGGATCACCCGGGTCGCATCCGGGTCGTCCCAGGGGCCTGCGTCGATCACGCCGAGCCCGTAGAGCATGCGATCCGTCTCGCTGAACGCCAGGCTGGTGATCCACGGTCCGTCGATTCGACCGAGAACCGTCCATTGGCCGGTCCACGGATCCACCTTGATCAGGTCGTCCGAGATGGGGCCCGCCGGATAGTTCGTCCAGCGCCCGACCACACCATACAGGGTGTCGGTGATCGGATCGTAGGCGAGGGAAGTGATCTCGGTCACCGTGGGAGTCCCGGAGTCTCCCAGGTCCCCGGCTCCGGAGGAGATGAGCCGCAGGGGCACGACATTGGCGAGCTTCAGGGTGGCGGCGTTCAGGGTGTAGAGAACGTGGTCACCCTGCGACAACACGTGCAGCTTGCCGTGATTCCGATCGAAGGCCAGCGAGCTGAAGGATTCGGTCGGATCGATCGGCACGTAGGTGTGCAGGATGGCGCCGGTCGCCGGATCGAGCGAGACGAGGCAGCCGTCGGACGAGGTCACGCCGACAAGGACGTCACCCGGATCGTCCTGCGCCAGGCCCGCGGCCCCGCCCGTGCAGAACACCAGGCACACCGACACCACCGTCGCCCTGACGGCCGAACTGCTCACCGCCGCCCCCCCCCGGAACGCCCCCGATCCGTTTGGATACGCGCAATATCCCGCGAATGGCACGGCGGCGCAAGACCCGACGCCTTGACACGCTCAATCAGCGGTTGCTAGCGTCCCCCGCCCATGTCCACCCGTGCCTTCTGGACGCTCGCGGCGGTGGCACTGCTGGTCCGCCTGGCGGTGCTGGCGACCAACTTTTCCCACGCGCAGCCGCTGATCACCATGCCGGATTCGGGCTCGTACCTGAAATGCGGCGCGAGCCTCGCGGCGCATGGCGGGATCGTCGGGGATGACGGCCGGCCGGCGTGGGGACGTCCGCCCGGCTACCCGGGCTTCCTGGCCCTGACCTTCGTCACCGGCCTGGCGGCGCCGGACCGGCTCGCCGGCGCCCTGGCCCTGCAGGCGATCGTCTCCGCCCTCGCCGTCGCGCTCGCGGCCCGCGCGGCTTCCGTGCTCGGCGGCCGCGCGGCCGGACTGCTGGCCGGGGCCATCCTCGTCGTCGAGCCCTCCGGCCTCTCCTATTCGGATCTCGTCCTGTCCGAAACCTTCTACGCGTTCGCGCTCATGGCCGCCGTGATCGCCGCCTGGCGCTGGCTGACCGCACCGGGCCTGGCGAACCTGACCTGGTTCGCCCTGCTCATGGCGCTCCTCCCTCTCATTCGTCCGGTCGCCCTCTACCTGCCCTGGCTGCTCCTGCCGCTCGTCGCCTGGAGCGCTCCCCGCGCGCTGCGCTTGAAGTCGGCCGCCCTGTTCCTGGTCATCGCGCTCCTGCCGTCGGCCGCGTGGTCGGGGAGGAACTGGCTCTACTTCGGGGCGCCGTTCTTCGACCAGACCGGGCCGCTCGGCAAGGCGATCTTCGCGCGGCAGGTCGAGGTCCGCGCCGTGCCCGAGGTGCAGGCCGAGGGCACGACCTGGACCGGCAACAGGGAACCCTGGCAGCGCTACTACTCCGAGAAGGGTCCGCTGCCGACGCCGCAGGCGATGGAACGGCAGGCGTCGTATTTCCGCGAGACGCTGCTGCGGCACCCGGTGGCGGCGTTCGTGGAATGGGCCTACACGGGCGTGACCATGATGGCGTCACCCGACAGCTGGCTTCAGTCCCAGCTCACCGGACGCCGGATCGAGTTCGAGGAAGGGGGCGCCGCGCGCCTGAAGTGGCTGTTCAGCACCGGTCCGCTGCTGCCGCTGATCCTCTTCGGGATGGCCGTGTCGCTCGGCGGTGTCCTGCTGCTTCCCGTCTTCGCGTGGTCGGGACGGACCGCATCGCCGCCGATTCGTTCGTTCACGATGCTGATGGTGGCGGTGATCGTCTATCACGTCGTTCTCTCGTCGTTCATCCGTTACCAGGCGGAGCGTTATCGCGTGCCGATCATCCCGTGCCTGGCGATCGTCCTGGTCGTCGGCGCCCTCGCCCTGGTGCCGGTCGCGCGCCGCAGGCAGGTCGATTGACGCGGACGTTCGTCCTGGCAGCGACGCTCCTGGCGATCGTCGCCTGCGCCGCGCCCACGGAACGGCCCGTCGTCGTCCTGGTCCACAGTCCGCTGGTCGGTCCGTTCTCCTGGTCGCCCGTGGCCGAGGCCCTGCGCCGGCGCGGCGAGACCGTCCTGGTGCCGGACCTGACGCCCGGCACCGGTCAGGGCGCGCCCTACTTCGAGCGCCATGCGGCGATCGTCGCGCAGGCGGTGCAGGCGCTCGGGCCGGCGCGGCGCGTGGTCCTGGCGGCCCACAGTGGCGCCGGTGTCCTGCTTCCGGCGATCGAGGCGGCCCTCGGCAGACCGGCGGTCGCCCGCATCTTCGTGGATGCCATCTATCCCCAGGACGGCCGCAGCCGCCTGGATCTGTTCGGCACCCCGGCGGAAGCGGACGACTTCCGGCACGCGGCGAAGGACGGCCTGCTGCCGGTCTGGACCGACGCCGATCTCGCCGGCGCCATTCCCGAGGCCGGCCTCAGGCGGTCGCTCGTGGCCGAGCTGCGGCCGCT
>DASYQE010000018.1:0-3111 GCA_036005805.1 Candidatus Polarisedimenticolia bacterium | reverse complement strand
TCCGCTCTCCTGGTCTTCGCGAGCGGGACCGTGTCCGGCGCTTCGGCGCCGGCCGGGGCGGCGCGGCCCGACGAGTGCCTGTTCCCCGCGCAGGACCTGCGTCTGACCTTTGGAACGACAGGAAGCCTCACCGCAACGCGTGGCCGCGCGGCCGCCGCGCGGACCTGGGCCCTGACGCTCACGGACACGCGAGCCGTCGTGTCCATGCGGTGCTTCGGCGAAGGCGTGGAAGAGAGCCTGGACATCTTTCCCGCCGGGGACGACCGCGGGGTTCGCACCCTCGTCTTCACCTGGTCCGGCTCCATGGTCCCCAAGATTTCGGAGCATGGACAGGCGGTCCGCCTGGCCGGATCCCCGGGCGATCCGGAGCTGTCGGTGCGCGATCTCCGGGCGGTGGACGCATCCGGTCGCGATGTCGGGGCGGCCTGGAAGCGGGTCGAGGCCTCGGCGGCGGAGGCTCCGGGGCTGCTCCTGCTGCTCGACATCGACACCCGTCTCTTTCCGCTCCACGTCGTGATGCGGCTCACCCCGGCGAAGGGATCGAGGCTGTCGTCCACCCCGCCGCGCCAGGGGGCCCCGGCGGCCTTCGCCGCCGCGCCCGCGAACGACACCTGCGCCTCGGCGGAAGCGATTCCCGGCACCGGCCCCTTCCCGGCGCTTTCTTCGGTCGTGGACATCACGGACGCCACGTCCGCCGGGGACCCGTCCTCGGCCTCGTGCCAGCCCGACGTGTCGCACGGCGTCTGGTTCTCGTTCACGCCGGCCGCCGACGGCGATTACGCGTTCTCGGTGTGCGCCGATGCCCCGACCGCGACCACGGTCGAGGACACCGTCCTCGCCCTCTACGACCTCGGAGGGGGCTGCGCTTCGCCCGTGCCGATGGCGAATGGCTGCTCGGACGACGCCTGCGGCGCGGGAGGACTGCAGTCGGGCGTGGCCGCCCTGACGCTCATGGGCGGTCATCCCTACGCGGCCGTGGCCTGGATCTATGGCGCCGCGGCGCCTTCCCCGGGATTCAACGAGGTGCAGCTGCGCGTCGAAAAAACGTCTCCGACCGCGCCGCCGCCTGCGAACGACCGCTGCGAAGGGGCCGAGGTGGTCTCCGCGGCGGGGCCGTTCCCGTGGCTGAGCGCGATCACCCCTGACATCAGCGGGGCGACCGCGACAGGCGACCCACCGCTGCCGTCCTGTCAGCCGAGCGTGTCGCGCAGCATCTGGTACCGCTTCGTCCCCGCGTCGGCGGGCCGGTACCTCTTCTCGGTCTGTGCCGACGCGCCGACCGGGACGACGGCGGACGACACGATCCTGGCGGTGTATGCGGACCCGGGCGGCTGCTCCGGTCTCGTCGAGCTGCCCGGCGGTTGCGACGACGACAGCTGCGCCGGGGAAGCGGCCCAGTCGCGCTCGGGCGCGCTCGATCTCATCGCCGGACAGGCTTACGACGTGGTCGTCTGGCAATTCGGCGCCGCCGCCCCGTCCACCGGCGACACGGCGGTCCAGTTGCGCGTCGAGCAGGTTCTGGCGCCCGCCAACGACGCCTGTTCCTCGCCCGCGACCCTGGCGCTCGAGCGGCCGGTCGCGGGGACGACCGCCTTCGCCGCCGACGACACGCGAATCGCCGCGGGCGGAGCGTGTTTCGCCGGGCCCGGCCAGACCGCGTCCACCGCATCCGGACGCGATGCCGTGTACCGCTTCACCGCCCCCGACGCCGGCCGTTTCTCCTTCCGCGCGACGCCTTCGGGGGGGAACGGGAACCTGGTCGTCTACGCGGCCGCCGACTGTCCCCTCGGGTCGCCTCCCGCCGCCGTGTCCTCCTGCCTCGGTGCCGCGAACCGCTCGGGGACCCAGCCGGAGGAGGTCGATTGCCTGCCGCTCGCGGCCGGTCAGGTGGTCTTCGTCATCGTGGACGAAGACAACTTGACCGCCGGAGTGCCGTTCACCCTCGAAGCGATCCGCTGCCATCAGGAGACCGAGCCGAACGGCACCCCCGCGGGCGCGGGACCGATCGCCTGCTTCACCGAGGGGAGCATCCTCCCGGCCGGGGATGCCGATTTCTACACGCTCGGCAGTCCCGCACCGGCGTCGCGGGTCTTCGCCATCGTCGACGGCGCCGCGGCCGGCAGCGGCGATTTCGATCTGCGGGTGACGACCACGACCGACACGCTCGAATACGACGACTTCAACAACGACGGGCCCTTCGGTTCGAGCGCCCCCAACGTCGCGGGCACACCCCTTGCGGGCGGCCCGGCCTTCCTGCGGGTCAGCCACTTCAGCGCCGCCGCGCAGTCCTCTCCGTATCGGCTGTGCGCCGTCGTCCGTCCGCCCGCTTCGCAGGCGCAGCAGGAGAGCGAGCCGAACGACGCGCTCGCGACCGCGACGACCGGTCCGTCCGGCTGGTTCGCGGGGACGCTCGGCGCCTCGGGCGACATCGATCTCTTCGCCTTCGACGCGGCACCGGGAGATCTCGTGCAGCTCGGGCTCGATCTCGATCCACTGCGCAACGGGACGCCCTGGAACGGGTCGCTCGCGCTGCTCGACGCCCATGGAGCCGGCCTCCTGGCGGTCAACGACAGCTCGAGCAGCGCCTCGACGCTGTCCGGAGCCGGCTCCCTGGCTGCGACGACGCCGTTCTCTCCCGGGGAAGCGCTCCTGTACCGCGTGCGCACCGGCGGCGCGTTTTTTGCCCGTGTGGCGTGGTCCTCGGGACCGCCGGGAGACTACCTGCTATCCATCGCAGTGCACGCCCCGTCCGGACCCGCTGACGGCGACGAGGACGGCGTGGATGACGTGAGCGACTGCGCTCCGTCCGATCCCGACGCCTGGACGGTCCCCGGCGAGGCGACCGGGTTGCGCTTCGCGGCGGGCAGCAACACCGCGATGGAGTGGAGCGCTCCCGCCGATCCGGGCGGGCGCAACGTGCGCTACGACCTGCTGCGCAGCGCCCGACCCGACGACTGGAGCGCAAGCGTGTGTCTCGCGTCGGGCGCGAGCGCCACCTCCGCGGCCGACGCGGCCCTGCCGGCCGGGCTGTTCTCCTACCTCGTGCGCGCCCGCAATGCGTGCGGCGGCAACCTGGGCGCGCGCTCCGACGGCACGCCGCGCACGGCACCG
>DASYQE010000017.1:0-7351 GCA_036005805.1 Candidatus Polarisedimenticolia bacterium | reverse complement strand
CGACGCGGGCCGCTCGTACCTGATGCTCCGGCCGGATCGGGTCGCCATGCAGGACGCCACGGCGCAGATGGCAATCCTCCAGTTCATGCAGGCCGGGCGCGAGCGGGTCGCGGTGCCGACCACCGTCCACTGCGACCACCTGATCCAGGCGCGCGCCGGCGCCGCCGCCGACATGAAGACGGCGCTCCAGGAGAACCAGGAGGTCTACGAGTTCCTGCGCTCCGCGTGCGCGCGCTACGGCATCGGCTTCTGGGGACCGGGGGCGGGCATCATCCACCAGGTGGTGCTGGAGCACTACGCCTTCCCGGGCGGGCTGATGATCGGCACCGACTCGCACACGCCCAACGCCGGCGGCCTCGGGATGGGGGCGGTCGGGGTGGGCGGGGCCGACGCGGTGGACGTGATGGCCGGCTTTCCGTGGGAGGTGCTGGCGCCGAAGACCATCGGCGTGCGGCTGACGGGAGCGCCGTCGGGATGGACGGCTCCCAAGGACGTCATCCTGAAGGTGCTCGGCATCCTCACCGTCAAGGGTGGGACGAACCGGGTCGTCGAGTACTTCGGTCCGGGCGCCCGGTCCCTCTCCGCCACGGGGAAGGGGACGATTTGCAACATGGGAGCCGAGCTGGGGGCCACGACCTCCGTGTTCCCCTTCGACGACCGGATGGAGGCGTATCTGCGCGCCACCGATCGCGCCGCGCTCGCCGACCTGGCGCTCGGGAAGCGCCTCCTCCTGCAAGCGGACCCGGAGGTGGAAGCCGACCCGAAGCGGTTCTACGAGCAGGTGATCGAGATCGACCTCTCGACACTCGAGCCGCAGCTCGTCGGTCCGCACACCCCGGACCTGGCGCGCCCGATCTCCGAGGTCTCCCGGGCGGTCCGGGAGCACGACTACCCCGACCGGGTCGCCGTGGCGCTCGTCGGGTCGTGCACCAATTCCTCCTACGAAGACCTGGGGCGCGCCGCCGACGTGGCGCGGCAGGCGGCGGCGCACGGCGCGAAGATGGCGGTGCCGCTGCTCGTCACCCCCGGGAGCGAGCAGATCTTCGCGACCATCCGCCGCGACGGCCAGATGCAGGCGCTCGAGCAGGTCGGCGCGAACGTGCTGGCGAACGCCTGCGGCCCGTGCATCGGCCAGTGGCGGCGCGAGGAGATCAAGAAGGGAGAGCGCAACACCATCGTCACGTCCTTCAACCGGAACTTCCCCGGCCGCAACGACGCCAACCCCGAGACGCTCGCCTTCATGGGAAGCCCCGAGATCGTCATGGCATACGGCCTGGCCGGGAAGCTGTCGTTCAATCCCCTGACGGACACCCTGCCGGGGAAGGACGGCCCGTGGAAGCTCGCCCCGCCGGCGCCGGCGCCCGACCTGCCTGCGAAAGGATTCGTGCTCTCGCGCCAGGGGTACGAGGCGCCGGCGGACGACGCCGCGAAGGTGACGGTGAAGGTGGACCCGGGCAGCGAGCGGCTGCAGATCCTCGACCCGTTCGATCGCAACAGCGACAACGACTTCGTCAAGATGCCGGTGCTCATCAAGACGAAGGGGAAGACGACCACCGATCACATCTCTCCGGCAGGGTTGTGGCTGAGGTTCCGCGGCCACCTCGATCGGATCAGCGACAACATGTTCACCGGGGCGGTGAACGCCTTCACCGGCGCCCGCGGCCGCACCCTGCAGCAGCTCACCGGCGAGCGCGACGTGGAGGTGCCGAAGGTGGCGCGCGCCTATCGCGCCGCCGGGCGGCGGTGGATCGTGGTGGGGGACGAGAACTACGGCGAGGGATCGAGCCGCGAGCACGCCGCGATGTCGCCGCGCTACCTCGGGTGCGCGGCCATCCTGGCGCGGTCTTTCGCGCGCATCCACGAGAGCAACTTGAAGAAGCAGGGGGTCCTGCCGCTGACCTTCGTGGATCCCGCCGACTACGATCGGGTGCGCGAGGACGATCGCGTCACCCTGACCAACCTGCGCGACCTGATGCCCGGGACGACGGTGACCGCCATCCTGCACCACGTCGACGGCACGGCCGACCCCATCCACCTGCGCCACACCCTGAACCAGGAGCAGATCGCCTGGTTCTGGGCCGGGTCGGCGCTCAACCTCCTTGCGGGGCAGAAAGGAAGCGGGGCGGAGTCACCGACCCCGCCCCGCACCTGAGACTGCCGGACGGGCGGAGCCGAGGAGGGATCCGCGCCCGTCCGTTCGCCTGACGTCCTGCTATTCGGTGTCGGCCTTCTCGTCGATCCAGATCTTCACTTTGCTCGAGCCTTCGGTGACCGACACCAGCTCACCGGTGTGCTGGGAGGCCAGTGTCTCGAGGGCGGACTTGATGTTGAGCTGACCATCCGGCGCGTCGAGCAGCGCGTCGACCACCTCGAGCGGCACCCGCACCTGCACCTGCTCGCCGTCCGTGTCGTCGGCGCCGCGGCCGTGCCCGCGGCCGTTGACCTTGGCGATCATGAACCGCCCCGACTTGGCCACCCGGACGTTCTCGTCGTCGGATTCGACCGTGATGAACTCCATGTCCTGCGCGTTGCGCAGCGACTGCCAGACGTTCCGCAGCTTCGCGGCGTCGATGCCCTCGTGGCCGATCATCACGTGGCCGTCCTTGATGTGCTCGTCCTGGATGACGTCGGCCATGGAGACGAGGGCGGTCACCGGCATGTTCACCTTCACCGAAGTCGCCTTGTCGTCGCCGTCCACCACCCGGATGTGGATCCACTTCCCATCCGCCGGCGCCGCCAGGGCCAACCCCGTCGCGACCGCCGCGGCCATCCCTGTCGCCGCCCATCCCGCCATCCGTGCGCGTTTCATCTCGAGCCCTCCTCGTGCGATGTAACGCCGCCCGGAGGGTCAGGTTCCCTTCATCTCGCCTGACGCCCGGGGGGCGTTCCGGCGCCGCTCCAGTAAACTCCTCGCATGCCTGAGCTTCCGGAGGTCGAGACGGTTCGTCGGGGGTTGGCGCCCCTGCTGGTGGGGCGGCGGGTGACGGCCATCGATGTGCGGGATGGACGGCTTCGCAGGCCGGTGACGAGGAGGGGGCTGGGGCCGCTGCGGGGCGCCAGGGTGCTCGCCGTGAGGCGGCGCAGCAAGTACCTGCTCGTGGACACCGATGCCGGGCGCACGCTGCTCCTGCATCTCGGGATGACCGGGCACCTGAGGGTGGACGATGCGGGGCGGCCGGAGGCCCCGCACACGCACGTCGTCTTCCGGCTCGACGACGGGCGCGAGCTGCGCTTTTCCGATCCGCGGCGGTTCGGGATGGTCGAGCTGATCCCGAACGGCCGGCTCGAGACGCACCCGCGCCTCGCCGGGCTCGGACCGGAGCCGCTCGAGGCCAGCCTCACCGGGGCGCTGCTGCATGCGGCCACGCGCCGCCGCAAGAAGCCGGTGAAGAACCTCCTCATGGACACGCGTACCATCGCGGGCATCGGCAATATCTACGCGTGCGAGGCTCTGTACCGTGCGGGGATCCATCCCCGCCGCCGGGTCGGCCGTGTCGACGCGGCCGGATGGGACCGCCTGGTCGAAGCGCTGCGCGCCGTCCTGAACGAGGCGCTCGGGGCGGGCGGGACGACGCGCCGCGATTTCCTCAACGCGGAGGGGGAGCCGGGGTACTTCGCGGTGTCGCTGCGGGTCTACGACCGGGAGGGGAAGGCCTGCCGCCGCTGCGGGACCGCCATCCGCCGGATCGTGCAGGCGGGGCGGAGCACGTTCTTCTGTCCGGGCTGCCAGCGCTGAGTTTCACCCGTGCGGCCGCGCGCGGCCGGCGGGACTCAGGGCGTGCCGCGGGTCGAGGCTCTGAATTCGAGGAGCGGCTTGCCGGCGGCGTCGGACAAAGTCAGCACCTCGCCGTTCCGGCTCCAGCGCGACGTCTGTTGCAGCGCCTTCAGATACTTCGACTCCACGTCGAGGGAGCCTCCCTTGCAGGCCATGCGCGTCGACGACAGGGGACCGAACCGGAGTCCCGCGTCGTCGAGCTCGAAGTGTCCCCGGAACTGGTTGCAGATCGCCAGGCCGCTCGCCTCGGAGGTCTGGGGATCGAGCTTGAGGCCGGGCTGCTTGCCGGGCGATCCGGGCTGGACAGGGGCGCCTGCGATGCTCGCGAGCAGCCATTCTCCTGCGGGGCCGTTCGCGGCGGGGGAGGACTGCTCCGTGGCGGCGGGCGGTTTTTCGCCGAACGACGAGTCGGGTGGCGCCTGGACGGCACCGGGATGTTCCCCCGTGGGGGGAGTGCTCCTCGCCTTGCACGATGCGAGCAGGAGCGCGGCCACGGCGCACGACAGGACGATGCGATGGCGTGTCATCACGATGAGGCTTCCTCGAGTCGCCGGCCGGGGACCCACAGGACGTCGCCGTGGCCGTCGCCGTTGGCCCGGCGCGCCAGGACGAAGAGCAGGTCCGACAGGCGGTTGAGATAGACGATCGTCTGGGGGTTGAGTCCCTCGCGCCGGGAGAGGGTGACGAGCCGGCGCTCGGCGCGCCGGCAAACGGTGCGCGCCAGGTGCAGCCACGCGGCGAGAGGCGTTCCGCCGGGAAGAACGAAGCTCTTGAGCGGGACGAGACCGGCGTTGACCCGCTCGATGGCCTGCTCGAGCGGCACGACGTGCGCCGCCGTCAGCCGCAGCGCCGTACGGGCGCGCCGCGGGCCGCCGGCCTTCGGTGGCGGCATGGTGACGTCGGCGCCCAGGTCGAACAGGTCGTTCTGCACCGCACGCAGCAGGTCCGCCGTCGCGGATTTCGGATGGGCCGCGATGGCGAGACCCAGGACGGCGTTCAGCTCGTCCACCTCGCCGGTCGCCTCGATGCGCGGGTGATCCTTGCGCAGCCGCCGGCCGTCGCCGAGGGCGGTCATGCCGCGGTCTCCGGTTTTCGTCGTGATGCGGGACAGAAGGACCAAATCAATGTCTCCAGCGGCGCGCGGATCACTCGCGCCGGCGCACGATGTTACCCGAACTTTGGAGCCTCGGGCTTCCACGGCCGGAGGCGGGCGGCAGCCCTTGACACCGCGGCCGGCCCCGGATAGTTTGAACGCTCGTTCAAATCGGAGGCAGGGCTGAGGATGGCGCGCGCGGCGGCGGCGAGGACGGAGATGACGGCCCGGGGCGAATGGCGCCGTCTGCCCGCGCGCGGCACATCCCATCCCTCCGCCGACCGACGGCTGGAGATCCTGCGCGGCGCCGCAGCCGCCTTCCGGGACCGCGGCTATGCGGCGACGAGCGTGCGCGACATCGCGCGGCGGCTCGGCATGACCCCCGGCAACCTCTACTACTACTTCCGCAACAAGCAGGAGATCCTCTACTTCTGCCAGGAGGCCTCGCTCGAGGTGCTGCTGCGCGAGGCGCGCCGCATCGCCCAGTCCGGCCTCGCCCCCGAGGCGAAGGTGCGCGCCCTCGTGCGCGCGCAGGTCCTCTGCATGCTCGACGAGCTGCACGGGTCGGCCGGGCACATCGAGTTCCACGCCATCCCGCGACACCGGCTGAAGCGGGTCATCGCGCGGCGCGACGCCTACGAGCGGCTGGTGCGCGAGCAGGTCGAGGAGGGGGTGCGCACGCGTGCCTTCGCGCCCTGCGATCCGAAGCTCGCCACGCTGGCGATTCTCGGCGCGGTCAATTGGACGGCGCGCTGGTACCGGCCCGGCGGCGCCTGGGCTCCCGAGGCGATCGCCGAGGGGTTCGCCGACCTGCTGGTGCGGGGACTCCTGCGATGAGCGCCGCGGGGGGAATGGGCCCGGGCCCGGGCGGGCGCCGGAAGGCCCGCCCGCCTGCGGAGGAACCGGCGACGATCCCGCTGCGCCTGACGGTCAACGGCGAGCGGGTCGAGGTCTCCGCCCCGCCGCACCACACGCTCCTCGAGGTGCTGCGCGAGGAGATGGGGCTCACCGGCACGAAGCACGGCTGCGAGCTGGGGGAGTGCGGCACCTGCACGGTGCTGGTCGACGGCCGGCCGGTGCTGTCGTGCCTCGTCCTGCCGCGCGCGTGCGAAGGCAGGCCGATCGTCACGGTCGAGGGCCTGCAGCGCGGACCCGAGCCCGATCCGCTGCAGCGGGCCTTCGCCGAACTGGGGGCGGCCCAGTGCGGCTACTGCACGCCCGGGTTCCTGCTCGCCGCGCGCGATCTCCTCGACCGCCGCGGAGACCCGACACGCGACGAGATCCGCGAGGCGCTGTCGGGGAATCTCTGCCGGTGCACCGGCTACATCAAGATCTACGAGGCGGTCGAGCTGGCCGCGCGCCGGCAGAAGGATCCGACCGCCCGCCCCTCCGAGGAGACGCTCCGTGGCCGCACCTGACGACAGCGAATCGCCGCGCGGCGTCGGAGGGGTCCCGCGCGCCGGCGTCGTGGGAGCGTCCGTCACCAAGGTGGACGGGCCGGCGAAATGCGCCGGGCAGACGAAGTTCGCCGACGATCTCGTCCTGCCGCGCATGCTCTTCTGCAAGGTCCACCGCGCGCACGTGCCGCACGCCCGCATCGCCCGCATCGACACCTCGAAAGCGGAGGCGATGCCCGGCGTCATCGCGGTGATGACCGGGAAGGATCTGCCGATTCCCTTTGGCATCCTGCCGGTCAGCCAGGACGAGCACGCGCTGTGCCCCGACAAGGTCCGGTTCGTCGGTGATCCCGTGGCGGCGGTCGCGGCGACGAGCGAGGACATCGCCTTCGACGCCATGAACGCCATCGAGGTCGAGTACGAGCCGCTCGACCCGGTCTTCTCGATGCACGACGCGGCCGAGGGTCGGGGCGCGCTCATCCACGATTACGGGGAGGACGGGAACATCCACAAGAAGGTGGCGCTCGAATTCGGCGACGTCGCGCGCGGCTTCGCCGAGGCGGACGAGGTGTTCGAGGACGTCCTCTACTACGAGGGGAACACGCACCTGCCGATGGAGCAGCACGCCGCTCTGGCGATGCCGGAGCCGGACGGCAAGGTGACCATCTGGTCGTCGACGCAGACGCCGCACTACCTGCACCGGGCGCTCGCGAAGGTCCTCGAGATGCCGCCGTCGCGCCTCCGCGTCATCGCCTGCCCGAACGGCGGCGGCTTCGGCGGCAAGAGCGACCCGTTCAACCACGAGATCGCGGCGGCGAAGATGTCGATGCTGACCGGCCGGCCGGTCAAGATCGCGCTGTCGCGCGAGGAAGTGTTCTTCTGCCACCGCGGCCGCCACCCGGTGCTGATGCGCAGCAGGATCGGCGTCAGCAAGCAGGGCCGCATCACCGCGCTCGACTTCAGCAGCTACCTCGACGGCGGCGCCTACGGCAGCTACGGCACCGCGAGCACGTTCTACACCGGAGCGCTGCAGACGGTGACCTACGCGGTCGAGAACTACCACTTCCGCGGCGTGCGCTTCTTCAC
>DASYQE010000016.1:0-10790 GCA_036005805.1 Candidatus Polarisedimenticolia bacterium | reverse complement strand
CCGTCACTTCGAGCCTATCCGGGCGGCACCGATCGCTGGTCGTTCGGGCAGATGGTCCGCAACCAGGAGCCGCTGGTGCTTCTGGGCCTGGTCGCGGCCTTCCTGTGGCTCGCGTCCCGCGTTCCCCCGGCCTGAGTCGCGGCCGGCTCCGCCGCGCCGTTCCTTCGTCCCCTTCCGGCCGCGCCGCGCCGGAAGATCGGCGAGCAGCTCGGCCAGCCGCGTGCCGATGCGCTCGGCGGAATAGCGCGCTTCGACCCGCCCGCGCCCGGCCGCCGCGAGACGCCGCGCCCGCTCCCGGTCGGTGAGCAGGCGCACGATCGCCTGCGTCCACTCCCCTTCCCCCGAGGCGAAGAGCCCGGTGACGTCGTCCTCGACGATTTCGAGATTCGCCCCGACGGGGCTGCAGACGACCGGCACTCCCGCCGCCTGGTACTGGAGGATCTTGAGCCCGCACTTGCCGTGGCTGAAGGGACGGTCGTCGATCGGCATCAGCCCGACGTCGAAGCCGAGGAGATCGTCGGCTTCGCGCTCGGCGCTCCAGGCCACCTTCTCGGTCGGGACCCCCGGCAGGTCGAGGAAGTCGTTGCACACCTGCACGAGCCGCGTTCCGGGGACGCGCGCGCAGGCGGCGCGCAGCGGGCCGGCCAGGGTCGCGAGGTAGCGCAGGCTGGCGCGGCTGCCGATCCAGCCGATGCGCGGGCCGTCCGCCGAAGCGCCCCGGCGAGCCGCGGCCGCCCGGACCCGCTCCTCGGGGAACGGCGCGAGATCGACCCCGGTCGGAAGCACCTCGAGGCGCGGCGAGGCGGCCGGCGGCACCAGGCGGGAGGCGTGATCGGCCAGGAACCGGTTCCCCGCCAGGACGAGCGCGGCCCGCCCCAGGACCGACCGCAGCCGGCGCCGTCGCGCCGCGGCGCGGCGGTCCGCCTTGTCGGCGCCGTACCGCGCCGCCTCGGTCGGGCTCACCTCGAACACCGCGTCGTCGAAGTCGAACGCCACCGGCACCGACGGCGGCAGCAGGCGAAGCTTCCACGGCGAGAGCAGCTTCTTCTGGATGAGGACGGCGTCGCTCTTCGCGGCGCGCCGCCGCAGCGCGATCGGCCCGTATCCCTCGTCCTGCTTGGCGATGAGCGTCTCCGGTTCGATGCCGTGGGCCCTCAGCCGATCGAGATGCTGGAGGACGCGGAAACGCGTGCTCGGATGCTCCGCACCGCCGTTCAGAACACAGAGGAGACGCATCGCGACGCATCGTGACAGAGATGCTGGACGGTGGTCAACGCGCCGCGCCGCGGGGCGTCTCCAACGCGCCGGGACACGGCCGGATCGCCCGCGCGCGGGCCGCGTCGATCGCTGTGGTAAGGTCTGCGCCGTGACGTCCCAGGAGCCCGAACTCTCGGTCGTCATCCCGACTTACGGGAAGGCGGAGACGCTGCCGCTGGTGATCGGCGCGCTCGAGGCGCAGTCCGTCGCGCGCGACCGGTTCGAAACGGTCGTCATCGACGACGGTTCGCCGGATGACACGACGACGCGGCTGGCGCGGCTCGAAAAGGAGACCTCCCTCCGTTTCCGTTGGATGACGCAGGAGAACCGCGGCGTGTCCGCGACCCGCAACCGCGGCGCCCGCGAGGCGCGCGGGCGCATCCTCCTGTTCATCCAGGACGACATCGTCGGGCGGCCCGACCTGCTCGAACGCCACCTGGCGATCCACGCGCGGCATCCGGAGGCGACCGCGTGCGGCGTCGGGCGCGTCACCTGGCCGCCCGAGTGGCAGGTCGATCACTTCATGCACTGGCTCGACCACGGCGGGCCGCAGTTCCGCTACGACCAGGTCCAGGGGCAAAGCAGGGTCGGGTTCAAGCACTTCTACACCTGCAACGTCTCGCTCAAGCGACAGGCGCTGCTCGATCATCCTTTCGACGAAGAGATCGTCTACGGCTTCGAGGACCTCGAGCTGGCGCTGCGGCTGGAGCGGGCCGGGTTCGTCTTCCACTACGACCAGGACGCGGTCGGCTACCACCATCACCGGCGGTCGTTCGCCGACTACCGGCGCCGGCAGTTCAAGGCCGGCCAATCGCTCTACGTCGCCTTCCGCAACCATCCGGACCTCGTCGGAAAGACCGGGATCACCTTCATCCCGGCGTCGAAGCGCCGGCGGACGCGGGTCCGCGGCGCGGTGCTGCCGCTGGCCCGGGCGCTCGGAGCCAACCGGACGATCGAGAAGTACTGGCGGGCGGTCCTCGACGAGGAGCTGGTGGCGGGCTACGAGCAGGCGCGCGCGAAAGACGTCAGAAGACCAGCCGCACCCCGCCCGGCAGAGGCGTCATCGTGACCTTGCGCGGCCGGCCGTCCACGCGGCCGCCGCGACGCGAATCGACCACCATCCGGCCGACGCACAGCCCGTTCAGGTAGCCGAAGTAGACGTCCGGCAGCCAGTGGGCGTCCTCGTTCATGCGCTGCAGCGCCGTCAACCCCGCCGTTCCGTACATCCCCCAGGCGCCGAACCGCTTCCAGAACCGCACCGCGCCGCCGTCGGAATCGCGCACGGTCAGGTGCCGGTCGATGATCGGCGCCAGCATCGACGCGGCGATGGTGACGTCGAGCGACACGGCGTGCCCGTTGCCGCCGAACAGCTTGATGTCGTCGCCGTCGCGCGGCCGCTCGGTGGCGATCACCTGGTTCGTGACCCCGGCGATGAAGCTGGCGTACGTGACGGTCTCGAGCAGGACGAGGGAGGTCTCCTTCGCATGGTCGCTGTCGCGCGCCACGCCTCCCAGCCAGAAGCCGCCCGCGGCCAGGAGCGGCGTCGCCAGGCGCCCCATCAGCCGGGCGTCGTCGAGCAGCTGATCCCAGTGGTCGTCTCCGTGCTCCTGGACGAAATCGCGCGCCTCGTCGCGCACGAGGTAGAGGGCGGCGCCTGTGCCGACGCCGGCGCCCAGGCGCACCCAGCCCGCCGTGTCGAGCTGCGCCGGCCGCGTGAAGACGTATCTCGCGTCGTGCCCGATCTGCTTCCAGCCGAGCGGGGCATCGGCCGGCGGCGGAGCAGCATGGGCGGACGGGGCCTCGTCCCGTTCCGCGCTGGCGACCGTGTCTTCGGCGCGCGCGACCGTCGCTCCGAAACCGAAGCCCAGCGACAGAACCACGATCACGGCGCATCGGGTCGCGCCGCGTCCGTTCCATCCGGCGCTCGACGCCGGCGCGGGTCTCACGGGTCGCCGCCCGCCGGGGCGGCGGCGCGCAGGAGGACGAACTCGCGGTGACCGATACGTCCGGCGAGAATCGTTTCCAGGTCGGGGCCGCTCCAGGGTTGCATCGCGTTCCAGGCCTCGCGCTCGACCAGGGCGACGCCCCGATCCGGCTCTCCGACGAATGCCGCCAGCGCATCCCGGTCCGGCAGCAACGCGACCGGGCGCGCCAGGTACCAGGCAAAGCCGGCGTGCGGGTCGGGCAGGATCCCGACCGGGGCTCCCCCGCTGGCGTCGGCGACGCGGCTCGCGAGCGGACGCGCCGATTTCAGGGGATCGATCGCGGGGAGCACGCCGTGCACCACCACGAGCCCCGTCGCCGCGGCGCCCGCAGCGAAGAGCGCGATGGCGCGGCCGGTCCCCAGCCGGCGCAGGAGGATGGCCGGGGGCAGGAAGGCGAGCACCCCCGTGAGCCCCAAACGGCCGGATGCGGCCGCGAGGTCCGCGGACTCGCGCCCTGCCTTGTGCCACACCACGACGGCGGCCACCACGACGACGACGGCCCACGCCAGAAGACCCGCCGCGACGAGACGCCGCGCCGGCGGCGGATCCCAGTCGAAGAGCGACAGGTCCCAGAAACGGCCGAGCAGCAGCGCCAGGAGCGGCACCATCGGCAGCAGATACACGCCGCGCTTCTCCACCGAGGCGGCGAAGATCAGCGCATCGCTGGCGAGCAGCGAGTAGAGGAACACCGCCCGTTCGTCCCGCGGCGCCCGCCGCCGCGGCCAGGTCTCGGCGATGGTCGCGGGGAGGAGTGCGATCCAGGGCACGAGCGCCAGCGGCAGCGTCGTCAGCAGCTGCCACGCCGGACGCGGATGGTGCAGACCGGAGACGACCCGCTCCTCGAAGCGCTGCAGCACGGCGCCGAGCGGGAAATGCGACCCGGTGGACGCACTCCAGGCCAGCATCCACGCGACCACCGGTGCGGCGAGCAGCGGCAGCCCGGGCACCCAGTCGGGCTGCGCGAGACGCTTGAGCCGCCGCGTCGAAGCCAGGAAGAGAAGCGCCCCGGGGATCGGCAGGAAGCCCACCGGACCCTTGGTCAGCACGCCGAGGCCGCACGCCAGGAAGAACCCGCCCCAGTGCAGCCCGGCGCCCTGCTCCACCGCGGTCGCGCGCCACAGGAACAGCACCGCGAGCGTCAGCCACAGCGCCAGCAGCATGTCGGGACGCGCCCAGCGCGCCTCGATCAGGAAGTCCTCCATGGTCAGAAGGACGAGAGCCGCCAGCGCCCCGGTGCGCCGACCGTACAGGTCGCGGCCGAGGAGGAACACCGTGAGCGCGAGGAGCAGCGCCGCGAGATTGGCCGGGAGGCGCACCGCCGCCTCCGTGACGCCTCCGGTCGCCGAGGCCGCCGCGGCGGCGAGCCAGTAGTACAGGGGCGGCTTCTCGAGCCACGGGTGCCCGGTCAGCTCCGGGACCGCCCAGGAGCCGCGCACCATCGACTGGGTGATGACGGCGGTGCGCGGCTCGTCCGGATCCCAGAGATCGCGGCCGGCGAGCCCGGTCGCCACCAGCACCAGCGCCGCCGCCACCAGCAGGAGCAGGGCGCGCCGGTCGGTCGCGAACAGGAGCACCGCGGGGCGAACCCCCCGGGGCTGGCTCAACGGACGATGAGGCGCGGACCGGCTTCGTCGCGGAACTGCAGGTGGTGCAGGCGGGCATAGACGCCCGCCCGGGCGAGCAGTTCCGCGTGCGCCCCGCGCTCGACGATGCGACCCTGATCGAGCACCACGATGGCGTCGGCGCGGCGGACCGTGGAGAGGCGGTGCGCGATGACGAACACCGTGCGTCCCTGCATGAGGTTCTCGAGCGCCGCCTGCACCTCGGCCTCCGACTCGGAGTCGAGCGACGAGGTCGCCTCGTCGAGGATCAGGATCGGCGAGTTCTTGAGGAGGGCGCGCGCGATCGACAGCCGCTGCCGCTGCCCCTGCGACAGCCGGTGCCCCGACTCCCCGAGCGGCGTGTCGTACCCCTGCGGCAGCGCCTCGATGAACTCGTGCGCGTGCGCCGCCCGCGCCGCTTCGATCACCCGATCGAGCGGGATGTCGGTGCGGCCGTAGGCGATGTTGTCGCGCACCGTGTCGTCGAAGAGGATGACCTCCTGGGTCACCAGCCCGATCTGGCTGCGCAGCGATGCCAGGGACACCTCGCGCACGTCACGGCCGTCGACCAGCAGGCTCCCGGCGGTGACGTCGTAGAAGCGCGGCAGCAGGTTCACGAGCGTGGACTTGCCGGCGCCGCTGCTGCCGACGATGGCCACCACCTCCCCCCGCTTGACCGTGAGATCGAGCCCTTCGAGGACCGGGCTGCGCCCGTAGGAGAAGGAGACGCCGCGGTACGCGATCTCCTCTGAAAAGGGAGGCAGGGCCGGCGCTCCCGGCTTCTCCACCACCTGGGGCGCCTGGTCCATGATCTCGAAGACCCGGTGCGCCGCCGCCATCGCCTGTTGCAGGTCGTTGTTGATCTTCACCAGGTTGCGGATCGACGTGAAGATGAGGAAGAGCGACCCCACGAAGGTGGCGAACTCCCCCGCCGAGAGCTTGCCCGCGGCGATCCGCTGCCCTGCCCAGACGAACAGCGCCGCCCCGCCCAGGGCCCCGAGGATCTCCATCACCGGGCCGCTGATCGACACGAGGCGCGCCGCCCGCTTCTCGGCCCGCTGCACCCGGTCGAGCGCCTTCACGAAGCGGGCGGTCTCGAACTCCTCCATCCCGAACGCCTGCACGATGCGAGCCCCGGCCAGCCCTTCCTTCATGATGAGGGCGGCGTCCCCCATCTTCTGCATGCCGCTGCGGCTCGCCGCCTTCAGGCGCCCGGCGATGCGCGCCACCGGGGCCACGACGATCGGCAGCAGCACCAGGCAGAAGCCCGCCAGGCGCCAGTTCAGGTAGAACAGGTAGGTCGCCTGGCCGATCACCAGGGACAGGAGCCGGAAGACCTCCGCCAGATCGCCCGAGACCGTGCGCTGCAGGCGTCCGACGTCCCCCAGGATCCGGGAAATCAGGTGGCCGGTGGAGTGCTCGGAGAAGAAGGCGAGCGACTGGCGCTGGATGCGGCCGTACAGGTCGCGGCGCAGGTCGCGCACCGCCTGCAGCCCCGTCCAGCGCGTCAGGTAGGCGGTGAGGTAGGTGAAGAGCCCCTTGAACAGGAAGATGACGACGACCAGGACCCCGATCAGGACGACCGTGCCCCGGGAGCCGCCGTGGATCGCCGCCGACCAGCGGGCCAGGAACGGGAAATGGGTCGCACCGGCGTCGATGAGACCGCGCGCCTGGTCGAGCAGGTGGAACTTGCCTTCGGTGGCGGTGGGCGTCGCGGTGGTCTTCGGCAGGGCCTCGTCGAGGATCGGCTGGATCAGCCCCAGGAGGGCCAGCCAGCAGAGCGAGATGGCCACCGCCGACAGGATCGCGCCGGCGACCCGGCGCCAGTAGGGCTTGACGTAATCGACCAGCCGCAGCAGGTCTTTCATGGAGCGGATCTTACCGGGGCGGGACCTCGAGCGCGCTGAAGAAATAGGAGGTCTCGAACGCCGCGGTCTCCCTGCCATCGGAGCCGTGCACGATGTTCTGCTCGATCGACGAGGCGAGATCCTTGCGGATGGTCCCGGCCTCGGCCTTCGCCGGGTCGGTCGCCCCCATGATGCGGCGCACCGTCGCGATGGCGTCCGGACCCTCGACGATCATCGGCACGATGGGACCGGAGGTCATGAAGGACACCAGCGACTGGAAGAACGGCCGCTCCCGGTGCACGTGGTAGAACCCGGAGGCGCCGGCGGCGTCGAGGCGCGTCATCTTCAGCGCCACGACCTTGAGTCCGGCCGCCTCGATGCGCCGGATGACTTCGCCGACGACGTTCTTCTTCACGCCGTCCGGTTTCACGATCGAGAGCGTCCTTTCCATCAGCGTCCTCCCCCACCCACGCCGGGCAGACGCCCGACCGTTTCGCCGATCTCCGCCGGCGTCTTGAGTACCGTGGCGCCCGCCGCCTGCAGCGCCGCCATCTTGTCCGCCGCCGTGCCCTTGCCGCCGGCGATGATCGCCCCGGCGTGTCCCATGCGCCGCCCCGGCGGCGCCGTCTGGCCGGCGATGAAGGCGACGATCGGCTTTTTCACCGACGTCTTCGCGTAGGCCGCCGCCTCTTCTTCCATGCCGCCGCCGATCTCACCGATCAGGACGATCGCCCTGGTCGCCGGGTCCGCTTCGAAGAGGGCCAGCGCGTCCTTGTGGGTCGTGCCGATGATCGGGTCGCCGCCGATGCCGATGCAGGTGGACTGCCCGATGCCGGCGCGGGACAGCTGCGCCACCGCCTCGTAGGTCAGGGTGCCGCTGCGCGACACGACGCCGACGGGTCCCGGCTTGTGAATCGCGCCCGGCATGATGCCGACCTTGCAGGCGCCGGGCGTGATGATGCCGGGGCAGTTCGGACCGATGAGGCGCGCCCCTTTGGCGCGCACGAACGGCGGCACCCGCACCATGTCGGCCGCCGGAATTCCCTCGGTGATGCAGACGATGAGCTTCACGCCGGCGTCCGCCGCCTCGAGGATCGCGTCGGCCGCGAACGCGGGCGGCACGAAGATGAGCGACACGTCGCAGCCGGTCTTGTCGACCGCCTGGCGGACGGTGTTGAAGACGGGGATCGCCTCGTGCGTCTGGCCGCCGCGTCCCGGCGTGACGCCGGCGACGACCTTCGTGCCGTAGTCGAGGCACTGCTTGGCGTGGAACGATCCCTCGCGCCCGGTCAGCCCCTGGACGACGATGCGGCTGTTCTTGTCGACGAGAACGCTCATCGCGCCCCCGCCAGGGCCACGACCTTCTTCGCGGCGTCGAGCATGTTGTCGGCGACGGTGACGTTGAGCTTCGCCTCGGCGATGAGGCGCTTGCCCTCGTCGACGTTGGTGCCCTCGAGCCGCGCCACGATCGGCACCTTGACGCCGACCTTGTGCACCGCGTCGATGAGGCCGCGCGCCAGCACGTCCACCCGCAGGATGCCTCCGAAGATGTTGATCAGCACCGCCTTGACGTTCGGGTCGGCCACGAGGATGCGGAACGCCGCCGCCACCTGCTCGGACGAGGCGCCGCCGCCGACGTCGAGGAAGTTCGCGGGCGAGCCGCCGACGTGGTGGATGATGTCCATCGTCGCCATGGCGAGGCCCGCTCCGTTCACCATGCAGCCGACGCTGCCGTCGAGCTTGATGTAGTTGAGCGAGTGGGCGGAGGCCTCGACCTCGAGCGGCTCCTCCTCGTCCGGGTCGCGCAGCTCGCGGATGCGCGGATGGCGGTAGAGGGCGTTGTCGTCGAAGGTCATCTTGGCGTCGAGCGCCACGAGCCCGCCCGCTTTCGTGACCACGAGCGGGTTGATCTCCACGAGCGAGGCGTCGACGGCGTCGGACATGCGCGCCAGCGCGGAGATCAGGTTGACGCCGCGCGTCACCTGCTCTCCTTCGAGGCCGAGGAAATAGGCGATCCGGCGCGCCTGGTAGGAACGCAGGCCGAGGAGCGGCTCGATCGGCTCGACGAGGATCGCCTCGGGATTCTTCGCCGCGACCTCCTCGATGTCCATGCCCCCTTCGGCGCACGCCATCACGACCGGGATGCCGCGGCCGCGGTCGAGCGTGATGCCGAGGTACAGCTCGCGGACGATCTCGAGCGTCTCCTCGACCAGCAGCCGCCGGACCTTGCGGCCCTGCGGGCCGGTCTGCGGCGTCACCAGCGTCATGCCGATCATCTTCTCGGCCAGCGCTCCCGCCTCGACCGAGTCGGCGGCGACCTTGATGCCGCCGCCCTTGCCGCGGCCGCCGGCGTGCACCTGCGCCTTCAGGACGACGCGGCCGCCGAGGCTCGACGCCTGGGCCATCGCCTCGCGCGGGCTGAACGCGACGTCGCCGCGCGGCACGTCGATGCCGTGGCCGCGGAGCAGGAGCTTCGCCTGGTATTCGTGGATCTTCACCGGACCCTCCGGGGAAAGGGCTTTCTATCATCCCGTTGGATGAGTGTCAAACCCTTGTTTTGACAGCCCTTGCACGCTGTGCGAGAATCCGCCGCCTGTTTCGATGATGTCGCTCCCGCGCCACCTTCCCCGGTTGTTCATCGTCGCGATCCTCGGCGGGACGCCCGCCTTCGCGACCGCCTCGATGTCCGGCTCCGCAGCCGCCGCCGCGCCGCCGGCCCCGGCCACGACCGCAACCGCCGCCTCGGACCAGAAAGCGACCGTTGCGCCGTTCGCCGCCACGCTCGGCGGGCTGGTGACCTCTTCGGCCGTCCTGCATCCCCAGGAGACCGGCATCGTCGTCATGGCGCTGCCGGAGCGGCGCGTCGTCTACGCCCGGCAGGGCGATCGGCCGCTCAAGCCGGCCTCGACGCTCAAGATCCTCACGACCGCCGCCTCCCTGGCTCTGCTGCGGCCGGAGTTCGTCCCGACGACGCCGATCTACGCCGACGCCGACATCGACACCTCGGGCGTGCTGTCCGGCAACCTGTACCTGCAGGGACGCGGCGCGCCCGATCTCGTCGGCGAGTCGTTCTGGCTCATCGCGCGGCGCCTGGCCGACCTCGGCCTGAAGAAGGTCGCGGGGAACCTGGTGGCCGACGAGTCGTACTTCGACACCGTGCGCCGGCCGCCGGGATGGCCGGCGCCGACCGCCGACTCCTGGTACAACGCGCCGCAGGGGGCGCTGTCCTGCAACTTCAACGTCGTCACGGTGCGCGTCGCCCCGTCGCCGCTGCTCGGCTCGCGACCCGACCTGACGCTGGAACCGGCGTCGTCCTACTTCCAGGTGCTCAACCGCGCCACCACGGCGGCGCAGGCGACCGACCTGCGCGTCGATCGCCTGTACGAGGAGGGACAGAATCGCCTCGTCGTCGGCGGGTCGGTGCGCCGCGGCGGCGGTACGGAGATCGTCAACCGCTCGGTCGAAGAACCGGCGCTGTGGTCCCTGACGGCGTTCAAGGAGATCGCCCGCGGCCTGGGCATCGAGGTCGCGGGCAAGCTCGAAATCGGCACCGTGCCGGCCGGCGCCCGCCTGCTCTACACGCACGACTCGAAGCCCCTGGGGTCGCTCGTCCGCGACATGAACAAGAACAGCAACAACTTCATGGCCGAGATGCTCTTGAAGACGCTCGGCGCCCAGTTCGTGCAGACCCCCGGGACGACCGAGGGCGGGCTCGAGATGGTGCGCGCCTACCTCGCGGGCCTGGGGCTCGATCCCGCCGACATGCGCATCGTGGACGGTTCGGGGCTGTCCGACAACGATCGGATGCCCGCCATGATGATGGCGGAGATCCTGGCGCGGGCCAGCGCGGATTTCGAGGTGGGACCCGAGCTGGTGTCGTCCCTGCCCATCGGCGGCGCCGACGGGACCCTCGCGGACCGGTTCGCCTCCGAGGAAGGGCGCCGCCGCGTGCGCGCCAAGACCGGCCGCGTCGCCGGCGCCATCTCGCTGGCCGGCTACGCCTCCAACCGCGACGGCCACATGCTCGCGTTCGCGATCTTCGCCAACCAGCCGCGCGGCACCCTCGACGCCGTGCACCGATCGCTCGACCGCCTGGTCGA
>DASYQE010000015.1:0-2471 GCA_036005805.1 Candidatus Polarisedimenticolia bacterium | reverse complement strand
GCGTCGCCGGCAACGTCGCCGTGCTGCGGAGCAGGCGCGCGCCATGAAGCGTCTCCGCTTCGGCCCGATCCTCTCCCGGCGCCCGCCGTTCACGGCCGGGGACAGCCTCATCCTGCTCGGGCTGGCGGCGCTGCTCTACGCCGTGGTGCGGCTGGCGTTCGCGGCGCCGCGATCGATCGCCGGACCGCAGATCTCGACGTCCCCCGCGGCGCTGCCGTGGTACGCGCTCCTGTCGATCGGCCGCATGACCGTGGCTTATTTCCTGTCGCTGACCTTCAGCCTGGCCTATGGCTACGCGGCGGCGAGGCACCGGAGCGCGCAGAGGGTCCTGCTGCCGCTCCTCGACGTGCTGCAGAGCGTGCCGATCCTCTCGTTCCTGCCCGTCGTCCTGCTCGGCCTGAGCGCCGTCGTGCCGGTGAAGATCGCCTCGGAGATGGCGGCCATCGTCCTCATCTTCACGTCGCAGGCGTGGAACATGACCTTCTCCTTCTACCAGTCGATGACCACGACGCCGGGCGACCTGCGCGAGGCGGCGTCGGTGTTCCGCTTCGACCCGTGGCTGCGGCTCAAGACGCTGGAACTGCCCTTCGCCGCCATGGGGCTCATCTGGAACAGCATGATGTCGTGGGCCGGCGGGTGGTTCTTCCTGATGGCGGCGGAGATCTACAACGTCGGGGCGCGCGACTTCCGGCTGCCGGGGCTCGGATCGTATCTCCAGACGGCCGCCGCCTCCGGCGACAAGCAGGCGCTGCTCGTGGGGATCCTGACGCTCGTGCTCATCATCGCGCTGCTCGATCAGCTGGTCTGGCGGCCGCTCCTCGCCTGGGCCGACAAGTTCAAGGTGGAGATGACCGAGGGGGACGACCGGCCGACCTCCTGGGTGCTCGACGTGCTCTCCCGCTCGTACCTCGTCCGCACCCTGACCGAGCGCTACTGGGATCCGTTCGCGGAGCGCCTCGACGCCCGCTTCCGCCGCCGCGCCGCCGGGCGGCCCTTCACCATCGAGCGGGAAACGACAGCGCCGCTGTCGCGCACCGCCCTGGTCGTCCTCGTCGTGCTCGCCCTGGGCGCCGGGTACGGCGGCTGGAAGGCGGTCGTCATGCTCCGGAGCCTGCCGGCGGCCGACTGGGCGGCGCTCGGCCTCGGTCTCCTGGCGACCTTCGCGCGCGTGGTGGTCGCACTCGTCATCGCGCTCCTGTGGACCGTCCCCCTCGGCGTCCTCATCGGGACCCGCCGCAACGTCGCCGCCGTGCTGCAGCCGCTGGTGCAGATCGTCGCGTCGATCCCGGCGACGGCGATCTTCCCGATGATCGTGGTGGCGCTGCTCCAGGTGAGGGGCGGCGTCAACATCGCGGCGGTGCTCCTCATGCTGATGGGAACCCAGTGGTACCTGCTGTTCAACGTCATCGCCGGGGCGTCGGCCATCCCGGTGGACCTGCGCTACACGACCGACCTGCTGCGCGTCTCGACCTGGGATCGCTGGCGCGTGCTCATCCTGCCGGCGCTCTTCCCGTACATCATCACCGGGGCGGTGACCGCCAGCGGGGGAGCCTGGAACGCCAGCATCGTCGCCGAGCACGTCACCTACGGCGGCGAGGTGTTCACGACGCCGGGGGTGGGGGCGGTGATCGCGGCGGCGACCGACAAGGGGAACTACCCGCTCCTGCTCGCCGGGACGCTCGCCCTCGTCCTGTCGGTCGTGCTGATCAACCGCCTCTTCTGGAGACGGCTCTACCACCTGGCCGAAGTGCGATATCGTCTGGACTGAGGCGAGCCCCCATGGCGACGACGCATCATCACGTGAACGGCGAGGCGCACGACCTGCTCGTGCTCCGGAACGTCACCAAGGAGTACGGGGGCGGCGGCCAGACTTATAAAGCGCTGGACGAGGTCACCCTCACCATCCGCGAGGGGGACTTCGTCAGCCTGCTCGGCCCCTCCGGCTGCGGCAAGTCCACGCTGCTGCGCATGATCACCGGGCTGAACCGCGCCACGCACGGCACGGTGCTGTACCGCGGCGCCCCGGTGAACGACGTCAACCCGCACGCCACCATCGTCTTCCAGACCTTCGCCCTCTATCCCTGGCTCACCGTGGAGGAAAACGTCGAAGTGGCGCTCAAGGCGCGCGGCGTTCCTCCCCAGGAGCGGCGCAAGACCGCCCGGCATCTCATCGACATCGTCGGCCTCGACGGCTTCGAGTCGGCCTACCCGCGCGAGCTGTCGGGGGGGATGCGTCAAAAGGTCGGGTTCGCCCGTGCCATGGCGGTCGAGCCGGAGCTGTTGTGTCTCGATGAGCCCTTCTCGGCCCTCGATGTCCTGTCGGCCGAGGCGTTGCGCGGCGAGCTGCTCGAGCTGTGGCTCAACAAGTCGATCCCGACGAAGGCGATCCTCCTCGTCACCCACAACATCGAGGAGGCGGTCCTCATGTCGGACCGCATCGTCGTCATGGCGAAGAACCCCGGGCGCGTGCT
>DASYQE010000014.1:0-39684 GCA_036005805.1 Candidatus Polarisedimenticolia bacterium | reverse complement strand
TTGCGGGCGACCGAGATGTCGAGCGTGGCGATGAGGTACTCGCCCTTGGCGTTGGTCTTCACGGGTCCGACCGTCTTCTTGATGTCGGTCGCCTCGAAGAAGATGGGCACCTTCTCGAGCGGCTTGCCCTGCGGGTCGGTGACCTTGCCGCGCACCTTGGTGATCCCTTCCGCGAACGCGGGGGCGGCGGCGAGGAGCCCGGACAGGACGAGGCACGCCGAAGCGGCGAAGCGGTTGAGGCGGGAACGCGTCATGGAAACCTCCGGCCGCGCCCGTTTGGGGCGCGACGCATCTGAGATGAAAGGGCGGCGGAGATTTTAGAACACGCCGGGGGGGGGATCAACCGGGCCGGCCGGAGCGGGGGGCACGGACCCCGCTCCGCGCCTGGGGTCAGGAGGAGAAGGGGTCCGCGACCACCGCCCGGCGGGCGGCCGCCGCGCGCCGGCGCGCCGCCGTGGCGACGAGGTGCGACACGAACAGCAGTGCGAACAGCAGGCCCGAGACCAGGTGCAGGAGGCTCACGAAGCGGCGTGGGCCGGGGGCGGTGACCACCTGGAGCAGGTAGCCGCTCAGGACCATCGGCAGCGCCAGCGAGGTGATGAGCAGGCCGGTGCCCCGCCCGGTCTGGGGCCGGCCGCTGACGATGCGATCGACGATGTGCTCGCGCGCGATGAGGCCGAGCGCGAAGACCACCAGCGGACCGACGAGCACGTGCGCCGACAGGACGTGCGGCTGCCAGGGGTGCCCGAGGACCGAGTAGGGATCGCTCGGCCGCATCCATTCCTTCATGACGTAGTAGACCGCGCCGGTTGTGGCGGAGAGCCCGATCGACAGGTCGAGCAGCCACCGTTCGAGACGGGTCATCGGGTCTTCGGCGCCCCGCCCGCAGGAGCGACGAAGAGGCGGTGCAGCGTCACGATCCGCTTCGCCGCCTCGGTGACGGCGCGCGCCGACAAGGTCGCGCCGCTCAGGGAGCGGATCTTCGTCCCCAGGTCCCCCGACTCCGGCCCCCCCTGCCCCTGGAACTGCTGCAGCCAGCGCGGCGTGGTGCGGTATTCGTCCGGCTCGTCGAACGCCACGATGTCGATGGTCGCGATCGCCCCGTCCGGGCGCAGCCGTACGAGGATCGTCTCCGGGAGGGTGCGCACCAGGTGCGTGTCGAAGTAGGCGTACCCGGTGACGTGCCCCTCCTGCGAGCCGACGTAGTACGGGACGACGCGGACCTCCACCGGCACTCCCGCTTCGTGCGCGGCGCGCGCCGCCTGCGCCTCGTCGAGGTAGAGCGTCTTGCGCTCGACCGCCTGCGGCGCCGGGAAGGCGAGCTTGAGCGCCTCGTCCTGGGTCAGGAGGACGCGCGCCTCCGCCGTTCCCGCCAGGAGCAGCACCGCGGCGAGAACGAAGCCGGAGGCGCGCGTCGTCCTCAGAAGAGCCACCCGAGGGCGAGGTTGATGCGGTCGACGCCGGTGCCGGCGTTGTTGGAGAAGCCCTGCCAGTCCGCCTTGAGCGCGAGATTCGGGATCGGACGGTAGTGGATCCCGACCGTGTGCACGGTGCGATCGTTCGCCGGGTCGGCCAAAGTTCCGGCCGGGACCTCGGCCTGCGTGTCGAGCGACTCGTAACGCACGAAGGGGAAAAGCTCCTGCTTCGACCCCTTCTTCAGCGACAGGACGTTGTAAGCCACCTCGCCATAGTAGCCGTTCATCTGCGATCCGACGGCCTCGCTGGTGAGCACTCCGACTTCGGCGGCGTCGTCGAGGCGGGTGCGGGCATAGAGCCCCCGCACCTGGAAGGCCTTCCAGCGCCACTCGGCGTGCGCCTCGTACTGCAACACCCGCGCCCCGTCGACGCCGGCGTTGTCCTGCGCCGTCTGCCCGGTGAACCCGGCCGCCCCGAGAAGCAGGCCCGGACGCACGGTCCAGTCCACGCGCGCGGTCACGGCCAGGTCCTCGGCGACCACCTCGGACCCTTCCTGGCGGCCTTCGCGGATCCCCTCGTCGGCGGTGAAGCCGGCCGCGTTGAGGCTGGTCACGAGATATGCCTTCCAGGCGATCGGGCCGGCGCTGCCGTAGATGCCGCCGCCCAGCTCGCGCCAGGTCGACGGAATGATGGCCTGCTCCACCTCGGGCCGGGTCGAGCCGAAGAAGATCGGCGGCTCGTGCAGCTCGTTGAGGAAGCCGACCGGGATCAGGAGCAATCCGCCGCGGGCCCCGAACCTGTCGCTCCTGCGGTAGTCGACGTAGGCGAACTCGACCGCGACCTCGCCCCCGGTGTCCGCCGCCGCGACCGCGTGCTCGAACTCGATTTCCGAGTTGAACAGCAGGTGATCGTTCCACTTGTAGCCGAAGTAGAGGACGGCGCGCAGCAGGTCGGCCGTCGCGACTTCGCCCGAGGCGCTGCCGTCGTCCGCCGTGTCGTCCGGGTTCGTGTAGAGCATCTCGCCGTAGCCGCCGATCGAGACCCCCCGGCGGGCGCGATACACCTTGGACGCCGCCGGCCCGAAACCGAAGGCCGACTCCCCCGCCTCCGGTGACGCCGCCTCACCGAGCCGCATGCGCTCGATCTCCTTCGAGAGGGCGTCGATGCGGCGCTCCAGATCCGCGGACCCCGCCCCGCCGCCGCGCGCCAGATCCGCCTTCAGCGCGGCGATCTCCCGCTCCAGCGCCTCGAGCCGTTTCTCCACGTCGCCGGTGGCCGACCCGGACCCGGCCGCCGCCTCGGGAGCGGCCGCGGCGTCGTCCCTCCCCGCGGCGCGGGCGGACACCCCCGTGGCCAGGAAGAGGACCGCGGTGAGCAGGAGCGTCGCGACGCCGGAACGGCGCGCCGGGAACGCGGGGGCGATGCGGAGCGACTTCGAGACCATGCGGCGGACTCCTTTCAGGGACGTCCGCCGGACGCTGCCGGCGGACGCGTGGTGTCTGGAGAACAACCTGGATTCGATGCGAGGAAACTTCCCCGTCCGCTCCGGCGCAGCGTGCCGTCGTGCTCGCGACTCAGGTAGAGCACGTCGAGGCCGTTCGCTGCGGCCCAGGCGAGCCCGCGTTCCGGCCCCATCACGAACAGGGCGGTCGACAGGGCGTCCGCCGAGGTCGCGTCCGGGGCGATGACCGTCACGCTCCCCTGGTACCGGGCAGGCCGGCCCGTGGCGGGGTCGAGCAGGTGGGAGACGGTCCTGCCCTGCGCATCCGTCTTCGATCGCTCGGCATTGCCGGAGGCGGCGAGCGAGCCGCTCCGCAGGACGATCGATCCGACCACCTGGTCGCGCTCGTCCGGATCGGAGAGCCCCAGACGCCATCCCCCCTCATCGGGGCCGGCGCCGAAGACGAGCGTCTGGCCGCCGAAATCCAGCCGCGCCGACGTGGTGCCGTGGCGCCTCAGCACGGCGGCGGCCGCGTCGAGGGCGATCCCCTTGCCGATGCCGCCGAAGTCGAGGCCCATGCCCCGCGCCCGATAACGCAGGCTGCGCGAGGCCGCCTCGACCTGCACCAGCCGCCAGCCGATGGGCAGAGGCGCGGCCGGATCCGGCTCAGGCTCCGGCGCGATCCCGGGAAGACGCCCTTCCCCGCCCCGCAGACCGAGACGGCGCACCAGCGGCTCGACGGTGGGGTCGAAGGCGCCGCCGGTACGCTCGGCCCAGTGGAGGGCCGTGGTCGCGGCCGCGAAGAGATCGGGCGAGCAGCGAAACGCCGCATCGGCCGCCGCGGCGTTGAGCCGCGACACCTCGCTGTCGCCGCGCCAATTGCTCAGGATCGCATCGAGCCGCTCCACCTCGGCGAAGGCCTGCTCGATCGCCTGCGCGGCGGTGGGTCCCGCCGCCTCGATCTCGAGGCGCGTCCCCATCAGGAAGCGGGCCCGCGCGACCGTCGCCGCCGCCTCCGGTTCCGTCACGGCGCAGCCGGCCGCCGCCGCGATGCAGACGCCCGCGATCGCGCCGCACCTCGCCGTCGTTCGGAGCACCCCGCGCCCTGACCGCACCGTCGCCTCCTTGTTGCAATTGCGACTCAGTCTCAATAAGCAGGGGCACTGTACCGTCCCGCCGCGCCGGCTGTCAAGCGTGTGGGATACTCCGCGCCCGGCGCCGCAACGCCGGCACCGGAGAGAGAACCCCGATGACCGAACGTTCCCGCCCCGTCCGCGCCTCGCGGGTCGAGATGACCGAGATCGTCATGCCCGAGGACACCAACCCGCTCGGCCGCGTCTATGGTGGGCGGGTCATGGCGCTCATCGACAAGGCGGCGGCGATCGCCGCGATGCGCCACTGCCGGACGCGCGTCGTCACCGCGCGGGTCGACTCGATGGCCTTCCGGAACCCGGTGCGGCTGGGGCAGATCCTGCGCCTTTCGGCCGCGGTCAACGCCGCCTTCGACACCTCGCTCGAGGTGGGGGTGGACGTCACCTCCGAGGACCCGCTGACCGGGGACATCGCGCCGTGCTGCAGCGCCTACGTCCTCATGGTCTCGCTCGACGAGCGGGGACGGCCGGCGCACGTTCCGCGCCTGGCCACCCGCACCGCCGGTGAGCGGGCGCGGGAGCGCGCCGCCCGACGCCGCCGCCGCGACCGCAACGCCGTCCCGCGCCGCCGCTCCGTGTCAGCCGTCTGACGGCGCCGCCGCTTTGCGCGGCGCGGCGGACCGACCTAGATTTCGACCGACATGGAGATCGCCGGTTGAGCGCGCCCCCATCCCCTGCCGTCCCGCGTTCCGCGCCCGTCCCGGGAGGCGACGAACGCCTCGTCGAGCTGATGCGGATCGCCCGCTCGATCACCTCGTCGCTGCGGCTGGACGAGGTGCTCTCGCGCGTGGTGGACGGCGCGGTGCGGTTCTCCGGCGCCCAGCGCGGCTTCCTGTTCCTGAAGTCGGCGGAGGGGAAGCTCGTCGCCTGGCCCGCCGGCCCGGACGCGGCGCCCGTGGAGGTGAGCCTGTCGGTCGCCGAGGAGGTGGCGCGCACCGGGCGCCCGGTGCACCGCGACCATCTGGCCGGCCCCGGCGGCGCCGGATTGACCACGAGCATCGTGCGCCTGCGACTGATGGCGATCCTGTGCGTGCCGCTCCTGGCCCAATCCGAGGTGATCGGCGTCATCTACCTCGACAGCCGGCGTCCCCTGCCGCACGAAGCGCCCGACCTGGACCTCCTCGAGGCGCTGGCCGGTCTCGCCGCCATCGCCATCCAGAACACCCGCCTGGTGGAGGAGCGCCTGCGCGCCGAGCGGACGCTCGCGCTCGGGCGCACCGCCCGCGCCCTGGTGCACGACCTGCGCAGCCCGCTCGCCGCCATCCGCGCGCTCGCGGAGCTCCTGCACAGCCGCACCGCCGGGGACGACGGGACGCGCCGCCATCTCGCGTCGATCATGGACGAGGCCGACCGGCTCGCCGACCTCGCCTCCGACCTGCTGCGCTTCGCCGGCGGGGCGCCGCCGCTGCGGCGCGTTCCGGTTTCGCTGGGATCGTTCCTCGAGCGCCTGCTCGCGCCGCTGCGCGCGCGCCTCGCGGCGTCGGGCGTGCAGCTCGACGCGTCGCTCGATCCCGGCGCCGCCGCGGCGCTCGACGCGCCGCGGCTGGCGCGCGTCGTCCACAACCTCGTGGCCAATGCGCTCGAGGCGATGCCCGAGGGCGGCACCCTCGCCGTCGCCTGCGGCCGGACCGGGGAGCAGGCCTGGCTGCGCATTGCCGACACGGGCTGCGGCATGAGCGAGGAGGTGCGGGCGCGCCTGTTCGAGCCGTTCTTCACCCACGGCAAGGAACACGGCACCGGCCTCGGCCTGGCCCTGGCGCGCGCCATCGTCGAAGAGCATGGCGGGCGCATCGACGTCGAGAGCGCCGCCGGCCGCGGCAGCGCTTTCCGTCTCGCCTTCGACGCGGTCGATCCCGTCCCCGCGTCCTGATCCGGGTTTCCCCGACTCAGGCTTCCCGACTCAAACCTTCGAGGACGAGCACCTCATCCGGCCCCAGAGAAGGGTCGATCTCGATGCGCAGCCGATCGGGCGGAATCCCGACGGCGCGCGCGATCTCGCCGCTGCGCGGCCGCAGGCCCTCGGCGGCCTCGGGAGCCAGGCGTGCCACGACGGTGCCCTGCCCGGACGCCGCTCCGAGACGGCGCGCCTGGCGGACGACCTCGTGCTGCAGCGTCAGCACCGAGCGGACGCGTCCGGCGCCGTCGCACGCGGGGCAGGAGCGCAGGAGCTGCCGATCGAGGCTGGGCCGGCTCCGTTGCCGGGTGATCTCCACGAGCCCGAACTCGCTCATCGGCAGCATGCGGAGGCGGGCCCGGTCGCGGCCCAGCCGCTCCTCCAGCTCCCGCGCCACCTCCGCGCGGCTCTCGGAGCGCTGCATGTCGATGAAATCAACGACGATGAGCCCGCCGAGATCCCGCAGGCGCACCTGGCGGGCGATCTCACGGACCGCCTCGAGATTGGTGCGCAGGAGCGTCTCCTCGAGATCGCCGCGGCCGACGAACTTCCCGGTGTTGACGTCGATCGCCACCAGCGCCTCGGTCGGATGAATGGCGATGTGCCCGCCCGAGGGGAGCCAGACCCGCGCCTTGAGCGCCCGGTCGATCTGCGCCGTCAGGCGGCGCGCGTCGAACAGCGGCTCGGATCCCTCGTGCCGCACGACGCGCGGCGCGGGCGTCCCGTTCCCCAGCCGGGCGAGCGTGTCGCGCACCTCGGCGAGGATCTCGTCGGAGTCCACGACGATCTCTTCGATCCCGGCGCGCACGTGCTCGCGCAGCGCCCGCTCGACCACGCCCGCCTCCTCGGACAGGAGGGCCGGCGCCCGCGCTTCGGCGCGCCGCGCACGCGTCGCCTCCCAGGCGGCCACGAGGGCCCGCACCTCCTCCTCGAGCGCGGGGGTTTCGGCGCCGGCGCCCGCGGTGCGCAGGATGAGCCCGCCCGGAGGGGCGAGACGGCGCGCGAGCTCCGCCAGTTGCTCGCGCAGCAGCGGACGCTCCTCCTCCGGCAGGCGGCGCGACACGCCGACGTGATCCACCCCGGGCAGGAGGACCAGGAGCCGTCCCGGGATCGACAGGTGCGCCGTGACCCGGGCCCCCTTGCGGCCGAGCGGATCCTTGAGGACCTGGAGGAGGAGATCCTCCCCTTCGCGGACCCGCTCCTCGATGCGCGGCGGGGCGACGCGCGGCCGGCTGTCCTCGGAGGGATCCCCTTCCCACTCCGGGCGCAGGCGCGCCGGCCCCGGGGCATCGTCCACGTGCAGGAAGGCGTCGCGCTCGAGCCCCAGATCGACGAAGGCCGCCTGCATGCCGGGCAGGATGTTGCGCACGCGGCCGAGGTAGATGTTGCCGGCGATCGCGCGGGCGCCGGCGCGCTCCACCTGGAGCTCGACGAGCTGGTCGTCCTCGACGAGCGCGACGCGCCGCTCGCCGGGCAGGCTGTCGATCACCAGGGCCGATTTCAAAGGGGCCCCTCCGGGCGCGACGGCCGCGACGGCCGGACCGGCGCGGCGCTCGTGCGCCACGCCCTCAGTTGACCAGCCGGCGCATGTGCACGTTGAGCACGAGCCCGAGTCCCAGGAGCGTGCTGACGAGACACGATCCGCCGTAGCTCAGGAGCGGCAACGGGACGCCGGTCGTCGGCAGCACGCCCAGCACGACGCCGATGTTGATCAACGCCTGGCCTCCGTAGACGCACGCCACCCCCATGGCGATGAAAGCGCCGAGGCGGTCGCGCGCGCCGCGCGCCGTGGCGACGCAGCGGGTGAGGACGACGAAGTAGAGCGCGAGGACGAGGGCCGAGCCCAGGAAGCCGCGCTCCTCCGCCACGACCGCGAGGACGAAATCGGTGTGCTGCTCCGGGAGGAACTGCAGCGATCCCTGGGTGCCCGACAGGAACCCCTTCCCGGTCACGCCGCCCGATCCGACCGCGATGAGGGACTGGATCAGCTGGTAGCCGGCCCCCTTGGGATCGCGCGTCGGCTCGAGGAAGATCTTGACGCGCTCCTTCTGGTACGGCTTGAGGTGGCCCCAGACCAGGGGCAGCGCCAGCGCCACGATCAGCGTCAGGATGACGATCGTCCGGATGCGCAGCCCCGCCAGGAACGCCGCGCCGGCGAGCAGCGGCATGAACGTCGCCGCGGTGCCCAGGTCGGGCTGCTGCATGATGAGCAGAACCGGCAGGCCGACGATCCCCGAAACCGCCGCGAAGCGCACGAACCCGAGCCCGCGCACCTGATCGCGCCCCAGGTAGGCGGCCACCATGAGGATGGTCGCCACCTTCGCCAGCTCGCTCGGCTGGAACTGCACGCCTCCCACGCCGAGCCACGACTTGCTGGCGTTCACGACGCGCCCGAAGACGACGGTCAGCAGCAGGAGCACGCAGCAGACGGCGTAGAAGATGACGGAGAACTCGGCGAGCGTGTGGTAGTCGATGACGAGGACGATGAGGAGCCCCGTCATGCCCAGCGCCATCCACATCGCCTGGCGCTGGAAGGCGCCGGCCGACGGCGTCCCGACGGTGGACGAGTAGATCACCACGAGCCCGATGAGCTGCAGGGCGAGCGCCGACAGGAAGAGGATCCCGTCGAAGCTACCGAGGTGGCGCCGCGCTTGCGACACTCAGCCCTCCCTTGAGCCCCTCGCGCTGCGCGAAGAAGCGCTCCAGCACGGCGCGGGCGATCGGCGCCGACACGGTGCCGCCGTGGCCGCCGTTCTGCACGAAGACCGCGAAGGCGATCTGCGGATCGTCCTTGGGGGCGAAGCCGACGAACCAGGCGTGGTCGCGCTTGTCCTTCGGCAGCTTGTCGGCGTCGATGTCGCGCGAGATCTTGAAGACCTGGGCGGTGCCGGTCTTGCCGCAGACGTCGTACGCCTCGAGGCGCGCCTTGGCGCCGGTCCCGCCCGCCTCGTTCACGACGCCCCACATCGCCTCTTTCACGACCTTGAGGGTTTCAGGGTGGAGCGGCACGTGGCGCAGGACCGCGTCGTTCCCGTTCCCCTGCTCCACCCCTTCGCGCGCTTCGCGCGCCTGCACCAGGTGGGGCTTCAGGACGGTGCCGCCGCTGCCGACCGTCGCGGCGAACACCGCCATCTGCAGCGGCGTCACCTCGAGCGCCCCCTGGCCGATCGCCACCGAGATCGTCTCCCCCGGGTGCCAGGTCGGATCGCGCGGCACCGCCTTCGCCTTCCACTCGGGATCGGGAACCGTGCCCGATTCCTCGTGCGGCAGGTCGATGCCGGTCGCCTGCCCGAAGCCGAGCAGGTGCGCCCACTTGGCGATCTTCTCGATCCCCATCTCGTTGCCGAGCCGGTAGAAGTAGACGTTGCACGACTCGATGAGGGCCTGGCGCATGTCCACCCAGCCATGCCCGCCCTTGCGGATGCCCCAGCACTGGAAGACGCGCTCGCCGAAGCGCCACGACCCGGTGCAGTGGTCGAGCCGATCGGGCTTTGCGACCCCCTCCTCGAGCGCGGCGATGGTCATGACCACCTTGAAGACCGACCCGGGGGCGAACTTCGAGAGGGAGACCCGGTCCTGCAGCGGGTGGCGCGGATCGCGCACCAGCGACTGCCACACGTCCTGCGAGAAGCGGTGCGCGAAGACGTTGGGATCGAACGCCGGGCGCGAGATCATCGCCAGCACCGCGCCGGTCTTCGCGTCGAGGAAGACGGCCGAGCCGAGCTCCTCGCCGTAGGCCTCCTCGAGCGTCCGCTGCAGATCGAGGTCGATGGTCAGGCGCAGCGCGTGGCCCGGCGAGGGCGGCCGCCCTTCGCCGACCTCCTGCATCTCGCGGCCGTGGCTGTTGACCACGACCTCCTTCCATCCCTTGACGCCGTGCAGGCTCGTCTCGTACTCGCGCTCGAGCCCGGCCTTGCCGACGATGTCGCCGAGGTCGAACAGGTCCTCGGGGTCGCTCTTCACCTGCTCCTCGGTCGCCTCGCCGACGTAGCCGAGGACGTGCGCCGCCAGGTCGCCGTGCGGGTATTCGCGCCGCGATTCGATCTCGACCGAGAGCATCGGCAGCTCGAGGCGCCGCGCCTCGATCCAGGCGACCTCCTTGAGGTCGACGTCCTCCTTGAGGACGACCGGCTCGAAGCGCGGGCGGGTTCGGGCGCGCGCCAGGCGATCGCGCAGGGTGGACTCCGAGACGTTCAGGACGGTGGCGAGCCGGGGCAGGAGCGCGTCGAGGTTCTCGGTCTTCTCGCGGTCCAGCCGGATGTTGAAGGCGATGCGGTTGCCGACGAGGGGTCGCTCCTCGACGTCGGTGATGAGGCCGCGCTCCGCGGCGATGGTCACCCGGCGCAGGTGGTTGCTGTCGGACAGGCGCCGGTAGTAGTCGGCCCGCACGACCTGCAGGTACCAGAAGGTCATGAGGTACACCGCCAGGACGGCGCCGAAGAGCACCTGGATGACGGTGACGCGGGCGCCGAGGCGGCGCTCTTCCTGGTAGTCCCGCGGGTCCCGGAGGGGTCGCATAGTCGATTCTACGGCACTCGGGCGGCGACCCAGAACGTCACGAGCCCGATGATGCCGTTCGCCAGGCCCCGCAGGGCGAGGTCCCCGAAGCCGGGGAAGGAATGCTGCTGACCCATCGCCAGCGACAGCAGGAGCGAGGCGACCGGATCGAAGAAGGCGGCGGCGAACAGGATGCCGAAGCGCGGCACCGGCTGGTTGAACATGAACAGCGAGCCCAGCGCCCCGGTGAGATAGGCGAGCAGCGTCTTCTTGAACCCGTTGAGCCCCAGCACCACCCCGGTCAGCGCGTCCTGCAGGAGCCCCGAGACGCTGCCCAGCACCACCGCGGTCCGCGGCGGCCGGGTCAGGGCGATGTACACGGTATAGACGGCGAACAGGTCGCAGCGCTCCGCCACCGACGGGGCGTGCTGCCCGAGGAGCATCTGCACGAGCGCCACGCCCCCGAGACCGAGAAGCGCCTTCCAGAGCGTCACGGCGGATCCCCCGCCGCGTTCGCCGGGGGAGGCGCCTCGGTTCCCGCCGCGGCGGCCCGCAGGACCAGCACCTCCTCGAGGCGGTGGGGATCGACCTCGGGCCGCACCTGCACGTAGCGCGTCAGCCCCTGCGCCTCCCCCACCTCCGAGATCACCCCGAGCAGGATCCCCTTCGGGAAGATGCCGTCGAGACCCGAGGTCACGACCACGTCCCCCACCTCGACCGGCGCTTCGTCGGAGACGAACTCGAGACGGCAGGTGGTCTCCCCCTCCCCCACGAGCACGCCCTGGACGCGCGTCCTCTGCACGAGCGCCGCCACGCCCGAGTTCGGATCGACGAGGCTCAGGATCTTGGCCACGCCCGGGGCCGCCTCCACCACGCGCCCGACGGCGCCGCGCGGCGTGATCACCGCCTGCTGGGGGGCGACGCCGGCGTTCGAGCCGCGATCGACGAGGATGGTGCGGGCCGAGCCGGCGCCGCCGCGCGCGATCACCCGGGCCGCGATCGAGGCGGGGTGCGCGGTGTCCTTCAGGTCGAGGAGGGTGCGCAGGCGATCCGCCTCGCGGCGGGCCTCTTCCGCCTCGCGCGCCTCGAGCGTCAGCGTGCCGACGCGGGCCCGCAGGCGGCGGTTCTCCTCCTCGATGCCGCGCAGCCCGACGTAGCGGTGCCACGTCGAGGCGAAGCCCGAGGACACGCCGGACGCGCCGCGCAGGAAGGGCGAGAACAGCGTGAGGAGGGTGTCCTCGAGCAGCGACCCGCCCCGCACGCCGCGCACCGATGAGGCCATGAGGATCAGGTGCAGCGACAGCAGCAGGAAGAGCAGGAGTGACGGCTTGCGGTGCGAGACGACCCGGGGCATCGGCTCATCCCGGCCGGGAGCTCGCGCCCGCCGGGAGGGGGACGGCGCCGGCTGCCGGCCGATGGTCTCCTAGTCGATCGCGATCTTGCGCAGCAGGTTGAAGTCGTCGAGCATCTTGCCGGTGCCGAGGACCACCGAGGACTGCGGGTCATCGGCCATGGACACGGGCAGCCCGGTCTCCTCGCGCAGCCGCTTGTCCAGGTTCTTCAGCTGCGATCCGCCGCCGGTGAGGACGATCCCCTTGTCGACGATGTCGGCCGACAGCTCCGGGGGCGTCTGCTCCAGCGCGACGCGTACCGCCTCGATGATGTTGGAGACCGTCTCGGAGAGCGCCTCGCGGATCTCCTCGTCGGAGATCACCAGGGTCTTCGGGATCCCCTCGACGAGATCGCGTCCCTTGATCTCCATCGTCAGCTCCTCGTCGAGCGGGAAGGCGGAGCCGACGTTGATCTTGATCTCCTCCGCGGTGCGCTCGCCGACGAGCAGGTTGTACTTGCGCTTGATGTACTGGATGATGTCCTCGTCCATGCGGTTGCCAGCGATGCGCACCGAGCGCGAGTAGACGATCCCGGCCATCGAGATCACCGCGACGTCGGTGGTGCCGCCGCCGATGTCCACGATCATGTTGCCGGTCGGCTCGGTCACCGGCAGCCCGGCGCCGATCGCCGCCGCCATCGCCTCCTCGACCAGGAACACCTCCGACGCCTTGGCGCGGTAGGCGGAGTCCTTCACCGCGCGCTTCTCCACCTGGGTGATGTCGGACGGGACGCAGATGACGATGCGCGGACGCACGCCGAGCGATCGGTTGTGCGCCTTCTTGATGAAGTAGTCGAGCATCTTCTCGGTGTGCTCGAAGTCGGCGATGACGCCGTCCTTCATCGGCCGGATGGCGATGATGTTGGCCGGCGTGCGGCCGAGCATCTCCTTGGCCTCACGGCCGACCGCCTCGACCTTGCCGGTGCGCTGGTTGACCGCGATGATCGACGGCTCGCACAGCACGATCCCCTTGCCCTTGGCGTACACCAGCGTCGTCGCGGTCCCCAGGTCGATCGCGAGGTCATTCGAAAACAGGCTCAACATCGACCGTGGACTCCAAGCCATCGTCGCCCCCACCGGCTCCTCCTCCCTCGGCAACGCGCAAGGCACCGCGTTCCAATGACTTACGCGATCCCCACCGCGGGCGTCAATATAGGGTTCCCGTCCCTTCAAAGTCAAATCATTGACCCGTTCCCAACACCTCGCCGGAACCCGTTGTCCCTCTAGGCAATGGCGGGGATCGGCACGTTTCGGGCCGACTGGACCCGGTTCTTGCCGGCCTCCTTGGCGGCGTACATCGCCTGGTCGGCCCGGTTCACCAGGTCCTCCTCGGTCCGGCCGTGGTCCGGGTAGGTGGCGATGCCGAAGCTGGCGGTCAGCTTCACCTCCAGCCCGTGCGCCCGCAGGAACACCGTGGCGGCGATGCGCTGGCGCAGCCGCTCGGCGATCACCCTCGCCCCGCGCGCGTCCGTCTGCGGCAGGATGACGGTGAACTCGTCGCCGCCGAAGCGCGACACGACGTCGATCTCGCGCACCACGCTGCGGATCACCGCCCCGACCTCGATGAGCGTGCGGCTCCCCCACAAGTGGCCGTGCTGATCGTTGACCGACTTGAAGCCGTCGAGGTCGAGGAAGATGAGCGACACCGGCACGCGGTAGCGGCGCGAGCGCGACACCTCGCGGCGCAGCGCGGCGTTCTGGTAGCGGACGTTGTACAGGTGCGTCAGGTCGTCGGTGACCGACAGCTCCTGGGATTTTTTCAGCAGCAGCGCCGCGTCGATCGCCACGGCCAGAGGCTCCAGGAGACCCTGCACCATCCGCTCCCGCGGCGGCGCCAGGCGCGCGGCGCCGCCGCGCGCCCGCAGCGCCAGCACGCCGACGAGCCGCCCGCGGCAGTGCAGCGGAATCGTCGTGCATCCGGGGATCCGTCCGGCGGCCGTCGGCGCGAGGTCCCGGAACAGCGAAGGCCGCTGGCTCCAGGCGGGCCGCGGGCCCGGCGGGCCGCCGCCGGCGGGGGCGAGGTACAGCGCCCAGCCGTCGAGACGGACGAGCGGCGCCAGCGCGCCGAGCGCGCGCGCCGTCATGCGGCGCGGGTCCGTCTCGGTCGCCGTCACCCGGACGATGCGCCGCAGCGCCGCGAGGCGTCGGGCGTCGCTAGTACGACTCGACGAAGACGCTCTTGCGGAGGCGCGTCTCGTTGCCGGCCGCGTCCTGGGCGACGATGGCGACGTCGTTCTTTCCTTCATGCTTCATCCGGATGACGGCCGTGAACGTGCCGTCGTCGTAGACGTCGATCGCCTGCCCCTCGACCGACAGGGTCGAGCCGGGCTCCGTGCGACCGTTGATGATGAGCAGGTGCCCGCTCGGCAGGAACTCGGCGATCTGCAGCGGCGGCGGGGTGCGATCGTCGGCGGCGCGCTCGCGCCCGGCGTCCACCTTGAAGCGGCGGATCTCCGAGAAGCCGCTCTCGATTCCCTGCGCACTCGTGGCCGCGACGCGCCAGTAGTAGATCCCCTCCCCCATCCCCGGGAGCCGCACCGTCGTCGAGCGCACATCCGGCTTGTCGAGCAGCAGGCTGGAGAAGAGCGCCGTGCGCGCCAGCTGCAGGCGGTAGTGCCCCGCTTCCGCCACGGAGGACCACCGCAGCGACACCTCCGGCGATCCGTTGCCGGCGACGAAGACGCGACTGTCGGTCGGATCGAGAAGCGACGGCGCAGCCGGCAGGGTGGTGCGGGCGACGATCTTTTCGCCCTGCACGTCCATGCGGTCGAGGGGATTCAGCGTGTGGGTGGTCCCGGCCGCTTCCAGCTCGGTGGCGCCGCTGTGCACCTCGGTCGAGGCGCTCTTGCGGTCGGCGTCGAACGACACGTCGAACGAGGCCCGGCTGGTGGCGCGCGTGGTGGTCGAGTCGGTGAGGACCGAGTGCACCGATCCCTGGACGTTGGCCTCGGCGGTGGTCGCCGAGATGCCGCCCCAGTTGACCTTCTCCTCGACCTTGCGGACGCGGGTGGACGGATCCTCGAACAGCTCGCGGATCTCCAGGAGCGATCCCGGCTTGATCGTCGTGATGGTGCCGTCGAAGTAGATGATCTGCGCCGAGCCGGAGCCGGCGGTCTTGATCTGGTCGCCGACGCGCAGCGCCGTGTTTCCCGAGAGCGAGGCCCAGACGAACTCGCGGGCCCGCTTCACCTTCACGTCCCCCTCGAACTTGAAGATCCGGGCGGCGAACGACTCGCCCTGCTGGCCCTCCAGGATCTTCTCCGCGAAGGTCTGGGACTGCTGCGCGGCGGCGCGCGCCTCCGGGTAGTTGCGCCGGTCGTAGGCGAGGCGGGCGTCGTTGAGCAGCCGGTTGACCCGGCCGACGGCCGCGAGGCGGTCGCCGTCGGTGCCGGCGGCAGCCTGGGCTTCGCTGTACAGGCGCTCCGCCCGCCCGATGTCCACGAGGGCCAGCTCTTCGGGGCTGCCGTGCAGGGTGGAGCGGAAATACAGCCAGGCGCCGCCGGCGGCCGCCACGATCACCAGGAGAACGACGCCCCGCATGATGCTGCGGTACGAAATCGTCGCCCAGTCGAGCAGGACCTGGGGCTGGGCCTCCCGGCCCCCCCGGCCCCGGACTGGTTCCCTCTGCGGCGCCACGGTCTTTTCCGCTCCTTCTGTGGCCACGCCCGGGTCACAGGCGGCCGCGAGGCCGCCGGAAGGCACAAATCGGCCCGCCCGGACGGAGGCCGAAGGGCAATATAGGGAGCCCATGGGGTGATGCAAGCGGACGCCCCCGCCCGGCCCCGTCCTTCCCCCTTTCCGGAACCTTCATCGAGCTCGCAAACCTCTTGCTCGGGCCCCGGCCCGGCCGTTAGACTTGCGGGCTCCGGGCGCCTCCCGCGTCCGGTCCCCGAGAAAAGAGGAAGGCGCGCATGTTGCAGCAGATGCGGAAATGGTCGGGCTACCTCAAGTGGCTCCTGGTCGTGGTCGTGTTCATGTTCATCGTCTGGGGCTTCGCGACCTGGACCGGAGGCGTCGGCGGGACGAGCGCCCGCGCCGCCGACGACTGGGCGGCGAACGTCAACGGCACGGTCATCGAGGGGAACGCCTTCCGCAATGCCGCCCGCCGCATGGACAGCAACTTCCAGCAGATGTTCGGAGACCAGTACGCGCAGCAGCGGGCCTTCATCCGCGTCGGGCGCCAGGCGATCGGCCAGATGATCCAGGAGGAGCTGATCGTGCAGGCGGCCAGGGCCGAGGGGCTGCAGGTGAGCCCCCAGGAGCTGGCCGACTCGCTCACCAGCAACCCGAGCCTGCAGGAGAACGGCCGCTTCATCGGGGTCGAGCGCTACCGCGCGCTGTTCCAGGCCTCCGGCATCAGCATGCACGACTACGAGGAGCAGGTGCGCCGCGACCTGCTGCGCCAGAAATACATCAGCCTGGCGACCACGGGCGTGACGGTCTCCGACGCCGAGGTGGACGATGAGCTCCGCCACCGCCTGGCGAAGACCTCGCTCGACTGGGTTCTGGTCGCACCCGACGCCGTGACCGTGACGGGCGCGGCGGACGACGCCGCGCTGCAGGCCTTCTACCGCGAGCACGAAGCGCAGTACCGCCGGGGCGAAGGCCGCACCGGACGTTACGTCCTGTTCGACCCACAGCAGGCGGCCGCCTCCGCCGCCATCAGCGACGCCGAGGTGAAGGCGGCCTACGATCGCGATCTCGCCACGCGCTGGTCGGCGAAGGAGCAGCGCCGCGCCTCGCACATCCTGTTCAAGGTCGCGCCGGACGCCAAGCCGGCCGACGCCGCGAAGATCGAGGCGAAGGCTCAGGACGTCCTCAAGCAGGTCAAGGCGGGCGGGGACTTCGCGGCGCTGGCGAAGAAGTACTCCGAGGACAGCACGGCCTCGAACGGCGGTGACCTCAACTTCTTCGGTCGCGGCCAGATGGTGAAGGAGTTCGAGGACGCGGCCTTCGCGCTCCCGGTCGGCGGGACGAGCGGCCTCGTCAAGACCACCTACGGCTGGCACATCATCAAGGTCACCGACACGCGCGAGGGACGCACCGCCCCCTTCGAGGAGGTGCGCGACCGGATCCGCCAGGAGATGCAGGTGGACAAGGCCCGCTCGCTGGCGACCGAGCGCGCCGCGGCCTTCGCGGCGCAGGCGAAGAAGGACGGCTTCGACGCGGCGGTGAAGGCGGCCGGCCTGCAGGCGAAGGAAACCGGGCCGGTGCGATCCGGCGACACGCTCGCCGAGCTCCCGGCGTCGCAGTCGGCGGCGCAGCGGATCCTGTCGCTGCCGCAGGGCGCCGTGAGCGACGCGCTCCCGGTGCCGGAAGGACAGATCGTCGTCGAGGTGACGGGCACCCTGCCGGACGAGCCGCGCCCATTCGCCGAGGTGAAGTCGAAGGTCGAGGAAGACTGGCGGGCCGATCGGCGCAAGTCGCTGGTGGCCGATCGCCTGCGCGGCGCGGGCTCGCTCGAGTCGCTCGCGAAAGGCTTCAAGACCGAGGTGCACCACCAGGACGATCTCGCGGCAGGAGGCGCGATCCCGGGGGTCCCGTCCGATCCGGCGATCCGGCGCCAGGTGGAGACGCTCGCGCCCGGAAGGATCGGGGATCCGATCCCGACCAGCGCGGGCTTCGTCGTGCTGCGGGTCACCAGGCGCGACGACGGCGCCGCCGAGTTCGCGTCGCAGCGCGATTCCACCCGCGACAACCTGATGTCGCAGCGCCGGGATCGGCTCATGCGTTCCGTGCTGCGGCGCCTCCAGGACCAGGGGCACGTCGAGATCAACGAGCCTTTGGTCGACTCCATCGATCGCAGCTCGTAAGCCCGGCGGCCCGGCGTCCTTGAAAGGCGCTCCCCCGCGCCTATATTCCGACCACGGGGGTTTCTCCGTGTCCACGCGCCGCGCCGAAAGGGCTTTCCACAAAGGCCTGCAATCGATCGCCCGCGGCGACTTCCTGTCCGCCCTGGCGTTCTTCGAGGCGTCGATGGCCCTGCAGAGTCCCTCAGGCTCTGCCCAGGCGGTGGCGGCGATGTCCTACTACGGTCTGTGCCTGGCCTTCGCCACCGACCGGCTCCCCGAGGCCCGCGACCTGTGCGAGGCCGCGGTCGAGGCGTCCCCGCACGACGCCGATCTCTACCTGAACCTCGGACGGGTGTGCGAGCGCCAGGACGATCGCGAGCACGCCTTCCGCACCTACGTGCGCGGGCTGCGGATCCATCCGCGCCATCCGGGGCTGGTCGAGGCGCTGCGGCGGCTCGGTTTCCGGCGCCGTCCGGTGGTGGGTTTCCTGCCGCGGCACCACGCCGTCAACCGGTTGCTCGGCGGCCTGCGGGCGGCGGTGCTGCGTCGCCGCCGGCCGCGCGCACGGGCGCGAGCGCGATCTAGAGCGGCGTGACCGGCAGGCTCGCCGAGCCGCCGCCGGTCGAGGTCACCGTCACCGATCCCGGGTTCGACACCGGCTGGACCACCAGCCGGTAGACGGACGTCGCCGGCACGTAGGACATCGTTCCGAACCCGGTCACGGCCAGAGACACAGACCCGAGCGGATAGTTGGTGGTCGCCTCGATCGTCAGGCGGCTGCTCGACGCCTGCCACGTGGCGATCGTCACCGTCACGGTCTCGGTCACGTCGTCCACCACGCCGTCGCAGTCGTCGTCGCGCCCGTTGAACACCTCGGTCGCCCCCGGATGGACCGCGGAGTCGCCGTCGTTGCAGTCCACGCTCACCGGGAAGCTGTCGCCGTCCACGTCCTGGCAGGCGTCCCCGGTCCCGTTCCCGTCGGCATCCTGCTGGCCCGGATTGCCGGCCGAGGGGCAGTTGTCGCACACCGTGCCGCGCCCGTCGCGGTCCGGGTCGGCCTGGTTCGCATTGGAGACGAGCGGACAGGTGTCGTTGAGATCGCCGATGCCGTCGCCGTCGGTGTCGGCCCCGGGAGAGCCGCAGGGGGTGTCGGGCGCGCGCGGGGCGCCCGTGCTGTCGAGCCCGAGACTCCCCTCGCCGCAGGTGTTCGCACCCGCTTCGGCGTAGATGAAGACCGATCCGGGCGGCGGCGTCGTTGCATCGTCGTACTGCAGCCCGGGCCCCTGCGCCAGGAGGCACGCGAAGTGCGGCGGACCGAGGGCGCCGATGACGCCGCGGTAGACGTTGTAGACGTTCGACTGCGCCACCATCCCCCATTTCAGGCGCGCCACGCCGGGGGACGGACTCTCCACCGACTCGAGGACCTCGGCGGGCGGATCCGTCGCGAGGTAGCTGAGCGGGGCGCAATCCTCCGTGTCTTGCACGCCGTCGTTGTCGTCGTCCGGATCGGCGCAGTCCTTCACCCCGTCGCCGTCGGTGTCGGGGAAGGCCCCCTCGTCGATGAGCGTGTCGCAGTCGTCGTCGATGCCGTTGCAGACCTCGACGGCTCCCGGATGGATGGCCGCGTTGACGTTGTTGCAGTCCCCCGCGCACACCGTGACCCCGTCGCCGTCCTGGTCGAAGCCCTCGTCGATCGCCCCGTCGCAGTCGTCGTCCACCAGGTTGCAGAACTCCTCCGCGCCGGGATGGACCGAGGGATTGTTGTCGTTGCAGTCGTTCGTCGAGGGATAGCCGTCCTGGTCGGCGTCGGTGCCGCTGGCGGCCCCGAGCAGGCGCAGGTCGTAGGAGCCGTAGATCCCGAACCCGGGCCCATGGTCCACGCGCAGGTACAGGCGCGTCGCCGCCGGCGGAATGTAGGAGATGAGCGAGGACTTGTCGCCTGCGGCGCGGTCGTCGTTGGTCGCGAGGACGGTGGTGCCGTTGGTCGCGAAGAGCGTCAGGGTGGTGTTGGCGTCGCCGACGAGATCGAAGGTCTCGAGCGTGTACTGCGAGCCGCCGACCGCGTCGAAGCCGAACCAGTCGGGGTCGACCTCGCCGACGAGATCGTTGTTGCGGTCGGCGAAGAAGGTCTGCTCGTAGATCGCCGGGCCGGGGGTCACCAGCCGCGCCTCCGCCAGCGAGTCGTTCGGCTCCATGACATCGGGCTCGTACTCCACCCCGAAGTGCCGGAAGATGGAGCGCATCTCCGCCAGGTGCCCGTGCAGGCCGGGGGGACCGAACCAGCCGTCCCAGAAGTCCTCCAGCGAGATGCTGGCCGCCGTCGGCAGAAAGACGTCCTGCACCTGGAAGCGATCGGCGTCGAGTCCCAGGAGCAGGTCCCACGGCTCGTCGGTCCCCGGCGTGCTGTCGGTGCTCGAGGGGCCGTCCCCGAGATCCCACAGCGTGCTCTGCACCACCGTCTCGCTCGTCGCCCCGAGGCAGGAATACGGCAGCTGCGTCTCCACGTCGAAGGAGAATTGAAGATTCCCGGGCCCCGCCTGGCCGGTGGTGCGGACGTAGAGCTGGCTGTTCGGCAGCGCGAAGTAGCGCCGCACCGAGCAGCCGAAGTTCGTCGCCTGCCCTTCCTCCCACGCCAGCCGGATGTCCTGGTTGCAGTTGCTCAGCGAGTGCGAGCCGCCGGGGCTGTGCGACAGGGAGAACTGCGCGGTGACGTAGTGCCCCATCTCGTGCAGGACGACCGTGTCGTCGTAGCCGGCATTGCGGGCCGCCATGATCTCGCTGCCGTCCCAGGCCGACACCGTGGAGTTGGTCGAGTTGAACACCACGAGCATGAGCGCGGCGGGGGCTTCCCCTCCGCGCAGCACGTTGAGGTACTGCGTGCCGTACAGGACGTTGTCGTAGAGGTTGAAGGCCTCGCCCCCGGCGCCGGGGACCGCGACCAGCGTCCCCGCGTTGAGGCTCTGGCTCGGCGGATGGTTGTTGACCGTCGTGCCGCGCACCGACCAGGTGGTGCTGCTCGACGTGGTGGAGCGCACCTCCACCGGGATCCCGGTCGTCGTGCTGTGCCGCGCCAGGCAGCGGACGTAGATGTTGCGGGTCTGGTTGTCGGTGACGACGAAATTGAAGCTGCCGTCGGCGTTCGACACGCCCTGCCCCTGGACCTTGGTGCCGTCGATCACCTGGACGTCGGCGAGCCGCAGCGGTTTCACCGGCTCGTTCCCGGTGAACCCGGACGAGTCGAACTCGCGGTCCACGTAGGCGCAGGCGCCGCTGACCACCCAGTCGGCCCGGGCGGCGGGAATCGCTCCCAGCAGGCAGAGCGCGAGGGCCGCCGGGAGCCGCCGCATCATGGGCGCGGCCACGGCAGGATCAGCGCGGGGTATTCGAGTGCCCCGGCGTGGTAGCGGCCGACGGGGGCGGCCTGCGCGGAGGTCAGGGTGATGCCGGCCCCCAGCTGCTGCAGGGTGCCGTCGGGCGCGCGGAACTGCACCGTGGCGCGCAGCGGCCGGTCGCGATCCTCCGGGGCCTCGATGGCCAGGTCGAACTCGCGCCGCTCCCCCGCCCGCAGGCGGCCGATCGAACGGGGCAGGCTCGCCGCCTCGGGAATCGACAGCAAGGGATCGGGGACGAGGACGATGGCGACGTCGCTCACCTCGTCGATCGCCTGGAGAGACAGGCGCAGCCGGCCCCGGGCAAGCCCCCGCCCGCGCTCCATCCCCTCGAGACCGAGGTCGAGGCGCACCGACAGGGTCGGCTCGACGGTTTTGGCAGCAGGCGACAGGACTCGCGGAGCGGGCTGGCCGGGAGCGGCCGCCGTCACGGCCACCAGCAGCAGGACCAGACCCGCAAGGTTCGGCTTCATCGACCGGACCTCCTGGATTGGGGACCACATGGGATGCCGACGGCCCTGAACGCCGACTTAATTACTGCGAGGGGCGGGCTGAGTCAAGACGTTTCCGCGTGGAAGGCCGGGGAGGACATATGCTTGAAAAGATGAAGCCCGCCCTCAGGCTCGATCGGACGACGACCACCCCGCTCGACCCGCGCGTCGCCGAGGCGATGCGGCCGTGGCTCGACGCATCGAGGTCGATTCCGGCGGCCCCGGGGGCGCGGGGGCGGGCCGCCCGCGAAGCGCTCGAGGCTGCCCGCGCCTCCGTCGCGCGTCTCCTCGGGGCCGGGTCGGAGGAGATCCTCTTCACGTCCTCGGCGACCGAGGCGAACAATCTCGCCCTCAAGGGGCTCGCCTCCGCGTCGCCGCGCCCGGGGCGGATCCTCGCCGCGGCCACCGAGCACATTTCCGTCCTGCATCCGCTGCGCACGCTCGAGCGCCAGGGTCACCGGGTGATCCTGCTGCCGGTGGACCCGCAGGGTCGGCTCGATCCCGAGACGCTGCGCCGTGAGCTGGCCGCGGGGGCGCTCCTGGTCAGCGTCGCGCACGCGTCCGGGGAGATCGGCACCGTTCAGGACATTCCGCTCCTGGCGCGCCTGGCGCGCGAGGCGCATGTGCCTTTTCACTGCGACGCCACCCTCGGGCTCGGTTCCCTGCCGTTCCCCGCACCGCCCTGGGGCCCCGAGCTCGTCACCCTGACCGCTCACCTGCTCGGCGGGCCGCCCGGGGCGGCCGCCCTGTGCGTGCGCCCGGGACTGCGCCTGCGCCCGCTCCTCGAGGGCGGTCTGCAGGAAGGAGGACTGCGCGCCGGGACCGAGGCCATGGCCCTGATCGCCGGCTGGGGCGTCGCCGCCGAGCTCGCGCGGACCGAAGCGCCCGCCGGGACCCCGGCCGCGCGTGCCGCGGCTTCCGGTTGTCGACAACGCCTGGAGGAGCTCCTGCCGGACGCGCGCCTGACCGGCGCGCCGGATCACCGCCTGCCCGGACACGTGAGCCTCTGCATCCAGGGCGTCGAGGCGGAGGCGATGCTCCAGGGACTGGAAGAGGAGGGGATCGAGGCGGCGAGCGGATCGGCCTGCACCACCGAAGCGGGCAAGCCCTCCCACGTCCTGCTGGCGATCGGCGTCGATCCTCTGGAGGCACGGGGCGCCTTGACCCTCGCCTTCGGCCCGGATCACACGCCCGCGGACGGCCGGCGCGCCGCCGAGACACTCGCCCGGGTCGTGCAGCGACTCCGGAGCCTCAGTCCTTTCGCCTAGCCCGGATGGCTTCAGGCCGACGGCGTGTCGATCGGATCGAGGACGATGCCCGTCGGCACCTTCGGAAGGAAAAACGTGGACTTCGGGGGCAGGCGCAGCCCTTTGCGGCTGACGTCCACCACCTGATCGAGCGGCGTCGGGTTCAGGAGCACGCCGCACCCGGCCGTCTCGACGCCACGCAGGAGTCCCGCCTCGTCCTTGACGTAGTCGAGATGATCGGCGCCTGCCTGCTGCGCCGGGCTGAGGCCGAGCACTTCCTGGAAGACCAGCCGGTGCAGCAGCACGACGTCGAGGCGGCGCAGGGGCGCTGGAACCGACTCCAGCGGCCCGCGGGACCGCTCGTCCCCTTCGCGCCAGCGGAGCAGCAGTCCCGAAGGATCCCGCGGCAGCAGGATCGCGAAGACGCCGGGGCGTCCCGCCGCGGCGCGCATCGCCTCAGCCAGCTGCTCCCGCGGCCTCCGTTCCACGACGAAGAACGGATCGAGCGCTGCGGCCAGCTTCGCCGCGTCGATCGGCGCGATGCCGCGCACCAGCCGGTGGATGGGACCGATGGTGAGGCCGGGATCGACCGCGCTGACGAGATAGACCAGCACGTCCGGCGCATCGTCCGACCCCGAAGCCCGGCGCGCCTGGCTGTAGGCGAGCGCCGATTCGTAGCGATGGTGACCGTCGGCGATGAGCGTCCACCCGTTCCCGACGCGGCCGGCGATGCGGGCGAGCAGGTCCGGCTCGGCCAGGCGCCACAGGCGCAGGCCGGCGCCGTCGGGATCGCGCAGCTCATGTTCCGGCGGACGGGACGCCACCGTCTCGAGCGCGCGCGCCACCTCCCCGCTCGCGTCCTCGTGCAGCAGGAACACGGCGCTCAGGTGGGTCCGGGTGGCCGCGAGGAGCTGCTCGCGATCGCGCCGGGGCGCGGCGAGCGTGCGCTCGTGCGGCAGAACCGATCCGCCTTCGAGCGGTTCGAGCCGCAGGCGCGCGAAGAAGCCGCGCCGCCGGCGCAGCGCTCCGGACGGATCGCGGAAGCCCTGCTCGGCGACGACGAAGGCCGGGTCGCGATCGAGGACCAGCGTGCCGTCGCGCCGCCAGGCGTCGAGGAGGCGCGCCGCGGCCGCGTAGGCCCCGCCGGGCTCCCCGCTCTCCGGGAGATCGAGGTGAACGATGTTCTGCGGGTCGGCCGCCAGGGCCGCGCGCCTTTCGGGGCTGATGACGTCGTAGGGCGGGGCGAGCCGGGCGGCCAGCTCCCCGTCCGTTCGGACCGCGTACCGCAGCGCTCGAAACGGGGCGATGTGCGCCATGGCTCGGCCTCCCGGTGGCTTCAGTTCACCTGCCGCTCGAGCTTGAGGGTGTCCTCGAGCCGGCGGAGGAAATCGCTTTCGATCACGCCGGAGGATCGGCGGTCGGTCAGCAGACGCACACGCTTGCGCTGGTCGAGCCCGTCCACGAGGATGCGCGCCCGCAGGCTCAGCACGGACGCGCCGTGATCGCCTTCGCTGATCACGCCCTCGAGCGACACCTTGCCGAGCTTGACCTTGCTCATCTGCAGGATGTGGTAGTCGCCGCCGAGCCGCGGCGCGGCGTCGGCGACCTCCTCGCTGTAATCCTTCGAGCTGAAATCGACGAAGGAAGTCTTCACCCGTTTCCCCTTGGCGTCCACCTCCTCGGGTGGATAGCCGGCCTCCTGCAACACTTGCAGGAGCCCCTTCCAGAGTTTCTTCTCGCTCGTCTTGTAGGCGCGCACCTGGAAGGAGGACACGGCGTCGGGATGGATGCCCGCGTCCGGCACGGGAGCGGCCGGGGCCGGCGCCGTCTCGGGCGCTTCGGGCGCTTGAGGCTCGGGCGTTTCGGGCGGCGTGTCGCCGGCGCAGACGGCGCGCCCGGCGGCAAGGAATGCGACCAGCGCCAGGGCGATGCCCGAAAGGCGTGCCGGGCGCGGGGTCGGGGAGGGCGCGGGACTCATTCTTCGAGGTGGCATCCGCTGCGAAGCGCGGATTCTAGCACACGGAATCGCGCCGGTCAGGCGGCCACGCCTCGGCCCGCGGGCGCGGCGGGATCCGCCGGAGCGCCGCCGGCCGCCTGGTCCAGGACCGCCGCGAGGGCTTCGAGCCGGAACGGCTTGTCGACACAGGGCCGGCCCGTCCTCTGGATGAAGGCGCGGGTCTCGGGGTGCACGGTGTCGCCGGAGGCGAAGACGACCCGGTCCGCCTGCGCCGGCCACCGGGTGCGCATGGTGTCGTAGACCTGGCGGCCGTCCACGCCCGGCATCTTGAGATCGAGCAGCACGACGTCGTAGGAGCGCTGCTCCAGTTTTCTGAGCGCTTCGGCCCCGCTCCCGGCGGTGTCCACCGCGTGGCGTCCGGCGAGCGCGTCCACCAGCAGGTCGAGGATGATCGGCTCGTCGTCCACCACCAGCAGCCGCATCGGGCGGCGCAGGCGATCCATCTCGTTCCCCCGGCCGGTCTCGTCCGGCTCGGCCTGCGGCAGCCCCGCTTCCTGGCGCACCGGCAGCTCGACGACGAGGGTGGTGCCGCGCCCCGGATCGGACTCGGCCCAGATGCGGCCGCCGTGATCGCGCACGATGCCGTAGGAGATGGACAGACCGAGACCCGTGCCCTCTCCGACCGGCTTGGTGGTGAAGAACGGATCGAAGATGCGCGCCAGGTGCTCGCGCGCGATTCCCGGCCCGTCGTCCTCGACGCGCAGCTCGACCTGGCTCCCCCGGTGCCGCGTGCGCAGGACGAGCTTGCCGCGGCCGCGGTGCCGGGCCATGGCGTACTGCGCGTTCTGGATGAGGTTCAGCAGGACCTGCTGCATCTGGTTGAAGTCGATCATCGTCTTGGGCAGGTCGGCCTCGAGATCCTTCACGACTTCGATCTGCGCCGTGCGCAGGTCGTATTCCTTGAGGTCGAGCGCCTTGTCCACGAGTCCGTTGAGCCCCAGGGATCGCTTCTCGGACGGCGAGCGCCGCGAGAAAGCGAGCAGGTTCTGCACGATCTTCTGGCAGCGCAGCGCGGCGTCGAGGATGCGCTCGACCGAGCGCTGCTGCCGGCCCTCCATCGGCCCGCGCATCAGGAGCTGCGCGTAACCGAGCACCCCGGCGAGCGGATTGTTGAGCTCGTGGGCGACGCCCGAGACGACCTCCCCGAGCGCCGTGAGCTTCTCGGCCTGCACCAGGTGCTCGCGCGCCGCCTTGAGCTCGGAGACGTTCTGCACGATGACGACCGATCCCTGCGGCCCCGAGTCAGTCCGGAGGATGGTCGCGGCGACCAGCACGTCGCGCAGGGTCCCGTCCTGGTGACGCGCGGTGGTCTCGAAGTTCCGGAGCGCCTCCCCTTCCCGCAGCAGGCGGCCGACGCGGGCGCGCGCCTCCGGCTCGGCGAAGACGTCGTCCAGCTTGAGCCCCAGCGCCCCGTCGCGCCGCACGCCGACCAGCGCCTCGCCGCCGCGGCTGAACTCGGTGATCCGCCCCTCGACGTCGGTCGTCAGGATCAGGTCCGGGTAGTGATCGAGGATGTTCTGCAGCTTCTGGGCCGTCTCGCGGCGCACGCGCGCTTCGCGCCGCGCCTCGTCGTACAGCATGGCGTTGCGCAGCGCGTTGGCGGAGGCGTTCGCCACCACCTGGCAGGAGCTGATCTCCTCGGCCGTGAAGCGCCGCTCCGGGCGCGCCGCCCGCAGGAACAGCATCCCCAGGAGCTCGTTGCCATGCAGGAGCGGCAGCACCAGGATCGACTCGAACCCGAGCCGCGCGATGTGGGCCCGCACGCCGTCGAGCAGTTCCTCGTTCTCCACGTCGTGGATGACGACGGGGCGCCGCGTCTCGATGGCGCGCCGGACCTCCGGGTACTTGCTCAGGTCGAGCCTCAGGTCGGTGATGTCCGGATCGTCGCTCGACGCCATGACGAGACAGACGCGCCGCGCCTCGTCCACCTGCAGGATGGAGCAGCGCTTCGCGTCCACCAGCCGCGCCACCCTCTGGCTGATGACGTAGAGGATGCGGTGCAGGTCGAGCGTCGAGGTGGTGGCGGCGGTGACGTCCACGAGCGCCTCCAGCTCCGCCTTCTCCCGCTCGGTCTTGAGCCGGCGCACGTCGCGGGCCCGCGCCCCCGAGGCCAGGACGCCGTAGTGCAGGGCCACGATGTACAGGAACGGCACGCGGCTCCACAGGGCCATCCCGTCGATCGGCCCCTCGGTGCGCGCCAGCAGGTAGAGGTAGAGGCCGGCGATGAGGGTGGCCCCCGCGGCGAGACGCGTGAGATCGAGGCCGAATCCCGCCAGGAGCATGGTCAGGAAGAACGCCATGACGAAGCGGCCGCCGTCCACGTTGGCGTGGAACAGGGCGGTGGAGACGAGCAGGGTGTCGGCGATCACCAGGACGTGATCGAAGCCCGGGCGCGTCTGCACGCTGCGCGGCAGGAGCGCCACCGCCAGGTTCCCGGCCCCGAACGCCAGCAGGATCCCGAGCGTGACCGGGTCTTCGATGCTCGCGGCGGGCAGGAGGATGGTGGCGGTCGCGGCGAGGAGGACCCAGCGCAGGGTGGGGCGCGCATGGCCCGGCTCCTGCCACGACGCGCGCGTTTCGACTCCCGGTGCGCCCACGGTCCTCTCCCCCACCGGCGGTTTCGCGCCGGAAGGCAATATAGGAGGCGGTCGGGGGGGTGCAAGCCCCGGTTTCCTTGACTTTTATGGATCGCCGCGTAGAATTCCCCACCGCTCCGACCCCCCCGCCCAGAATCGCGGGAGGACGAGGGGCCGGACCAATTCGATGCCAGCACGCTCCATCCTTTACGCCCTGTTCGCCGCTGCCGGCCTGTTCGCGCTGGCGGGACCGGCGCCTGCCGCCGACCCGGTCGCCGCCCCGGTCACGTCCCTCTCCGACATCAAGGAGATCGACTTCACCGGCCTGTCGGACGCGCAGAAGAAAATCGCGCTCAAGGTCATGAACGCCAACCCGTGCAACTGCGGCTGCAGCAAGACCGTGGCGCAGTGCCGGCACGACATGCCGAACTCCTGCCGGCGCAGCCTCATCTTCGCGCGCACCGTGGTGGACGCGCTGCGCGAAGGGAAGGACGAGGCGGGGGTGACCAAGACGCTGCAGGCGAAGGCGGCGACCTTCGTCGAGGCGCGCGAGCCGGAAGACAGCGGCATGATCTACAACATCGACATCAGCAACAGCCCGGTCCGCGGGCCGAAGACGGCCCCGGTGCGGATCGTCGAGTTCTCCGATTTCCAGTGCCCCTACTGCGCCGAGTTGCAGAAGACCCTGACCGAAGTCCTCAAGGCCTTCCCGAAGGACGTGCAACTCGTCTACAAGCAGTTCCCGCTCAACATCCACCAGTACGCGCGGCAGGCGGCGGCCGCTTCGCTCGTGGCCCACAGCCAGGGCAAGTTCTGGGAACTGCACGATCGGATGTTCCAGAACTTCACGAAGATCAACGACGAGAGCATCCGCGGCTGGGCCAAGGAAGTCGGGATCAACATCTCCCAGTACGACGAGGCGATCCAGACCGGCAAGTTCGAGCCCGCGGTGCAGAAGGACATCGCCGACGGTGCCGCCGCCAAGGTGCTCGGGACCCCCACCCTGTTCATCAACGGCAAGCGGGTCCACGACCGGACGTTCGAGGGGTTCAAGAAGGCGATCCAGGAAGAGTTGGCGGGTCAGCGCGCCGGCGCCCCGGCCGCCCCTCCTCCCGCCAAGAGCAAGTAGCCTATCGGCCCCCCCCCGGGGCCGTCCCCGTCCCACCCGATTCCAGAGTCCAGAGACGCGCGCGCAGATCCGCCGCCCCCTCCTGTCCCGGTTCGAGGAGGAGCGAGGCGCGCAGGTGCTCGATGGCGCGCGTCCGGTCGGCCGGCTGCCCCGAGTAGATGAGCCCGAGACTGCGATGCGCGTCCCAGAGCGACGGATCGAGCGCGACCGCCTTCTCGTACGCCTCGATCGCCCCGGCCCGATCCCCGCGCCGCGCCAGGAGATACCCGAGGAAGTTGGCGGCGCGCGGCGAGGAGGGTGCCCCGGCGACGGCGGCCCGGAAGGCCTTCTCGGCTGCGGCCGCGTCCCCGCGCTCGAGCAGCAGCTCTCCGCGTCCGCGCATCGACTCCGGGGCGTCCGGGTCGATGCTCGAGGCCGCTTCGAACTGGGCGCGCGCCTCGTCCTTTCGTCCCGCGGCGTTGTAAGCGTCGGCGAGGTTGACGCGATACAGGGCGTACGCCGGCTGCGCCTGGGCGGCGCGCTCCAGGCACCGGATCGCCTCGTCGGTCTCCCCCTGGGCCAGGAGCAGCGAGCCGAGATTGTTCCAGCCGCTCGCGGCGTTGTCGGACAGCGCGATCGCCGCTTCGAACTCGCGGCGGGCGCCTGCGGGATCGCCGAGAACGCGGCGCGCCGAGCCGAGGTTCACCAGCACCTCGGGGTTGCGCGGCTGACGGCGGGCCGCTTCCTCGAGAGGCCCGAGAGCCTCCTTCGCCCGTCCCTGCTGCAGGAGCGCCAGCCCGAGATTGCCGCGCGCGTCCACGAACTCCGGGTAGATCGCCAGGGCCTCGCGGTACTCCGCCTCCGCCTCGCGGAAGCGGCCGCGGCGAAGCCACGCGTTGCCCAGGTTGTAGCGGATGCGGGTACTTTTCGGCGAGACCTGCGCGGCGCTGGCGTAGAGCGAGAAATCGTCCCGCCAGTCGGCGAGCCGCGTGAAGCTCTGCCAAGCCCCCAGCGCGAGAGCGCCGGCGACGATCGCGAAGACGCCGACCCGGAGGACGCCTGCCCGCGCCCCGCGGGCGGAGGCCGCCTCGGCCGCGAAAACGGCGGCGGCGAGGCACACCCCGGCGCTCGGCAGGTACAGCAGCCGCTCCGCCAGGAGCGTGCCGACGAAGACGACGAGGTTGCACGTGAGCAGGAGGCTCACCGGGATCAGCAGCAGCGAGAAGCCGAGCGCCGGCCGGTGGCGCAGCGCCAGGATCCCGGCCGCCGGGATGCCGACCGCGATCACCGCGCCGAGCAGGACGCCCGGATCGAACGGCCCCGACGGCAGCACGATCTGCGCGTACGAATAATCGGCCGAGAGCGGATGCGGCCAGACGAGCAGGCGGGCCATCCGCGGCACGACCGAGAGGGCCGCCACGCGGCCGAGGATGGGGCCTGCCGACGCGGCCGGGTTGTCCACGAACGGGATCGGCGCCGACCCGAGTCCGCCCAGGGCGTGCGCCCGCAGACCGAGCGCCATCGCCACCGCCGCGAGCCCGCCGACCATAAGCGTTCGTCCGCGCCGCGGCCGCGGCGCCGGAAAAGCGCGGTCGTAAAGCCACACGATGGCCGGAAGGACGAAGGCCGACTCCTTCGCGAGCAGGGCCGTGAACCCGCAGGCGATCGCTCCCGCCGCGGCGAGCGTCCCCGGGCGACCTTCCCTCCGCCGCGCCCCGGCGGCGCACAGGAGCGCTGCGAGAATTCCCGCCGCCGCGATCAGCTCGGCGCGCCCGACGATCCCGGCGATCGCTTCCACGTGCACCGGGTGCACGGCGAACAGGAGTCCGGCGAGCAGCGCCGCCCAGAGGGGCAGCGCCATCTGCAGCGCCAGCAGGACGAGGAGCCCGGTCGCGAGCGCGTGCCAGAGGATGTTGGTGGCGTGGAACCAGGCTGACCTGAAGCCGCCCGCCAGGGCGCGGTCGAGGGCGAAGGTCAGCGTCGTCGCCGGACGGTAGAGCCCGCCGGTGAGCCCCGGCGCATTCCAGTAGGGCGCGCTCAGGAGACGCGGGGCCGAGCGCACGTCGGCGAGCAGCGGGTTCTGCAGCAGCACGCCCCGATCGTCGAAGACGAAGTCGTTGCGGAGCGCGGGGAGGTGAAGGAGAACCGCGGCGAGCGCCGCCAGCAACGGCGCGGCACGCCGTCCTGTCAAGGAGCGCCGGAGGCCGAAGACGACGGCCCGCTCAGCTCCAGCTCCCGGTGCCCGCCGGCCCTCATGTTGGCCACCGCCTGCAGGCGCGTCGTGTCGCCGTCGCCGACCGTCACGTCGGTCTCGTAGGCGATGGTGCGGTGGGCCCAGTTTCCGGAGCGCAGCAGGATATCGAACGCGAGATACAGATCGTAGGTCCCCGGGGCCAGGTCGAAATCGAACGCCTCCGGCAGGCTGGTGCAGCGGTACTCCTCCTGCCAGAGCGGCACCATGGCGGTGGGGTCCTGCTTCTTCTCCTTCATCTGGATGTGCTCCGGGGCTTCGCCGATCACCGGCCCGCGGTTCGACGGCGCCGCCTGGGCGCGTCCGAGCTTCCCCGCCTGACGCAGCACGGCGGTACGGATGGTCGGAGACTCGAACAGGAGGAGCGTCTCCGCCGGTTTCGCGCGGTTCACCGCGGCGACCGTGAACATGTAACCGAACGTGAAGACCTGGTTGCGCGAGGCGGGGGCTTCCGGACCCGCCGCGGGCGGCTTCACGACCCGGTCGTCCGGGAACGTGCACCACTTCCTCGTTCCCGAGACGTCGATGCGCAGCCGTCCCATCCCGGCCGCCGGCTTGTCAGGAAGGCGCGGCGCCTGGATGGAAAGTGGCTGCACCGGGGGCGGAGCGGCGGCGAGGACGTCCTGGTTGACCTGGGGCGCAATCGCCTCTTCGTCGTTTTGGCCCGCGGGCGAGTCAGGCTTGTTGGGCGGAGCGGCGGGGACGCCGTTCACGGCCGTCAGCAGTGCGAGCAGCAACGCGAGGCGGACGGACAGAGCGGTGCGGATGATCAAGGTCGATGTCGATCCCAAAGGGGGGCGATTATACTGCCGGACCGGACATCACTGACGGAGCCCGATGGGCTCCTGTCGCTGGCCGTTCCCGACGGGCGAGAGGGGTGCCATTCCCGGAGCTGCCCCATCCTCGCTGGTCGAGGTTGACAGACGCGGAACCGGGGACTGCCATCCCCGGTCGATAAGGCGCGGGACGATCGGTGCGGAACGAGTTCCGGGGCGTGGTCAACATCAGGAAGGCGGGCAGCTCCGGGAAATTTGGCATCACTCCTCTGCGGGAGGGCCGGATGAGCCCCATCCGCGGGCGCCACTCTACGCATTCCATGGGGTCGTGTCAAGAGTCTCGCCACAATGAGTAGGGGTTCGTGACCGTGGACGACAAGCTCCTCTCCGACCTCGAATTCGAGGCCGTCCGGGAGGCCCTGCAGGCCGAAACCGCCACCCCCCTGGGGGCCCTCCGGGCCTCCGCCCTGCGCCCGAGCGCCGACCCCGTGGAAGTCGCCCGCGAGCAGGCGATCACCCTCGAAGCGCTCCGGCACCTGGAGGAGAAGGGGGCGCTGCCGTTCGGAACGCTCCTCGACATCACCCCGATCCTCGATCGCCTGGGGGTCGACGGCCAGGAGCTCGGCGCGCGCGAGGTGCTCGATGTGCTGGCGGTGATGCGGGCCGGCCGCGACCTGCGCGCCGAGCTGGCCCCGGCGCGCGAGGCCTACCCGGGACTCTGGCGCCTGGCCGCCGATCTCCCCGACATCGGGAATCTGTTCCGCTTCCTCGACGGCAAGATCGGGCCGCAGGGCACGGTCCTGGATCACGCCAGCGACACGCTGGCGGGACTGCGCGCCGAGCTGCGGCGGGCCTCGTCGCGGCTCGACGCGGTCCTGGCGCGCGTCCTCGAGCGGCCGGAGGTCGGCAAGGCCCTCATGGACGATTTCGTGGCGCTGCGCAGCGAGCGCCACGTCATCCCGATCCGCGCCGAGAGCCGCGGCGCGGTCGCGGGGATCGTGCACGCCATCAGCGGCAGCGGCGCGACCGTGTTCCTGGAGCCGCTCGAGACCGTCGAGCTCAACAACGAGATCGTCACGCTGCGCGAACAGGAGGCGGCCGAGGTGCGCCGGCTGCTGCGCGAGTATTCCGATCTCCTGCGGGGCCGGCTGCCGGAGCTGCGCGCGCTGGCGCACGGCGTCGGCGGCCTCGACCTGGCGATGGCGCGCGCCCGGCTGGGGCGCCGCCAGAAGGCGGTCCCCGCCGCAGCCTCCGAGGCGGAGGCGCTGCAGTTCGTCGCCGCGCGGCACCCGCTCGTCGAGGAGAGCCTGCGCCGCGAAGGCGCGACGATCGTCCCGCTCGACCTCGAGCTCGGCCCGGACCAGATGGTGCTCGTCCTGAGCGGCCCGAACACCGGTGGCAAGACGGTGGCGCTGAAGACGCTCGGTCTGCTCGCCGTCATGCACCAGTCCGGGCTGCTGGTGCCGGCGCGCGAGGCGCGGCTTCCCGTCTACCGCTCCATCCACCTCGACATCGGCGACCGCCAGTCGATCGCCGACCGGCTCAGCACCTTCTCGGCGCGCGTGCAGGCGATCCGCCGCATGGCCGCGACGCTCGACGCCCCCGCGCTCGTGCTCCTCGACGAGGTCGGCAGCGGGACCGATCCCGAGGAAGGCGTGGCGCTGGCGATCGCCGTCATCGATCACTTCCGGCGCCGCGGCGCGCGCGTCCTGGCGACGACCCACCTCGAAGCGCTGAAGGCGTACGCCGCCACGACGCCCTCGTGCGGCAACGCGGCGATGCAGTTCGACGAGACGAAAGGCTCGCCGACCTACCGGCTGGCGCAGGGGGTGCCGGGACGATCGAGCGCCCTCGAGACGGCGGAGCGGCTCGGCCTGCCGGCGGACATCCTGGCGGAGGCGCGGGCGCGGCGCGGCGACGCCGGGCGGCTGCTCGACGACTACCTCAAGCGCCTGGAGGTCCTCACCACCGACCTCGAGGAGAAGACCGCGGCGGCGGAGCGCGAGGCGGCGCGGCTGCGCGAGGATCGGGCCGCCTTCGAGCGCGGCCTCGAGGAGCGCGAGGCGCGCCTGCGCGAGCGCGCCGCGGCCGACATCGACAAGGCGGTCGTCGCCGCGCGGGCCGAGGGGGAGCGCTACCTCGCGGGGCTGCGCGATCGGGAGATCGTCGAGCGCCTGCGGCGCGAGGAGGATCGCCTGGCGGCGCGCCTCAGGGACACGGCGCACGAAAAGATGCTCGAGGTGACGGGCCGGACCGCTCCCGCCGTGCCGACGGCGCCGACTTTGAGCCCCGGCACCCGTGTCCGGGTGCGCGGCCTCGGTCTCGACGGCGTCGTCGAGTCGCTCCAGGGCGATCGGGTGGCGGTGGTGGCGCGCGGCAAGCGGCTGCTCGTGCCGCGGGCCGACTGCGCGCCGGAAGGAGCGCGTCCGCCCGCGGGCCCGGCTCCCCTGCCCGAAGGCATCCGCCTCGAGCGCCGCCCCGTGGTCGCAAGCCAGGGCGTCTCCGGCGGTTTGCTCGACCTGCGCGGGATCAAGGTGGAGGAGGCGCTGGCGCGTCTCGACAAGTTCCTCGACGACGCGAGCGTCGACGGCCGCGACGAGGTGCGCCTGCACCACGGGATCGGCTCGGGCCGCCTGCGGCGGGCGGTGCACGAGCTGCTGCACCGGCATCCCCTGGTGGCGCGCTACGGCGCGGCCGCGGAGGACGACGGCGGCGACGGAACGACGATCGTCACGCTGCGCTGACGCGCGGAAGCGTCAGCGCAGGTTCCAGTACGGGTCGGGTCCGTCGGCCGCGCCTCCCTCGAGCGGGGTCTCGGCCGCCTGCGGGATCGCAGCGCTCATCGACCAGCCGCGCGCTCCGGAGGGCGTGCGCTCCATCGCCACGACGCGATAGCGCCCCGGCGAGAGTCCGGCGATCTCGAAGCGGCCCGCGGCGTCCGAGACGGTGCGAGCCACCGCCCGGCCGGAGAAGAACGCCTCCGCCTGCCCGCGGCAGGCGGAGAGCCGATCGGCGCGCTCGCGCTGCGCGGCCGCAAGGGCCGCCTTGGCGCGATCGTTTCTCTGCGCCGCTTCCTTGAAGTTCGAGCTGGAGTTCAAGGACGCCTGCACATCCTGGTCGAGCGTCACCAGGCGCTTGTCGAGATCGGCCAGCGCGGCGCGGCACGGCTCTCCCAGGGTGCGATGGGCCGCGTCGGTGGCGTCCGGATCGGGAAGGAAGAGCACCGCCAGTCCCCCGCCGACCGTCGCCGGCTCCATCCCCGGCCGGGGCGTCAGCAGGCCGCGCAGCGTCGTCGCGGAGGGCGTCGTCCCGGCCGGCGGCGCCGCCGCGGGCGCAGGCGAGCCGATCCCGGCCGCGGGAGGCGCCGACGAGGAGGCGCCCGGAGGAAGCGGCGCCCCGTCATGGACCCAGCCCTCGATCCGGATGTGCCGCCAGCCGTCGCGCTCCTCGATCACCTGGATCGGGGCGTCCCTGCGGAGCTCGCCGAGCCAGGCGCCCCTCGGCGCGTCGAAGAGCACGAGCCCGGCCTCGTCCGCCGCCAGCGCCGCCGCTCCCAGGACCAGGCCGACTCCCAGGAGGATCGCCCCCTTCTTCCATGCGCGCATCACGTCTCCTCCCGTCCGTTCGATTCGATCAGAAATGAAACGCCACCGAGGCCAGTCCGCGGATGGCTCCGGCATCCCGTCCCCAGCCAGAGCCGAACCCTCCGCGCACCCGGAGATTCTGCGTGGGATGCCAGTCGAGGCCCACGACGCCCCGTCCGCGCTCCTCCTCGCCCTCGAATCGCGCCCCTTCGAAATCGATCTCGGCGGTCAGGTTCCACAGCCGCGACAGGAAGACCACCGACCCGAAGGACCCGGTGGCGAAGGTCTCCCCTTCCGCGCCGGTCTCGTAGCGCGAGTCGCCGCTCTTGCCGAGACCCAGGTGCCCGATGAGGGCGGCCTTCCGCCAGGCGCCGCGGAAGGCGACGAAGCCGCGCCCTTCGAAGGCTCCGGACGTCAGCCCCGAATCGTCGGAGGCGGCCGGAAGCGAGACGCGTGCCCCGATCGCCAGGTCGCACGCGCCGCGCAGCAGGCGGTACTTGCCGTAAACCTGCGGGTCGGAGGCGCCGGTGTGCTCGAACTCGGTCGGCACTTCCGTGCCGAAGAGCGGCGCCCCCGCCTCCCGCCCCCGATGCAGCAGGCCCAGGTCGACTCCCGCCTCCACGTCGCGGCCGTAACGGAAGGCGGTGCGCAGGCGCATCGCGAGATCGTCTCCGTCGTCCGAGCCCCGACCCTCCGCGCCGATCTCGATCCACATCTTGTCGATGAGCGCGCCGTCCTCGACGAAGGAATCGAGGAGCCGATCGTCCCCGCCAGGCAGGCTCGCCGCCGCCGCCGGAGCCACGGCGCCGAGCGCCGCCAGCGCGAGCAGCAGGAGGCGGCAATGCCGGATTCGGAATCGGCGCGGAGCGCTGCGCCCCGCGCCCGCGTCGCTTGCTTCGGCGGGACCGGTCCCTATATTCGCGAGCGGACCCGGCATGCGGACGAACAGGGCGGCACGGCGGTGACGAAAGCGCATCTCATCCGGACGATTCGCCGCGAGTGCGATCGGCGGCTGCGGCACGGCGGCGATTGCGCCTGCCGGCCGCGCCGGTCCCCCGCCTCGGGGGGCGGGCTGACGAAAAGAAGCCGGCCGCGTTGTCCGAAGCACCCGCGCTCCCTGCGCGGCTGATCGCGCGCGGGACCACGCCGCAACCATCCCGGCTCTTAGTGATCGTCCTTGCGATCGAACGGCGGGAATCCCGCCGCCCAGGCGGACGAGACCGAGGCGGCGGCGGTCGCGCTGGTCGCGGCCGCGGCGGCCGGACGCTCGCTCTCCAGGAGCAGCTCGTGCAGCGCCGGCTTCTCCTGGGGGTGACCGGTGTCGCGGCGACGCAGGCGTTCTTCGAGCACCGCCGTCTCGATGCGCCGCTCCTCGAGGGCGATCTCGGCCTCACGCAGGCGCTTGCGCAGCAGTCCGATTTCCTTGAGCGCCCGCTGGCGCAGGGCCTGGTAGCGCTCCTGGTGCCGGCGGATCTCTTCGGATTTCGCCTCGGAGTCGGCCTTGAACTCGAGAAGCTTCTGCCCGCCCGCGCGGATCATGCCGTACTGCACGAGGATCTGCTCGTGCTTCATGAGCAGCTCGTTGTACAGCGACACCGGGACCACGTCCTGGGGGATGCGCGCCGCCGGCGCCGGCTCGGATCGCACCAGCGCCTCCGACGCGATCTCGGCGGGATCGGCGGGCGTGAAGCCGAGCGCCAGCAGGTCCTCGCGGCGGATCTTGTATTCCTCGCCGAACTTCCCTTCTTCCTTGGCGGCGGGAAGCCGGCCGGATCGAATGTAGCGGCGCAGGGTGGCGGGCGTACGGCCGATGAGCCGCGACGCTTCGCGGATCGTCAGATCGGTCATCCTTCTCCTCCGGGTTCCGACGGCCGCAGCGCGCGCGGCACGTTCGCGACGAGGCTTCGGCGTTATATCAGAACGACGCGCCGCAAGGAAGGGGTGAAAGGTCGTCCCGCCGTCCTCTCAAGGGATTCCCCGGATGAGGACGATCAACCCGATCGCCGCGATGACGAGCCCGCTCAGCAGATCGCCATAGCGCGTGAAGAAACCGAGATCGACGCGCTCGAGGCCGCGCCGCGCGACGATCGCGACGACGAGCATGGTGGCGATGGTGCAGAGGGCGAAGCCGCCCGCCGCCGCGGCCGCGATGCCCCAGCCTTCCGCCGCGGACGCGAAGAGAATCGGCTGCAGGAGGACGCACGGGCTGATGCCGATGATCGCCACGAGCGCGCCGGCCGAGGCGCTCCGGCCCGAGAGGCGCGACAGCAGGTGCCCGTGGGCGTGCAGCGATCCGAGCGCCCCGTCGCCGTGCGTGTGGTGCCCCGGCGCGTGGGCGCGGGCTTCGCGGCGGTGGGCCCACAGGCCATAGGCGATCCCGAAAAGCGCCAGGAGCCCGCCGGCGAGGGGCTCGAGCGACGCGCCGGTGCGCTGCGCGGCCGCCCGTCCCGCGGCGCTCCCCGCGAACGCCAGGACGGCGCCGAGCCCGAGCGACACCGTCACATGCAGCATCCCGGTGAGCCCGACCAGCGCCACGAGGCGGCGCTCGCTCCAGCGCTCGGTGCGCGCCAGGATCGCGAACGGCAGCCAGTGGTCGGGAATGAGCGCGTGGATGACGGCGGTGGCGCAGGCCGACACGACGAGAAGGACCGGTGTGCTCGTCACGGGGTTTCTGCGCCTGGGGAACCCGGCGGTGGTCGGCGCGGCGGCGGATGTTAGCACACCCCTTTTCGGCACCGCCCGCGTCAGGAATCCGACGCGCCGACACCGGACCGACGCGGGGAACACTCCGCTCAAAGCCGCGTCCGGATTGCGTTGCTTGGGATCCGGCCGTATATGGGAGCGCATGTCTTCGGGCTCATCCAGAAAGCCCTGGGCGGCGGCCGCGCTGCTGGCCGGCTACGCCACCTCGCTCGCGTACGCCGACCCGGGTCCGCGCCCACCCGGACCTCGCCCCGACGGTCCCCGCATCGACTGGAGCGCGCGCACCGGATCGTTCGATCTGCGGCTCGAGGATCGCCTGCGCCGCGAGGCGCGGCGTTTTCCGGACCTGACGGGCCCGCGGGAAGAATCGGGACCCGACCTCGAGATCGAGGCGGACGACGGGACGCGCGCCGCACGCGGCCGGCGCGTCGAGCGCCTGCTGACGCGCGCCATCCGCGGAGCGCTCGACGATCAGATCTCCGAGCGGGCGCGGGAATCGGGCTCGCTTTCCGGCCTCTTCCGGCTGCTCGACGGGCGCGAGGACACGAAGACCGACGCCGGCGGCGGATCCGGTCGTCTCGCCGCCGGCGCCGGGACAGCCGCCCCGCCCGAGGCCTCCGCCCTGAGTTTCCGCGTGCGCCTCGACGCGCACCCGCGCCTGCAATGGCGCACCCGCGTGGGAGCCTTCACCGGGTCGGTCGAGGTTCCGGTGCTCGATCCCGAGCTGCGCTTCGGGCTCGAACACCCGATCGGATCCGCCGGGCGGGCGGCGCTGTCGGGAGGGCACTCCTCCGATCGCGGCGGCTGGGCCTCCCTCGCCCTGAACTTCTCCTTCTGACGGTCTTCTAGGTTTCTTCGCGGTCGAGGCGGGCGGCGAGCACGTCGAGGAGCGCGCGGGCCTTGTCGAGCGTTTCCAGCCATTCACGCTCGGGGTCGGAGTCGGCGACGATCCCTCCGCCGACGCGGAAATGCGCCCGGCCGCCGCCGCAGGCCAGCGTGCGGATGACGATGTTGAAGTCGCAGGCGCCGTCGCACGAAAGGTACCCGATGGCGCCCGAATAGGCGCCCCGCTCCTCCTCCTCGAGAGCGGCGATCGCCTGCATCGCGGCCACCTTCGGCGCGCCGGTCATCGAACCGCCCGGGAACAGCGCGCGCAGCAGGTCGAAGCGGTCGCGGTCGGGCAGGAGGCGACCCCGCACCGTCGTCACCAGGTGGTGGACCGTGGCGAACGACTCCAGCCGGCACAGCGCCTCGACCGTCACGCTGCCCGGGCGGCACACGCGCCCGAGGTCGTTGCGCACGAGATCCGCGATCATGACGTTCTCGGCCCGATCCTTCACGCTCGTGCGCAGGTCGTCGGCATGGAGCAGATCCTCCTCGGGAAAGGCGCCGCGCGGCCGCGTCCCCTTGATCGGGCTGCTGCGCGCCACGTCGCCCCGCAGCTCGACGAACCGTTCCGGCGACGCACTCAGGATCTGCCAGTCCCCCGCGTCGAGATAGGCGGAGAAGGGGGCGGGGTTGTCGCGCATCAGGCGTTCGAACATCTCGAACGGCGCGGCGTCGAGGGGCGCGCTGATGCGGTGCGACAGGTTCACCTGGTACACATCGCCGCGCGCGATGCGGCCGAGCACGTCGCGCACCGCCGCCTCATAGGCCGACCGGGGCGTCCCGGTGCGCGCCACCCGCGGCGCGTCGGTCCCGGCCGACGGCGCGATCCCGCCGGTGGCCCGCATCGCTGCGCCACCCGGATCCGCGCCGCCCGTGTCCGAGCCGCCGTTGTCCGACACGCCGCCGGCCGCGGCCGCGGTGATGCGGCGCAGCGTCTCCGCGCGCGCGGAATCGTCGCTTCCGGGGAGCCGGACCGCTCGCATCGTCCGCGCGGCGTGATCGAACAGGAGTGCCGCGTCGTAGACCGCGAACCAGGCGTCCGGGAGGTCGAGCGGCTCGGGGTGGCCGCGCTC
>DASYQE010000013.1:0-2995 GCA_036005805.1 Candidatus Polarisedimenticolia bacterium | reverse complement strand
TGTCCTACGACAGCACGACCGGCCGCGGACCGGCCGGCTTGGCGCCCAGCGGGCGCGGCAGGGCCGGCCCGTGGTACCCGAGCCGCGACGAGATGCGGGCGCAGGTCTCGAGCCCCAGGCGCAGGAGGCTCGTCAGCTTCTCGGGCGTCAGGCGCGTGTCCGGCCCGGAGATGCTCACGGCCGCGACCGCGTCGCCGCTGCGGCCGCGGATGGGCATGCCGATCGCGACCAGGTGCTCCTCGAGCTCGCCGAAGCTGAGCGCGTAGCCCTGCTCGCGCACCTTCTGCAGCTCGCGCGCCACCGCTTTGGCGTCGGTCAGCGTGCGGGTGGTGAAGCGTCGCAGCGTGCGCGCCAGGATCTGCCGCTGCTTCTCCGCCGACTGGTGCGCCAGCAGCACCTTGCCGTTGCTGGTCGCGTGCGCCGCCCACGGCATGCCGATGGCCCCGGTCGCGGCGACGACGTGCTTGCCGGCGATCTCTTCGATGGTGACCACGTTGCCGCCGGAGAGCACCTCGAGGTCGATGGTCTCTCCCGTCTTCTCCGCCAGCTCGCGCAGGAAGGGGAGGGCCACCCGGTGCACCTCGGTGTGGCGCAGCACCTGCTCGCCCAGGACGATCAGCTCGGGACCGAGGCGGTACTTGCCGCTCTCGGGATTGCGCGCGATGAGCCCCTCGTCCTCGAAGGCCGACAGCAGCCGGTAGACGGTGCTCTTGTGGAGGGCGACCTTGCGGCTCACCTCCGTGACCCCCATGTCGGGAGTCTCGTCGGAGAACGCCTTGAGCACCGCGATGGCGCGACGCACCGCCTGGTTGCCGCTCACGAGACCGAGGCCCCGCTCCGCCCGCTTTTTTCCGCCCGTCACCGCCGAGTCCTGAGCCATGTCACCGCCGTCCCTTCTGCCCCGGCCTTCTCCTGTCGAAGGCGAATATGCGCGATTCACATCGTGCCGGACAGGAAGGCACCGCCGCGATTGTCCTTCGAAGCCGGCCGGACCGCAACCCTTTTCTGTCTTTAAATGACGTTACGGCAACGCTTTACGGACTTACGAGACGACCTGAGGCCGTAACAGCATCACCATCCTGCCCCGTCCGATCGACCTCGTTTCGATGGTGCGGCAGCAAGAGACGCCGGCGGTCACCGCCCGGACCCGATACCGTCCTTTTGCCATATTGGAAAACGAGACCGCACAATGCGCGACAACGATACCGCGAGGGAAGGGGTGCGTCAACCCGAAGTCGCTTCCGGACCTCCATATAATGAGGACATGCGCATCGGAGTCCTCCTCGCAGGGTGCGGTCCGTACGACGGCAGCGATCCCGCCGAGACGTTCCTCCTGCTGCAGGCGCTCGACGAGGCGGGGGAGCGGCCGTTGCTCGTCGCGCCCGATCGCCCGCAGGCCCGCGTGGTCGATCACCTGACCACCGCGGCGGAGGAGGGGCCCGGGCGCAGCGTGCTGCGCGAATCGGCCCGCCTGGCGCGGCAGCCGGTGCGCGATCTGGCGCAGACGGACCCGGGGACCATCGAGGCCCTGTTCATCCCGGGAGGGTATGGCGCCGCGATCAACTTCCAGGCGGGGTTCGCCGTGCCGGGCGCGGCGCGCCCGCTCCATCCCGAGGTCGAACACTTCCTGAGGTCCTGTCTCGAGGCGCACAAGCCGATCGGGACGATCGGGCTGGGGGAGGTGCCGCTGCGCGCCCTGTGCGGCCTCGATCTGCCCGAGGGTCCGTCGGCGTCGCCGCGACAGGTCGAGGGCGATCGCGAGCGGCGCTGGTGGCACACGAGCGGAGCCGCGTCGGGCGGGCGACTGGCGGACGTGCGCGCCGGCATCACGGCGCTCGTCGCCGCGGTGCTCGCGGCGATGGAGGAAGGGACCAGCACGGCGGCGGTGTCCGCGGGGGAGCGGACGTGACCATTCGCGTGTGGTTCTTCGCGCGCTTCCGCGAGGCCGCGGGCGTGACCGCCATCGATTTCGAAGTCCCGCCGGGAACCACCCTCGCCACGCTCTGGGAGATGGTGCAGCGGCGGCTGCCGGCCCTGGCGCAGGAATCCCATCCGCTGATGGCGATCAACCAGGCGTACGCGCGGCCGGAAGAGGTCATCACCCCGGGCAGCGAGGTGGCCTACTTCCCCAAGGTCAGCGGCGGATGAGCGCGGACGCGCGCACCATCGCGCCGTACAGCCATCTCGGACCGGAGCCGATCGATGCGCGGGCGCTCGAAGCGCGCGTCAGCGGACCCGGACACGGCGCCATCGCGACTTTCGCGGGTGTCGTCCGCGACCACCACGAGGGCCGCCGCGTGCGGCGCCTGGAATACACCGCCTACGAGGACATGGCCGGCCGGGTCCTCGCCGCCATCGTGGACGAAGCGGCGCGGCGCTTCGGGACCCCCGCCATTGCCGTGCAGCACCGTCTCGGAGCGCTCCAGGTCGGAGAGGCGAGCGTCGTCGTCGCGGCGGCCGCGGTGCACCGCCGCGAGGCGCTGGCGGCGTGCGCCTGGGTGATCGACGAGGTGAAGGCGCGCGCGCCGATCTGGAAGAAGGAGTTCGGTGACGACGGTGTCTTCTGGATCGAAGGACCCGGCTCCTGTCGGTCCGCGACCCCGCCCGCCGAGCCTGGATCCGCCTCCTGACCGGATCGCCTCCGGACCTGTGCCTTGGGCTATACTGCCCGGGTCCTTTCGGTGCGGTGCGCCGCGAGGGCGGGTTCAGGTCCGGTACTGACCGGACGAGGCGGGTTCGTTCTCCGGGAGATTGACGTCGTGCCGATGGTGCTCGCGGCATCCCTGTTCCTCCCGATCCTTTTTTTCGCTGCATCGCGTCCATTCCATCGAAGCTTCGACGCCCGCCCTGGCCACGATCCGCGCCTTGGGTTGCGCCTGCGGGTGTGCGTCCGTCCGTGTCCGGCGTCCGGGAGTCCCTCCGGGGATCCTCCCGGGCCGTCACGGTAGCTTCGGGACCGGTCCGGCCCCGCCCCGTTCGTCTCCGTCACCCCCTG
>DASYQE010000012.1:0-1677 GCA_036005805.1 Candidatus Polarisedimenticolia bacterium | reverse complement strand
GAAGTTCTCCGCCTCACGCGGCGTCGGAATCCTCGTGCGAGATTTCATGTCCCGCTATGACCCAGACGCGTTGCGCTATTACCTGTGCGCCGCCGGACCGGAGACCAGTGATACCGATTTCACCTGGGCGGAGTTCCTGCGCCGCAACAACGACGAACTGGTCGCGGGCTGGGGCAACCTGGTCAATCGCTCGGTGTCGATGGCGGCGAAGAACTTCGGCGCCATCCCGGCCGCCGCTGAGCTCACCGACGCTGATCGAGAGCTCCTCAGGACCACGCAGGCGGGCTTCGGCACAGTTGGCGAGTTGCTCGCGTCCTCGCACCAGAAGGCCGCACTCAATGAGTCGATGCGCGTAGTCGCGGCGGCCAACAAGTACTTTTCTGACCAGGCCCCGTGGAAGTTGCGCGAGTCGGAGCCGGAGCGGTTCGGGACGGTTCTTCACGTCGCGCTGCAAGCAGTCGACGACTGCAAGACGCTGCTCACGCCCTTCCTGCCGCACTCGGCCGACCAGGTACACCGGCTTCTCGGCAACGACGAAACCTGGTCAGGCATGCCGGAGCTGCGCGAGGTGAGCGACGACGAGGGCGGACCCGACTATGGCGTCCTGACCGGTGAGTACGACGAGGCGGCCGCGCGGTGGGAATCCCGCCCCATCGTCGCAGGCACCAGGCTCGAAACGCCGCGGCCGGTCTTCAAGAAGCTCGACCCGTCCATCGTCGACGAGGAGCTGGCGAGGCTGACGTCGGAGACCGGCTGATGGCGGCCCGGGGGCGCCGGTCCAGCGCCGGTCCGCCACGGCGGCAGCGGCAGCGACCTGCCGGTGTGGACCCCCCGGGTACGAGCACTCAGCGGCCGACGCCCGAGCTCCCGCCGCCGCCGCGACCGCTCCCCACGGCCGTCGCGGACACTCACACCCACCTCGACCTCCAAGATGCCCTGACCGAAGACGCGATCGCCGCGGCCGCGGAGGTGGGGGTTGCACCCCTGGTGCAGGTCGGTGTTGACGTCATGTCATCGCGGTGGGGCGCAGAGCTGGCGGCCGCCTCGCCCGGGGTGTGGGCGACGGCGGCGTTGCACCCGAACGAGGCACCACGCCTCGTGCTCGGCGACGTCGACAGCTGGCGACCGGGCCCGCCGCGACCGCCGGGCGGGATCGGCGCGCTCGACCTAGCCCTCGCCGAGATCGACAAGCTGGCCGTCTTGCCGCAGGTGCGAGGGATCGGCGAGACCGGACTCGATCACTTTCGTACCGGCGAGGAAGGCCTGCCGGCGCAGGAGTACTCGTTTCGGCGGCATTTGGAGATGGCTAAGGCGCATGACAAGCCGCTGATCATCCACGACCGGGACGCGCACGACGAAGTCCTGCGGATTCTCGCCGAGGACGGTGCGCCGGCGGTTGTCGTGTTCCACTGCTTCTCCGGCGATACAGCGATGGCGAAGGCATGCGCGGAGCGCGGCTATTACATGTCCTTCGCCGGGAACGTCACCTTCGCCAGCGCTTCCCCGCTGTGGGACGCCCTTCTCGCCGCACCGGTTGACCTCTTGCTTGTTGAAACCGATGCGCCGTTCCTCACCCCGGTGCCCTATCGCGGTCGGCCGAATGCCTCCTACCTCGTGCCATGGACCGTACGCAAGATGGCCGAGGTCAAAGGAATCCCCGAGGAGACTATGGCCGCG
>DASYQE010000011.1:0-11452 GCA_036005805.1 Candidatus Polarisedimenticolia bacterium | reverse complement strand
CGGAGAGGACGGCGACGCGGGCCGCCCTCTGGGCGGATCGGCGGGTCAGGACTGGTGATCGCCCGGATGGTCCGATGTCGCGCTGCGTGCCGGGCCTTCAGGCCCGATGTCCGGGACGACGCACGAGTCGCCGTCACGCGGACCGTCGTAAATCAGGCGGTATTTCCCGTACGAGACTCTCTCGACCAGAAGGACCGTCGCCGCGAGGTTGCCGATGCAATGGCGGGCGAGGTAGTTCTGGACCTTCGTCACCGGCCAGTCTTCCAGACTGACGGCGCGGGTGGCCTCGGATGCGGTGAACGGCTCGGCGAGACGACCGCTGACGACCACTTCCCTCAGAAGATCGTCGAGACTCATTGTCGACCTCCTTTGCGACCGAGGGGAACAACCAACTCAACGACGACGCCAGCAATGTACGACGGATCGTTTTATGCTGCAATAACAATCCGCCGGAAACTTTTTATGTGATGAATGGCGCCCCCATCCATCTTTCCGGACGAATGTTCCGAACATCATGCGTGGCGCGCCTTCCAGCCTGTGTGCGACGCACCGGGGGGCCCGGCATCGTCGCCGCGGCGCCCCGCAACGGCGTGCTCGCGCCCGGCCGCGGCGGCTGTGCGATCATCGACGCATGGCGGGGAGCGATCGACGCCAGGGGATTCTGGCGTGGCAGGCGATCGAGCGGCTGGCGCGCGACATCCTGCGCGGGCGCCCGGGGGCGCACCTGCTCGAAGGGCGGCTGCCGGTTCTCGATGTGCACGTGCCCCTGGCGCTGCAGGGGCACCCGGGGGACGCGGAGACCTTCGCCGCCTCCCTGGCGGAGGAGATCGAGCGGCAGATCGACGACGCCATCGAAGAGCAGGCCGCCTTCCAGCCCGGGCACTCGTGGTGTCATCGCTGCGAGGCGGCGGCGTGCGAGCACTCGCGCCCTCCCTCCTCGCGCCACGTCTTCCTCGGCTACGCGCCGGCGGGGGCGCCGCGCTGGATGGAGTTCGCCCAGTACGCCATGGAGGCGCGCCTGCCCGCCTTCGAGCGCCTCTACGCCGAGCCGCCGGCCTTTCTCACCGTCCAGATGGATCGCAGTGACCTCTACGGGCCGCTCCTCCCGGCGTTCCGCAGCGCCGGCCGCGACCTGCTCGGGCAGGTGATCGCCGGCTTCTTTCCCGTCCCGTCCCGCGCCGGCGAGGGACGCGGCGTCGTCGCCCTCACCTTCCAGGCCGCGGTCCGCGTCACCCCCGAAGGCCGTCGGCGCATCGGGCTCAACATCCTCGGGACCTCCCCCGCCGGCGGCGATCTGTCACTCCTGTGGGAGCGGCAGGACGACCTGCCCTGGCGCCGGGCTGTGCGCTGGGCCCAGGCGGCCCTCATGACGGCCGCGCGCGACGCGCGCGCCCCGCGGCGTGAGTCGCGCGCGCCCGAGCGTGGTCCCGCTCAAGGGCCGCTGAACGATCCGGCGCTGGAGCGGCGCGTGCTCGGGATCCTGCAGGGGCTGGCGCGCCGGCTCGAGCAGGATCGGCGCGGCAGCGGCCGCCGCACGGCGCACGCCGGCGAACGGCACGAGCAGGGCACCCGGCCGACCCGCAAGGCCATCGACGACATCCGCGAGGCGCGCAGCGACGCCTTCCTGCGCGACGAGCGGAGCGGCGCCGTCGTCGTCCTCGGCGACCGGGGACGCACTCACTTCTTCACGCCGGAAGGGCGGCTGATGTCGAGCGTCCGCTACAGCCGCGAGGCGATCGATCGCAAGCGGCGCGCGGGACTGTGGCGCGACCTGGCCGCTCCCGAGGCGCGCCGCACGCGCGAGACGCTGCTGCGCGCCGGCGCATCGGGAGAAGACGGAGACGACGTCGAAGCCCCGCCCGCGGACGCCGGGGGCGCCTGACCGGCGCGCCGCCTGCTTCGCGGGGTCCCCCGCCGGCTAGTTCGCCGGTCCCGTCGCCGGGACCTCGACGGTCGCCTCGGCCGTCGCGGAGTTGCCGGATCGGTCGATGGTGATGCAGACGATCCGATAGATCCGTCCGGGGCCGCCTCCGGCACGCTCGGCCCGAAGCCCCACGGAGTCGCAGAGCACCGGCGGAAGCCGGTCGCCGCCCCGTGGCGGGAAGCCGGGCCCCAGCAGGCCGAGATGCGTCGTGATGTCACCGGTCGTGGCGCCGTCCCCGCTGCCCGGCGCGTCGTCCGGCTCGCTGCTGGTCGCCCGGAGCAGGCCGAAACCTGCGCCCGGGTCGCACACATCGGCGACGACGGCGTGCAGCGGCACCAGCCGCATGCTGTGATCCGGGGGCCAGAGCACGGTGGGATCGGGCGCGAGCGTGAGCGCCGGAGGACGCGTGTCCCGCACCCTCAGCGGGCGGTCGGTCTGCGCCGTCTCCCCCGCCGTGTCGGTGACCCGCAGCGTCACATCGTGCGTGTCGAGCGGCAGGTCCGCCTGGAGGCGGACGCCGGTGCCCACGGGATGGAGGATCCCCGTGCCGGGGCCGATGCGGGCGAACCACTCGTAAGAAACGACGTCGTCGCTGGTGCCGGGCGTGGAATCGTCGTCGGTGGTGGCGCTGCCGTCGAGCGTCACCCGCGCGGCCGCCGGCCGATCGCACTCCACGGCTTCGGGCGCCGTGAAATCGGGCTGCGGCGGATGATCGAAGATCAGCGTGGTCTCCTGCTGGTGCAGGAACTCCGCCGCCGCGACCGCCGGCAGCGAGCTGCCGTCGCTGACGCGGATCTCGAGACGGCAGCGGACCCCCGCCGGGAGGGCCGCGATGTCCGAGAACATCGGCAGGCGCCCGGCGAACGGCACGACGATGGCGGCCTGCGAGGCTCCGAGCGGCGTCAGGCTCACGGTGCCGCTCAACGGTTCACCCTGCGGGTCGAAGAGCGCCGCCTCGACTTCGAGGCGGGTCCCGCCGTCCTCGCGGATGGCGTCGACGCGCGCGGTCGGCTGGCAGGCGTCCCCCGAGCCGTCGGCCTCGGCGTCCGCCTGCCCCGGATTGCCGACGGCGGGGCAGTTGTCGCAGGCGTCGCCGACGCGATCGCCGTCCCGGTCCGCCTGGTCCGGGTCGGGACGGTCGGGACAGTCATCGCTCGAATCGGAGACGCCGTCCCGATCGCGATCGCGCTCGACGGTCATCAGCACGTCGACGCGCGCCTCGAGACGCGACGGATCGTCGCTCTGGAGCGCGAGCGCGGCGGTGTAAGCGCCGGGGGGCAGCGTCCCGGCGCGGAAGGTGACGTGCAGGTCGAGGCTTCCGCCCGGATCGATCGGTCCTCCCGCCGGCTGCACCGACAGGAACGCCGGCGGGGCGGGGCCGGCCACCGCCGCGGTGAAGGACAGCGTGCGTCCGCCCGCGTTGCGCACGGTGAGGATCCGCTCGGCGGTCGTGGCCTCGGCGAGCGCCGCCTCGATCCTGTCCGGGTCCAGACGCAGTCGCGGCGGCTCGATCGCCGTGCCCCGGAGGGCGGCCTCGACGACCGGCCGATCCGGATCGTTGCTGCGCAACACCAGCGTCGCCGCGAACGGCCCGGGCTGCGACGGGACGCAGCGCACCAGCACGCCGCGCAGCCCGCTGGCGGCGACGGAGAAACTGCCCGGGGTCGCGGTGCAGGAGGGGTCGGTGGCGGTGACCTCGTTCACCTGAAGCGGCGCCAGCCCGTTGTTGTGCACCAGGAGCTGAATCGTCCGCCCCTGGCCTGTGTCCACGTCGCCGAAGTCGACGCCGGCCGCGGGGTCGGCGTTGTCGTAGGTCAGTCGCAGCTTGTGCCGGTTCACGGAACAGGTGCTGAAGACATCCGTCGAGTTCTGCAGCACCACCTCGACGGTGCCGTTCTGCGCCACGCCGCGCAGGAACGACAGCGGCAGCTCGAGCGCCTTCGTCGTCGCGATGCAATCGGTGCCGGCGTTGCCGACGGTGCCGACCAGCGTCCCCTCCACGAACACGTCGGCGTACTCGCGCGCATTGCCGAAGTCCCCTTCCACCGTCACCTCGAGACGACCGGCGGTTCCCGGCAGGACGGTGGTGTGCAGCACGTGCGTCGTCTTGGCCGCGCTCCCGAGGAAGGTCGCCGTCGACTCCGCCGCCTGGGTGTCCCCCGACAGGGCGATGCGCGGGCGCGGCAGGACGTCGAGGGTCAGCGGCACGCGCGCCAACGTCACGAACGGGGCGCGCGACCCCGCGACCAGCACGGCGGTGCGGCGTCCTTCCGGCAATCCGGTGCTGTCGAACTCCAGGGGCGCCGTGGCGGATCCGCCGGCCGGGAGCTCGACGCTGGCGCCCGCCAGGCGCGCGAAGCGGCCGGCGCAGGCGCCGGGAAGCCGCAGCGCCAGGCCGGTCGGATTGGCGACCGAGGCGATGACGGTCGAACGCACCCCCGTGTCGACGTCGATGGCCGTCACGACGCCGGCGCTGAACTCGCTGACGTAGAGCCGGCGCCGGGCCGCGTCGAAGACCGCTTCGGTGGGGGCCGCAAGGTCGGTGGCGAGGTCGCGGACCGCCCCGGTCGCGAGATCGATCGCCACGACGGCGCCGCGCGACGGCACCGCGACATACGCCTGCCCCGTGTCCCGATCGAGCGCGAGCCCGGCGGCGGAGCCCAGCCCGGTGGCGATGGTGACCACGCGGCCGTCGGAGAGATCGATGCGCGCCAGCGTGCCGCGGGACTCTTCCGCGATATACGCCGAGCGGCCGTCGGTGTCGAGCACCAGGCCGTGCGGCCCGAACAGCCCGCTCGCGGCCCGCGTCACGACACCGGTGGCGAGCGTCACCGCCGCCACGTCCCCCGTCCCGAAGCCGGTGACCCAGGCGGTCTCGCCGCGCGGATCGATCTCGATGCCGGACGGGGTGTCCAGCCCGAGCACCACGCGCGACGGCGCGCCCCCCCCGATCGGATCGACGCTCGCCAGTCGCCCGTTGAATTCGTTGATCAGCAGGCGCCGTCCGTCGGCGCTCAGCGCGATGCCGCGCGGCCCGAACAGCCCGGTGGCCACCGTCCGCTCCAGGCCCGTGGTCAGGTCGCGCTCGCGGACCACGCCGCTGTTGAATCCGGCGGCATAGAGAGCCTCGGGGCGACAGTCGGCCGGAGCGGGGGCGGCATCCCCCGGAGCGAGCAGGAGCGACAGCGCCACGGGCCCGGCGCCGTGATTCGTGAGCACGATCGGGTACGGCTCGGTCCGCCCTTCGAGCAGCGTCGAGGCGACGGCGGCCGGTGCCGCCTCGATCCGCGGCGTCTCCAGGAGGGCGGCCTGCAGCGCGATCTCGAGTCGCGGGCGATCCGGGTCGTCGCTGTCGACCTCGAGCCGGTCGGACAGGTCGCTCCCCTGCGCCCGCGGCGCGGGCGGCGCGTCGAACGCGAGGGTCACGGTCGCGGACGCGCCCGGCGGCAGATCGAGCGTCGCCGGCACCACCGAGAATGCCGCGCCCGCGTCGAGCCGCAGCGTGGCATGGATCGACTCGCTCCCCGGGTTGCGCGCCACGAGCGTCCGCCGCCTCTCGGTCCCCGGCAGGAGCGCCCCGAAATCGATGGCGTCGGTGCGCGGCGCATAGCGGACCTGCACGGTGTGGCGGTTCACATCGCACGTCGGATCGACCGCGGCGCTGTCGATGGCCTGCGCGTCGAAGGCGCCGTCGGCGAACAGCTCCGCCATGTCCTCGGCGTCGAGGCTCACGGTCAACGAGGCGTCGACGCAGTCAGGGGGGAGCACCCCGCCGTTGTCCCCTCCCGGCGTGCCCGGTCCGACCCCGCCGCCACGCAGCGTCCCGAGCTCGCGCCCTTCGAGCAGGAGGCGCGTCGTCTCGAGCCGGCTGCCGAAGTCCCCTTCGACATGGAGGGTGACCGTGCCTCCGCCGGCCGGGGCGATCGGGGCGTCGAGGTGGTGCACGGTCGTCGCCCCCGACTGCCTGAAGGGCACGCGCGACTCCAGGAGCACCTCCTGGCCTTCGAGAAGGAGATGTCCGCCCGCCGCCACCCGGGCCGTGACGGGGATCTCCAAAGGCGTCCCTCCGGGGATGTTGGTGGTCAGATGCACGACCGCCTGGTGCTCCCCGGGAGACAGGCCGCCGGCGTCGATGCCGAGCTGCAGCGGGAGAACCATCCCGGGAGGGAGGGTGAGGTCGGCGGGGCTCGGCGTGACCCAGGGCGCGGCCGCCTCCTCGAGCGCCGCACGCGCCTCGACGTGCACCGTCAGGTCGGAGCCGCCGTCGTTGCGGAGGTCGACCGGAACGCTCTCCCTCGCCCCGGCGCGCAGGGCCACCTCGATCGCCGCAGGCTCGATCGCCAGCACCGGAGCCGGAAGCCCGATTCCCGCGACGTGGATCGGCGGCACCACGGCCGCGTTGTCGGCGAGCGAGACCACGGTCACCTGTCCTTCGAGGATGCCGGGTCCCGCAGGAGCGAAGCGCACCGGCAGCTCGATCGAGCCGTGCGGCGGGATGGAGGGCGCCGCCGCCGGCGGGACGATGGCGGCCTGGTCGGTCTCGAATCCGAGGATGTCGAGAGGGGCGGTGCCGAGATTGGCGAAGGTCACCAGCCGGAAGGCGCTCGTCCCCACGACGACCCGCCCGAAATCGATCGCGGCCGGGGCCATTGCGAGCGTCGCCGCATCGCGCACCTCCAGGCGCAGCGCGCGATCCGCCGCCGCGTGCGCCGGATCGTTCGTGTGCAGGACGAGGGTGGCCGGGTAGTGCCCCGCCGAGAGGGCCGAGGTTTCGACGTGCACGACGAGCGGCGTGGTCGCACCGGCGGCGACGCGCCCGGCCGCGGGACGGAAGGTCAGCCATGCGGGCGCGGCCGATCCACCGTCGGCCGTCGCCTCCACCGCCTCGGCGGTCCAGTCGAGCGTGCCGGGACCGGTATTCGCAATCGCGAGGGTTCCCTCCCCCATAGCACCGGCGGCGACGGACAGACCGAGCTCCAAAGGCTCGGCGGAGAGCGCCGGCGCGGCGAGGGTCGTCGCCGCGACGACCGGAGAAGGCGGCCCGGCCGTGTCCCACTCGTCACGCGCCCGCACGACGAACTGGTACGGCGTCGCCGCGGCGAGGCCCGTGACCTCGATCGTCTCCACCGTTCCCGCCTGGCCGGGGAGGGCGTGGTTGACGAAGGCCGGCGCGTCCTCGAGGTGCGCCGGATCGATCGCCGGCGTGGCAGCGCGGATGTCGTAGGTCGAAGCACGCCCGGCGAGACCGTCGTCGCCGCTCGCGGTGAAGCGGAGCGTCACGTGCCCGCTGCCGGTCTCCACCACGTGCACGTCGCCTATGGCGGCCGGCGGAACGGAGTCGGCGTGCGCCAGCAGCCGGAAGAGATCGAGCCGGCCGCCCGCCTGGACCTTGCCGGTGAGGGACGGAAGCGGGCGCGTCGAGGCGAGCAGGCGCGTGCGCACCTCGAGCGGCGTGAGCCCGGGCTCCGCCGCCAGGAGCAGCGCCGCCGCCCCGGTCACCATCGGCGCCGCCATCGAGGTGCCGCTGAGCAGACCGTAGTTCCCTCCGGGGAGCGTGCTGAGGAGGCCCACGCCCGGCGCGGCGAGGTGCACCTCCCGGGGACCGTAGCTGGAGAAGGTGGCGAGGTTGTCCTCGTCGTCCGTCGCCGCCACGGCGATGACGTTCGGCAGGTCGTACGAGGCCGGGTAGTGCGGCTTCAGGTCGATGTTCTCGGTATCGTTTCCCGCGGCCACGACGAAGACGACGCCGTCGGTGCCGATGGCCGCGATGGTGTCGAACATGGCGTTCGAGAAGGCGCCGCCGCCGTACGAGTTGTTGAGGACCTGCGCCCCCATCAGCGCGGCGTAGTCCATGGCCCGGATGGCGTCGGCCGAGAAGCCGTTGCCGTCGGCGTTGATGAACTTCGCCGGCAGGAAGCGCGCGCGCCACGCCACCCCCGCGATGCCGCGCCCGTTGTCACCGGCCGCGGCGGCGATGCCGGAGACGTGCGTCCCGTGCCCCACCGTCGAGTCGTCGAACGGATCGTTGTCGTTGTTGGCGAAATCCCAGCCGGAGACGTCGTCGATGAAGCCGTTGCCGTCGTCGTCGATGCCGTTGTCCGGGATCTCCCCCGGATTGACGAACAGGTTGGCGGCCAGATCGGGATGATGCTGGTCGGCGCCGCTGTCCACGATGCCGATGAGGATCGATCGGTCGCCGGCGGTGATGTTCCAGGCGCGCAGCGCGTCGACGTCGGCTCCGGGGAGGCCGCCCGTCTGCCCGGTGTTGTGCAGCGCGTACTGCTCCGCGAGCCGCGCATCGTCGGGGAGGCGGTCGGCTTTCAGGAGGTAGTTCGGCTCGGCGTACTCGACGCGCGGGTCGCGGCTCAACCGCGCGATGGCGTCCTCGATCGACTCCCCGCCCGCGAGGCGCCACTGCTCCGCGCCGACGCGGAAGCGGGCGCGCGGCGCCGCCCGCATCTCCGTCCGCAGGCCCGACCGGAGCCCCGGGTCGACCCCGTCGCGGAACCTGACGATCAGCTCGTCCGGCGCGTGCGGCGCGTACGGCGGCGCCGGGAACGGCGCGCCCGGCCGCACGCGCGGCGCCACCACCGAGGGCGCGGGCGGCGCGGGCGGCTTGCTGGTCGGAGAGGTCGTCGGGGGCGCTGCGAAGATCGTCGTCGCGGCCAGCAGCAAGACAGCCGCGCACTTGGGAGAGAGGTCGAGGCGAAACTGCGAAGGCATCACCCTTCCCGTGACGGGAGGATTATGTCACCTTCGCGGTGCCTTCAGCGGCGTACCGGGCGATCTCCGCCACCGGCGGCGGTGCCTTCGGTCACCGACGGGCAGCCGCCCTCGCAGGATTCCGGCTGGCGCGGCCACGGGGCCGGCTCGGAGCCCCAGCCGGTGGCGCCGCGTTCGGCGGTGCGCTCCTGCACCAGGTAGAAGAAGGCGTCGCCGACCGGCGGGACCGTCGTCGTCAGCGGCTCGCTCACGGTCGTCAGCGCCGTGTTGCGCGCCAGGACCGCGACCGGGCCGAGGTTGGTCACGCCGTTCGCCCGCCGGACCTGGCTCAACGTGCCGCGGATGACGTCGTAGCCGATCGCATCGTTGAGCGCCGGCCAGAAGATTCGCTGCGCCGTCGTCCCGGCGGCCAGAGCCTCGAGACGCAGGAGCAGCGGCTCGGGTCCCTGTCCCTGGTCGTGCGGCACGGTGACCACGCCGAGGGCGGTCGTGGCGTTGCCGCTCGTATCCGATGCCCGGTACGTCAGGGTGTACACGCGACCCGGTCCCTTGCCGTCGCGCTCCGCCCGCAGCAGCAGGCTTCCGTCGGCGGTGCCGAGGTCGGCACCCTGGATGTCACCGTTCGTCGCTCCGTCCTGGAATCCGCCCGAGTCGTCCGCCTCGCTCGAGGTGGCCGAGAGCAGCTCGACCCGCACGTTGTTGCCCATGCAGACGTCCTGGGCTGCCAGGGTCACCTCAATCGGCACCAGGTCGTGATTGGCGGGCCAGAGACTCGCGGGCGAGGTCAAAACGCGCAACGTCGGCGGCTGGGTATCGCGCACGGTGGCCCCGGCTGAGCAGGTGGCGGTGTTGCCGCGCGCGTCGGTCGCCAGGAAGCCGACGGAGGTCGTTCCCAGCGCATAGGGCCCGCTGGCATCCGCCCCGCCGTTGGCGACCTGGTCGTTGACGATCGTCACCGTGCCGCCGCAGAGGTCCGCCGCCGTCGCGGTGAGGCCGCCGACGTAGGCGCCGCCGGCCCCGGTGCACTCCGCCGTCGCCACCGCAGGGCACTGGAGCGCCGGCCCGGTCGTGTCCTGCACGGTCACCGTGAGGACCGTCGTGTCGATCTTGCCGGTCTGGTCGGTGACCCGCAGGGTGACAGCGTGCCCGCCGAGCGGCAGCGTCGTGGTCAGGACGGCGCCACTCCCGAGCAGACGCTCGCCCGCCTGGCCGAAGTCCTCGAGCCAGTCATAGGCGGCGATGCCGTCCTGCGTGCCCGGCGTCGAATCGGCGTCGGTCGAGCCGCTGCCGTCGAAAGTCACCGCACCGCCGTCCGGGCCGGTGCATTCGACGACCGGAGCCGCCGTCGCGACCGCCTTCGGCGCCGAGCCGAAGTCGAAGAAGAGCAGCGCTTCGCCGTTGTAGGAGAACGTCGTGCTCGCCTTGACGATGCGGGTGTTGCCGTCGGTCAACTGCATCTCGAGACGGTGATCCTTTCCGGGTCGAAGCGTGGCCAGGGGGATCGACAGCGGCACACCGTTGGAGAACGCCTGCGTGTAGACCAGCGTCAGGGCGCCGGTGCGCAGATGGATCTGGTCCGGCGCATAGTCCAGGACGTCGATGTCGCTTCCGCCGGAGAACTGGTCGATGTGGCGGGCGCAGACCTGGAACGGGGCGACCATGCCGGACAGGTCGAGCAGGGTGGTGAACGGCCCGGGCGCGGCGCAGGTGCCGAACGCCAGCATGTACTCGGCATCCCCTTCGTTGCAGCCGATGCCGCTGTCGAGATCGAAGAGGTACGGAATCCCCGTCGAGCCGTAGGCGTAGCCGATCCCCTCCCCCGGTACCCCGTCGAGCAGGAGCCCCTGTCCGCAGTCGAGCGAGGCGCCGATGTCCGGCAGCGTGACCGTCCCCTGGTCGAAAGCCAGCACCCGCAGCTCGCCGCTCAGTGTCTCCCCCTGCGGATCGGAGGCGTTCCCCGGCAGGCGGAGGTTGCCGTGTCCATCCGGAACGACGGTGCCGAGGGTCAGCGTCGGCTGGCAGGCGTCGCCCGAGCCGTCGCCGTTGGAGTCGGCCTGATTGGCATTCGTCGCACGGGGGCAGTTGTCGCAGAGATCGCCGTAGCCATCGTGGTCCACATCGGCTTGCGAGGTGTTCGGGAAGGCCGGACAGTTGTCACAGAGATCGCCGACGTGATCGAAATCGGAGTCGGCCTGACCCTGGTTGTCGAGCGCCGGACAGTTGTCGCAGGTGTCCCCGAGCCGGTCCGTATCGCTGTTCTCCTGGCCGGCATTGGCGATCGTTGGACAGTTGTCCAGCGACTCGCAGACGCCGTCGTGGTCCGCATCGTTGGCGACATCGTTCGGACAGGCATCACACGCGTCCCCCAGGCCGTCGGTGTCCCGATCGCTCTGGCCCGGGTTCGGAATGGTCGGACAGTTGTCGTCCCGGCAGACGTTCGAGACGTGTCCGGGGTCTCCAAGCCCGTCCTGGTCGGTGTCGGTGCAGGTGTCGCACGCATCGCCGGCACCGTCGGCGTCGGCATCGAGCTGATCGAAGTTCTGCCGGAACGGACAGTTGTCGTCGGGGCAGGTCTGTCCCGGGCTGCCCGGAATGCCGAACCCGTCCGAATCCGGGTCGTTGCAGGTATCGCACGCGTCGCCGAGACCGTCGTGATCGGTGTCCTCCTGGTAGGGGTTGGGGAGTCCCGGACAGTTGTCGATGGGACAGGACTTGATTCCGCCAACGTCGTCCGTTCCGTCGTGATCGATGTCATTGCAGCTGTCGCAGCTATCGCCCAGTCCGTCGGCATCGAGATCGGTCTGG
>DASYQE010000010.1:0-4896 GCA_036005805.1 Candidatus Polarisedimenticolia bacterium | reverse complement strand
CGGGCTGCGGTGGTGTTCCGGACGAGGGTGCGTCGGCCTGGACAACCGCAGGACCAGCGTCATCCAATGCCTTCGGAGATGGACCAGATCGTGCCAGCTTCCGAGGAGGCCTGTCTGGCAGTCGATCCACAGGTACTCATAGCGGTCGGTCCGCCATCTCCCGTCCTGCCTGATCTCGAACAGGTGCGAGAGGGAGCCGTGCAGTTCATCCGATGGTGCCGGCCGGTTCAGGACCAGCCGCACCGCCCGGTCCGAATGGACGGCCTGAAAGCCCAGGGTCGCCAGGACACTCCCGAGCGAGACCAGGAGAACGATCACGCCTCTACCCCGAACGCCCAGCCCGCTCATCGCTACGGCACGGCCAACGCGATGATCTCTGCTCGAGACAGCCGCTCGCGCGGCTCCTTGCGAACGCTGCCGGCGAGTGCGGCAGGATCGCCCTGCGCATACTCTCGAACATCGAAGGCGATCGGGAACACGTCGTCGATCGGCAGCCCAAGGAATCTCGCAAGTGCCTCGGGGCCTCGCTCCGCGTGGTCGAAGTCGTGGTACCGAGCCAACGCGAACCACTTTCCATCGTGCTCGATCGACACAGTCAGAAAGTGCTCGGTAAGGCGCGGATTCTGAGAGTCGATGCTCCCGATGACCGCCCAAGCCCGCATGCCGTTGGCGAAGCGGACCTTCGTGCCGATCACCTTCCCTGTCAGGGACTTTGCCGGGATCCTTTGGATAGGGCGCACGAGCGTCTCCCCAGCGCTGTCGTCGCTCGTGTACTGCCAGACGGGGTTCGCTTCCAAGTCAGCGACCTTCAACCACTCGATCGGTTTCGCCTTCTTGTTCATGGCCCTGGGAACCCGTTGCGCACCATGGCGTCATAAAGTTGCGTGCCAAACTTGGCATCGAACGCCTTCGCGTAGTCGGCCAGATCGCCTAGTGCTCTCTGACTGGGATGATGAGGCACGTGACCGGATGAAGCGAATCCCCGCTTTTGTCCGGAGCGTGGTTATGAGCGCAGTGGACAATGCTGCCGCAAAGAGGGCAAGAATCGCGTTTCGATCCAAGACCTGGACGCAATCCGTTCCAGCATGCCCCTTCCGAAGGTCTTCCGGTCACATTAGTTAGCGGATTCAACCGGCATGAACGACTTCATCGTGCCTTCTTGGATAATGCGGTACGTAATGCGCGGGTCAAGTACATCCCAATCACAAATGGGACACCGAAGAGCAACATTGCCGGTAACGCATAAGCATATACCCCGCTAAACAAGGTACTCATCGCTGTTCCGGCATCCCAATCAATTGCTGACCACGAGTTGATGACAATCGCCCAGAGCATGCCAGCGAGCACCAATAGCATTTTCAGAAACAATCTCCATTTTTCGGAGACACAGCCCGCCACTAGACCTGCCAAGCAGTATATGACGATCATGGAAATTTCTTAAAGACGGTGACGTCGGAGTCGCCTAGCAGCTCGACGAAACCCGCGAGCCCTTGACCTTGCTGGTAAATCGTAGATCTTTGTGCCATTCACCCACACCTCGGTAGACGGGAATCCATCGTGTGCACCAGACAGCCAACCCGTGCCACTGACCGGATCATAGGACAGACGTCGAAGGGCTACTGAGATCAAGAAGTATTGATACGGACGGATCGATTTCGGACCTGGGGAACCGGGCGCCCCGCGGTGTCGTATCGCCGTCCATGCTCAACGACCTGAGGTACGCCTGCCGGCTGCTCTTCCGGAGTCCCCTGTTCACCGCGACCGCGGTCCTGTCGCTCGCCATCGGCATCGGGGCGACGACGACGGTCTTCACGATCGCGGACGCGCTCCTCTTCCGCGCGGCGGACGGGGTGGCCGACCCCGCGAGCGTCGTCGACATCGGTCGGACGCGGGAGAGGCGCGAGTTCGACAACAGCTCGTACCCCGACTTCCAGGACCTGGCGCAGCAGGCGACGACCCTGAGCGGCGTCTACGGCGCCCGCCTCGACCCCACGCCGGTGGCGCTGGGGAAAGACGGCGGGGCGGAGCGGGTCTACGCCACGCTCGTCAGCGGCAACTATTTCCAGGTGCTGGGCGTGCGACCGCAGGTGGGTCGGCTCCTCACGCCGGCCGAGAACAGCGCGCCGGGCGCCTCTCCCGTCGCCGTCCTGAGCGACCGGCTGTGGCGGCGGCGCTTCGACGCCGACCCCGACATCGCCGGCCGGCGAATCGTTCTCAACGGCGCGCCGTTCACCGTCCTCGGCGTCGCCCCGGCCGGTTTCCGCGGCACCACGCTCCTGAGCCCGGAGCTCTGGGCGCCGCTGACGATGATCACGGAGATCCAGCCAGGCACCTCGTGGCCTCCGCCGCGCGGCGGCTCCTGGCTCATGATGGGAGGTCGGCTCGCCCAAGGCGTCGGCATCGGCCGGGCGCAGGCGGAGATCGACCTCATCGCCGCGCGCCTCGAAAAAGAGAATCCGGACACCAACCGCGGCGTCGGCTGGAAGCTGATGCGCGCCACTCCCGTCCCGGGCGAGTTCAGCGGTCCGGTCGCGGCGTTCATGGCGCTGCTCGGGACGATCGTCGGGCTCGTCCTGCTCGTCGCCTCCGTCAACATCGCGGGGATGATGCTGGCGCGGGCGGTGGCGCGACGGAAGGAGACCGGGGTGCGCCTGGCGCTCGGCGCCCGGCGTTCGCACCTGGTCCGGCTGCTCCTCACCGAAGCGATCGTTCTCTCCGTCCTCGGCGGTGGCGCGGGCCTCCTGCTCGCGCGCTGGGCGACGGACCTGCTCCTCGCGCTCCTTCCGAGCCTGCCGGTTCCGCTGGCGCTGTCGCTGCCGATGAACGCCCGGGTCCTGTTCTTCGGCGTCGGCGTGACCTCCCTGACCGCGCTCGCGACCGGGCTGGTCCCCGCCCTGCAGGCCTCGAAGCCGCGCCTCGTGGAGACCCTCAAGCTCGACGGCGACGGCGGCTTCGGCCGGCTCCGGCTGCGCCAGGTGCTGGTGTCGGCCCAGGTGGCCGGCTCCGTGCTGCTCATCGTCGTCGCCGGCCTGTTCGGCCGCGCGCTCGGCCGCGCCGGGTCGATCGATCCCGGGTTCGACTCGAACAACGTCGAGGTCGTCGGTCTCGACCTCTCGCTCGCTCGGCACGACGAGAACACCGGCCCCGCCTTCCTGCGGCAGGTGATCGCACAAGTCGAGGCCCTTCCCGGCGTGGAGTCTGTGTCGGCCGCCATCGATCTGCCGCTCGACGGATCGCGCGTCGGCTTCGGCAGCGTCTGGGCCGAGGGGAAGACGCAGGAGGAGAGCATCCACCTCGAGGACTGGAATCTGGTCGAGCCGCGCTACTTCTCGACCTTGCGGAAGCCGCTGGTGCGCGGCCGTGACTTCACCGCCGACGATGTCCTGGGACGCACCGACGTCGCCATCGTCAACGAGGCCGCCGCCGGGAGCCTCTTCCCGGGACAGGAGGCCATCGGCCGCCGCTTCTTCCGGATGACCGACGAGGGGCCGCGGGCGGTGGAGATCGTCGGGATCGAGCGCACGGGCCGGTACGTCTCGCTCGGCGAGGATCCGACCCCGTTCGTCTCCCTGCCCTACGCCCAAGCCTACATCCCGCGGGTGTCGCTTCTGGTGCGGACGTCCGGCCCGAGCGTGATTCCGGGGGTGCGCGCCGTCGTCGCCGGCATGAATCCGAACCTGCCGGTCGTGAGCACGGGGACGTTGGGCGAGATCTCGACGATCGCCCTCCTGCCGCAGCGCCTGGCGGGAGGGTTCGCCGGCGCGCTGGGCCTGGTCGCGCTGCTCATTGCCGGTCTCGGGGTCTACGGCGTGACGGCGTACACGGTCGCGCGGCGGACGCGGGAGTTCGGCATCCGCATGGCGCTGGGAGCGGCGCCGCGTGACGTGCTGGGCCTGGTGCTGCGACAGGCGGCGACCATGACGGCGAGCGGCCTGCTGGCCGGGCTCGTGCTCGCGCTCGGGGCGACGCGCATCCTCGCGTCGCTGCTGTTCGGTGTGGACGCCGCCGACCCGCTCACCTACGCCCTCGCCGCCCTGGTCTTCGGCGCGCTCAGCCTGGCGGCGACCTTCGTCCCGGCGAAGCGGGCGCTGGCAGTGGATCCTTCGGTCGCGCTGCGGAGCGAGTGAAAGTCGGATCGGGGGCGAGCGGTACTTCCAGCGGAGACGCGACGGCGGTCAGTCCCGCGGCGGCTCCGCGGCGCGCTTGAAAATCAGCGGCGGTTCGTGTCCCGACGGGGCCTTCCGCAGCGGGTTCTCCCGCCGGGTGATGACATTCCCGTCCCAGGACCAGTCGTATCGACCGACGGGACCATTCCCGAACTCGGCCGAGGTCATCTGGACGAAGAGCGTACCGTCCTGGTTCACGGAGTAATCGTATTCCCTCACGAACACGCTGGTGGGCGCCGGATCCTTGTCGTGCACGACGTAGCGGATCCTGTCTCCATCGATCGTAATCAGGTCATCGCCGGAGGCGGGTCGATACGCGCCGTCCGGAATGCGTTCATGGTACGGCTCCTTGTGGAGGAGAACGAAGGCCTCCAGGCAAAGCAATCCCGGCAGGAAGAGAGACCCCACCAGGATCAGCCAGCCCCTCCGGCTCATGACAGGGCTCCAGCGGTCACGCCTCGATCATACCGGCGACGGATCGATCGCGTTGCGGCTGTTGAGGACAGGTGTGGTTCGGGGTAGGGCGGCCGCTCAGCCCTTCTCGATGGTGAACTTGCCGAAGGCGAAGCCGACGTCCACGCCCTTGCCTTTGCCGGTGAGGGTGAGGTTGATGTCGCCCTTGGTCAGCGCCTGGGCGTCGGCGGACTTGCCGGCGCCGGCGTGGGCCTCGGACTGGGCGTAGGAGCCGAGGCAGTCCTCGACGCTCTTCGCGCCGAAGAAGCGGCCGGTC
>DASYQE010000009.1:0-2623 GCA_036005805.1 Candidatus Polarisedimenticolia bacterium | reverse complement strand
CTCAAGGCGGCGGGCCTGCACTCGATGCCCGGCGGCGGCGCCGAGATCTTCTCCAAGCGCCTGCAGAAGCTCCTGCACTACACCGGCAAGGCCGACGCCGACCGCTGGTGCGAGATCCACGGCATCGCGCATTCCCTCGGCCTCAAGACCAATGCGACGATGCTCTACGGCCACGTCGAGACGCTCGGGGAGCGCGTCGATCACTTGCTTCGCCTGCGGCAGCAGCAGGACATCTCGGGCGGATTCATCACGTTCATCCCGCTGTCGTATCAGGTGGGGACGACCAAGCTCGTGCCGCGTCAGACGCCGCCGACGGACGATCTGAGAACCATCGCCGTCTCGCGGCTCCTCCTCGACAACTTCCCGCACATCGAGGCCTACTGGGTGATGCTGGGCGAGGCGACGGCGTCGCTCGCCCTCCACTTCGGCGCCTCCGACGTCAACGGCACCCTCGAGGACGAGAAGATCGCCCATGCGGCCCTCGCGGACAGCCCGGCGGGCCTCGCTCAGGCGCAGATCCTTCGGATGATCACGGACGCGGGCAAGACCGCCGTGGAGCGCGACGCGCTCTACAACGTCGTCCGGGTCTGGAGCTAGCCGCCATGCTGAGGATCGGCCGCATCCCCTATCTGAACTGCGAGCCGTTCTTCGCCCGGTTCGGCGGCGTCGAACTCGTCGCGCTCAACCCGCGGCGGCTCGGCGAGGCGGTGGCCGCGGGCGAGCTCGACGCCGGCCCGCTGTCGCTGGTCGATCAGCTCCGCCTCGAAGCCCACCTCGAGCCCTTGCCCTTCGGCATCGCCACGGACCATGCCGCCCAGAGCGTCTTTCTCTTCTCCCACCGGCCGATCCGAGAGCTCGGCGGCGCCGTCATCGGCATCACGCCGGAGACGTCGACGTCGGTGCAGCTCCTGCGCGTGCTGCTGGCCCTCAAGTACGAGGTGACGCCGCGCGCCTGGGTCGGCGTCGACGATCCGTCGGATGCCGTGCTCTTGATCGGTGACGCGGCCATCCGGGCGCTCACCGCGGGCTCCTCCTACGCGAACATCACGGACCTCGGCACCGAGTGGACGGAGTGGACGGGCCTGCCCTTCGTCTTCGCGCGATGGGGCGTGAGCACCCGGGTTCCCGCGCCCGAACGACTGGCCCTGCGTGCGCAGCTCGACCGCGCCCTCGACGAGGGAATGGCGGCGCTGCCCGACATCGCCCGCGCGCGCCGCGACACCGGCTGGAACGAGGCCGAAGTACAGGCCTACCTGAGGGGCTTCAACTATCGCCTGGGGGCGAGCGAGGACAAGGCCATCGCGGAGTTCATCCGGCTGCGCGCGTTCATCACGGAGCGCGGGCAATGCTGAGGCAGATCCGCGATCGGGTTTTGGCGGGCAAGCGGCTCGACCGCGCGGAGGGCCACTGGCTCCTCACCGAGGCGCCTCTGCTCGACCTCGGCAGCGTGGCGCAGGAAGCCCGCTTTCAGCGCATCCCGGACAAGCGCGTCACCTTCGTCATCGACTCGAACCCGAACTACACCAACGTCTGCATCACCGACTGCCAGTTCTGCGCGTTCTACCGCAAGCCGGGCGACAAGGAGGCCTGGACGCTCACCGTCGAGGAGGTCATGGCCAAGGTCGATTCCGCGGCGCGCCAGGGTGCGACGACGGTGCTCCTGCAGGGCGGCCACAACCCCGCCCTCCCCCTCGACTACTATCTGTCGCTGGTCCGCGAAACGGTGCGCCGCTTCCCCGGCGTCACCCCGCACTACTTCACCGCGTCCGAGATCTGCACGATCGCGGAGGTGTCCGGCAAGACGACGCCCGAGATCCTGGCCCTTCTCAAGGAGGCGGGCATGAGCACCCTGCCCGGCGGCGGCGCCGAGGTGCTGTCCGAACGGGTGCGCCGGCGCATCGAGCCCAAGAAGGGCGGACCCGCGGCCTGGCTCGACGTCCACCGCGAGGCGCATCGCCAGGGATTCAAGTCGACGGCGACGATGATGTACGGGCACGTCGAGGGTCCGGACGACATCCTCGATCACTTCGACGCGATCCGCGGATTGCAAGACGAGTACGGTGGCTTCACCGCCTTCGTGCCGTGGTCGTTCAAGCCGGGTAACACACTGCTCGAGAAGTGGATCAAGCAGTACAAGGGCCCGAACGCCTACTTGCGGATGCTCGCCGTCGCGCGCCTGTATCTGGACAACTTCCCCCACGTACAGGCGTCATGGTTCTCGGAGGGCAAGCGGGCCGGCCAGGTGGCGCTGTCGTGGGGGGCGGACGACTTCGGCGGGACGCTCTTCGAGGAGAACGTTCACGCCGCCGCCGACTTCGTCAACAAGACCACGGTCGACGAGATCGTCACGCTCATCCGCGACGCGGGCTATACCCCCGTCCAGCGCACCACCGAGTACGACCTCATCAAGACCTACTGAGCGTGGGCCTTTCGAGGCGCCTAGATCGGGTCGACGGGGGGAATCTCGGGGATCAGGCCCTTCGCGTGCGCCATCCGGAAGAGCCGCTCGAGCGCCGCGCGCCCGTCGTCCCCCAGCCGCATCGTGTAGTCGTTCACGTACATGAGCACGAAGCGGCGGCACGTCTCCTTGTCGATGCCGCGGCCGTAGCGCATGGCGTACTCG
>DASYQE010000008.1:0-11790 GCA_036005805.1 Candidatus Polarisedimenticolia bacterium | reverse complement strand
GGCGTCGCCCGTCTCCTTGAGGGCGGCGCGGATCTTGAACTGGATGGCGCCGTTCTCCTCGACCCCCTTGGGGGCGATGTGCTCGAGAGTCGCCTTGAAGCGGAGAGGCTCGAGGGCGCCGATGGTCAGGACGCACTCCATGCCCGAACGCAGTTTGCCGACCTCGGATTCGTCCACCTTGCCCTCGAAGATCAGCTCGTTCATGTCGGCGAGGGTCGCGATGGTGGTGCCGTCGTTGAAGGTGTTCGCCTCGATGACCGAGGTGCCCTCCTTCACCGGCACGTCGAGGACGGTGCCGTCGATGGTGGCGCGCACCAGCGTGTTGGTCCCTTCGTGCGAGCGGGCCGGCACGCCGCGGCGGATGACTTCGAGCGTGTCGGTGGCGCCCGCCAGCTCCTCCTTCGCCTGGTCGCGGGCGAGAGTCACCTGCCGCAGCGTCGTCTCCGGCAGGATTCCCTCCTTGTAGACCTTCTCGTTTCTCGTCAGCTCGCGCTCGGCGTCGTCGAGCTTCAGACGCGCCTGGTTGACCCGGCTCTCGGCGGCGGCGAGCGCCGCCGTCTGCGGGATGACCCGGATGGTGGCGAGCAGATCCCCTTTCTTCACCCGCTGCCCCGCCTCGACCACGATGCTGTCGATGATCCCGGAGACCTGGGGCTTGACGGCGACCTCCTTGCGCGGCACGACGGCGCCGGTGGCGACCGCCTTCTTGACGATGTCGCTGACCTCGGGCTGCTCGGTCTTGTAGACGACCGGCTTCTTCTGCGCCTTCGACCAGAGGAAGAACAGGGTGCCGCCGAACAGGCCGACGAGCAGGAGGGCCGTGAACGCCGTCAGGACGCGCTTCATCGCCTCACATGATGGCCCGCAGCGCCTCGACCGGAGTCGACTGCACGGCGCGCCGGGCCGGGAAGAGTCCGGCGAGCAGGCCGGACATGACAAGGATGGCCAGGGTCTGCACCGCAGCCCCCAGAGACACCTCCGGGTTCTTGAACATCTGCGCGCCATCGCCGACCAGGCGTGACGTCGCCTCGATCGCCGCGACCCCCGCGACCAGGCCCAGGTAGCCCGCCACGGAGGTCAGCACCAGCGACTCGAACACCACCTGCGTCATGATCGCCCAGGGCGTGGCGCCGACGGCCCGGCGCACGCCGATCTCGTTGGTCCGCTCGCGCACGATCACCAGCATGATGTTGCTCACCCCGATGACCCCGGCCGCGAGCGTGCCGGTGCCGACGATCCAGATGAGCACGCGGATGCCGGCGAAGAGTCCGCGCACCTTGGCGAACTCCTTCTCGACGTTGAAGTGGCCGAAGGCGCGCTGGTCGTCCGGCGCCACCCGGTGCCGCTCGCGCAAAAGCGCCAGCGTCTTCTCCTCGGCGACCGACGCCTGGCTTCCCTCGCGCGAGGTGGCGGCGAACCAGCCGACCCGGTCGCCGAAGTTGAAGGCCGACTGGAAGGTGGTGAACGGGACGAAGATGCTCTGCACGTCGTCCTCGCGATCCTCGCCGGAGCGGCGCGGCGCGAAGACCCCGATGATCTTGAAGTAGACGCCGCTGATGCGGATGTCCTCTCCGAGCGGGTCCTCGTCACGGTCGAAGAGGACCTCGCGCGCCCGGGGGCCGAGCACAGCCACCTTGCGGCGCTCGGAGATGTCCAGTGCGTTGAGGAAGCGCCCGGCGACCATGCGCACCGACTGCAGCCGCGCGATCTCCGGGTAGTCCCCGTAGACGACGAAGGCGCCGGCCTTGCGGCCGCGGGTGATGTTGTTGTTGCCGCGCCAGCCGCCGAGCTGGTTGCGCGGGCAGAGCACCTCGACCTCCGGGACCTGCGCCCGGATGGCGGCGACGTCGCCGAGATCGAGGTGCAGCTCGCGCCCCGGCAGCAGACCGCGATACGGCTTGCTCGGCCGCTGCGACCAGACGAAGAAGGAGTTGGTCGCGCCGTCGGCGAAGCCCGACTCGATGCCGTTGCTCAGTCCGTTGCCCGACCCGAGCATCACCATCAGCATGAAGATGCCCCAGAACACGCCGAAGGCGGTCAGGAAGGTGCGCATCTTGTTGCGCGCCAGGGTCTCGAGGATCTCCTGCCAGTGATCGCGGTCGAAGAGGCTCATTCGTTCCTCAAGGCCTCGACCGGGCGCAACCGGCCGGCGCGGCGCGCCGGGAAATAGCCGGCCGCCGCCCCCGCCACGATGAGCAGCACGGTCGCCTGGATCGCCACGCCCAGGTCCACCTCGGGGTTGATGAAGAAGCCGTCCTTGGGCAGGAGGCTCGCGCCGATCTGCAGCGTGACGAGTCCGAGCAGGAGCCCGGCGTAGCCGGCGACCGAGGTGATGAGGATCGACTCCTTGAGGATGAGCGACACGACCGACCACGGCGTGGCGCCGAGCGCCCGGCGCACGCCGATCTCGCGGGTGCGCTCGCGCACGGCGATCATCATGATATTGCTGACGCCCACGACCCCCGCCAGGATGGTCCCGAACCCGACCACCCACACGAACAGCCGGATCGCCCCGGTCACCTGGATGAAGCGCTGGAAGTTCTCGTAGTTGTTGCGGAGGAAGACGGCGCGCGGGTCGTTGACGTCGAAGGTGTGCCGGTCGGCGAGGCGCTGGTGCACGTCCTTCGCCATCGCCTGCGTCCTCGCCAGGTCGGCGTCGCCGGTCGTCATCATGATCTGGGCGATGCGGTTCGCCCCTCCGAAAGCGCGCTGCGCCGTCGAGATCGGCAGGTAAATCTTCTCCAGCTCGTTCTCGCCTCCGGCGTCGGTGAACAGCCCCACCACCTTGAAGGCGACGCCGTTGATCTCGATTTGCTTCTCGAGCGGCGCCTCCTTCCCACGGAACAGGGCGTCGGCCACTTTCGACCCGAGGACCGCGACCTTGCGGTACTCCTGGATGTCCCGATCGTTCAGGAATCGCCCTTCGGTGATGATGGTCTTCTCGACGTATTGGTGCCCCGGGTGCACCGCCCGCACGTCGAATGAGCCGGTCTCCGACCGGTACCTCACCTGGAGGGTCGCGTTGATGACGTAGCGCGAAGTGATGTGGTCGATCCCCTCGACCCCGCGCTCGATGTCGTCGTGGTCGTCATTGGTCATCTGGATGCGCCGCCCGGGCTGCATCCCCTTGTACGGCGTGCTCGTCTGGCCCGCGAAGACCCAGATGCTGTTGATGGCATCGTCGCGGAACTGGTACTCGACCCCGTTCGCCAGCCCCTGCCCCGAGCCGAGGAGCACGATGAGCATGAAGATCCCCCACGCCACCGAGAAGGCGGTGAGCACCGACCGCAGCTTGTTGCTGCGGATGGTGTCGAGGATCGCCTGCCAGGTGTCGAGGTCGAACATCAGGCCTCCGGCAGCTTCGCGTGGGCGTCTTCGATGCGGCCGTCCCGCAGTCGGATGATGCGCCGCGTCGCCGCCGCCACGTCCCGCTCGTGCGTCACCACCACGATGGTGACCCCCTCGCCGTTCACTTCCTGCAGCAGCCGCATGATCTCGTCCGACGTGGCGGAATCGAGCGCACCGGTCGGCTCATCGGCGAGCAGCACCTTGGGTTTCGAGACCAGGGCGCGGGCGATCGCCACCCGCTGCTGCTGGCCGCCCGACATCTCCGACGGCCGGTGCTCGGAGCGATCCGCGATCCCGACGCGGGCCAGGTGCTCCTTCGCCACCTCGAGACGGCGGCGGCGTCCCATCCCCTGGTAGTAAAGAGGAAGGGCGACGTTCTCAGCCGCGGTCTTGAACGGGATCAGGTTGAAGGACTGGAAGACGAACCCGACCCACTGGCGCCGGAGAATCGCCGACTTCGTCTCGGACAGCCCCTTCACCAGCGTGCCGTCGAACAGGTACGACCCCGAATCGTAGTTGTCGAGGAGACCCAGGATGTTCATCAGGGTCGATTTCCCCGACCCCGACGCCCCCATGATCGACACCATCTCCCCCCGGTCGATGGTCAGGTCCACCGCTTTGAGGACGTGCAGGCGGTTCTTCCCCGACACGTAGGATTTGTCCACCTTTTCGAGGGTCAGCATGCGTCCGGCCTTGGTCAGGAACCTAGAACGATAGCCCGGACGAGGGGTTCCACGGAAGGGTTCGGTGCGCCCGCCCTAGGCGAGGCGGCCGCCGGCCAGGCCGGCTCCGGCGAAGACGGCGAAGGCGGACGGCCACATCCAGATCGGGTGCGGGATCTCGAACATGTTCGAGACTCCGACGGCGAGCAGGAGCGTCGCCAGGACCAGGCCGTGGGCGAGCTTCGCCCGCCCCGCCACCTTCGCGCAGACCCAGGCCCCGGCGAAGGTGCCGAGGCCCCAGGCAACGAGGATCATCAGGAAGGCGCCGAGGGGCAGCGAGGCGATGAACGCTTTCCAGGCTTCCTTGTCGCCGTAGCTGATCCCGGGCGGAGGCGGATACATGCGGCCGGAGATCTGCTCGACCAGGATGATGACGCCGATGGCCAGGCAGGCGCCGAAGAAGACGCCGGCAACGCTGCGCAGGATGGCTTTCATCGATCGGCCGGACCTTCGCCCGTGACCGGCCGGCCCCGCTCGGCGAGCCAGGCCTCGATCTGGCGGCGGTGCTCGGCGTCGTGCTCCACCATCATCGCCGGGAGATCGCACAGCGCCACCACGCCGACGCCCTCCAGTGTCCCGGCATGCTGCCACTCTTCCGGACGGATCGACCGGATGAGCGCCAGGTTGGCGCGCCGCGCTTCGGAGAAGGCCGCGACGCCGTCGGCGCAGGTGCGCGAACGGTAGGCGCGCTCGAGAGAGGCCCGGTCACCGTCGAAATCGGCGAGGGCCGGCCGGTCCTCTTCGCGCAGCCGCCGCAACCTCTCGGTGAAGGCCTCGCGCTCGAGATCGGCCAGGTGCCAGCAATGCTCCACCGGCGCGAAGAAGCCGTCGGCGGAGCGGCGTGCCGACTCCGCGGGGCTCAAAGCCTCGCAGGTCCTTTCGAGCCAGGACGGCATCTCCTGGAGCTTCGCCAGGAGCGACTCACGATCTTCACGAGACAGATTGAGGTGGCGCATCGAGACATCCTCCGGACGTCGAGGATACCCCGAAGCGGTGGCGGAGCCGAAACCAACCGGGGTCGTGCGAGCTCAGCGGTCGAGAATCGAACGGCCGATCATCGCGGGCGGCGGCGTCTGGCCGAACAGGCGCAGCACCGTCGGGGCCACGTCGTACAACCGCAGCCCCTGCAATTCTCCGTGAGGTTGCGGCACACCGTCAGGCGTCTTCATGATGAAGATGCCGTGCCAGTCGTGGTTGGCGTCGTCCGGGCCGGTGTCGTTGTCGAAGGTGTACAGGGATTTCGCCCCGACCGTGCCGATCGAGCGCCAGTCGAGGTTGCCGAAGTAGACCATCAGGTCGGGCGCGACGTTTCTCACCTCGCGGTAGATCTCGTCGGGCCGGTAGGCGCGCGAGCCGATGTTCTTTCCCCCGGGGTCGGTGATCGCCTCGATGCCGGCGATGAGCTCGGAGCGCACCTTCTCGTAGTCGGCCGGGTCCACGCACCCCTGTGGCTCGCGCCCGCGCACGTTCATGAACAGGCGGCCGTAGTAGCCGCCGTCGCCCCACGCCCTGGTCTTCTCCCAGTCGATGTCGCACTGGGCGATCGGCGTCGGCTTCGACGGATACGACTTCAGGACCAGGTATCCCTTGTCGATGAGCCACTCGTTGAAGCAGATGCCGCCCGTCAGGTCGCGCGCCCCGTGATCGGAAACGACCAGGACGGTGGTGTCTTTCGGCAGCAGGTCGAGGATCTCGCCGACTTCCTTGTCGCAGTAGCGATAGAAGTCGCGGATGGCGTGCTCGAAGCGGTTGCCCGGCTCGTGCTTCGGGTGCTCCTTCGACATGTGGGCCCAGAAAGCGTGATGGATGCGGTCGGTGCCCATCTCGACCATCATGAAGAAATCCCACGGGCGCGTCTTGAGCAGGTGCTTGGCGAGGGCGAAGTGGCGCGTCGATTTCTCGTAGATGCGCTTGAGCACCCCATCCTTGTCGTCGGTGCGGAAGTCCTCGACATCCACGACGTACCCCGGCACGGTGCGGTCGATCTCCTCCTTCAGCTCGGGGGGATGGGTGTACGGGCGCCGCGTCGTCGGGGTCAGGAAGCAGCCGACCTGCACGCCGTTGAGCGGGCGCGGCGGGTACGACGGCGGCACGCCGAGGACGACCACGTTCTTCCCCGCCTCGCCGAGGAGATCCCACGTCGCCGGCTTCTGCAGCGCCGTGGCGTTGGCGATCGAGTAGCCGGTGTAGGTGTGGTCCTTGCGGTTGCGGAAACCGTAGATGCCGAGCTGCCCGGGGTCCTGGCTCGTCATCATGCAGGCCCACGCCGGCACGGTGATCGGAGGATTGCTGCTCAGGAGCCGGCCCCACGCCCCCTGCTCCATCAAGCGGCGGAGGTTCGGGAGATCGTCCTTGAACCGATCGAAGACCAGGTCGGGTGCGGCGCAGTCGAGCCCGATGACGGCGACCTTCATCGATCAGTTGCGGATCGGTCCGCCGTCCACGGCGCGGATGGCGGCGGAGACCTCGGGCCGGATCATCCCGTCGAAGTTGTTGCCGGCGAGAATCGCTTCGCGCAGGCGCGTGCCGCTGAAATCGACGCGGTCGTCGCCGCGGTGCGGGCAGATCTTCTCGTTCACCATCCCCTGGCACTTGCGGCACTTGAAGAACGCCGGGAAGAACAGCGGCGTGACGCCGAGGTCGGGGAACTCAGAGAAGATCTCCTGCGAAGCGTAAGGGTGGTAGAAGTTGCCGACGCCGGCGTGGTCGCGCCCGATGATGAAGTGGGTGCAGCCGAAGTTCTTCCGCTGGATGGCGTGAAAGATGGCCTCTTTGGGCCCGGCGTAGCGCATCTGCCCCTGCAGGATCCCCAGCACGGCGCGGTCCGCCGGGTAGTAGTGCTGCACCAGTGCGTCGTACGCCGCGACGATGACCGGATCCTCGAAGTCCCCCGCCTTCTTGCCACCGACGAGCGGGTTGATGAAGACGCCGTCCACCAGGTTGAGCGCCGCCTTCTGCAGGGCCTCGTGACCGACGTGCGGGATGTTGCGGGTCTGGAAGCCGACCACCGTCTTCCAGCCGTTGGTCTCGAAGCGGGCGCGGGTGTCGCGCGGCGACAGCCGGTGTCCCGGGAACGGCGTCGGCAGCAGGTCGAGGAGCGCGATCGGCCCGCCGAGGAGCATCGTCCCCATGGTTCCGGCATGGCCGACCCCGGGATGCTTGGGGTCGAGCGTGCCGAACACCGCCTGGGCGTACTCGTCGCGGCGGAGCGGGTACGCCTCCTCCACCTGCATCGTCGCCAGCGGCCGGCCATCGTGGCGCAGGAGAATCTCGCCGCGCCCGAGGCGCTGCGCGTCGGCCTCGCTGACGTCGAGCACGATCGGGATGGTCCACGGCACGCCGCTCGCCAGCCGGCTCGTCTTCAGGACCGCGTCGTAGTCCCCTTTCTCGAGGAACCCTTCGAGCGGCGAGTAGATGCCGAGGGCGATGTTCTCGACCTCGCGCGCCTGGCGCTCGCCGAGATCGAGGCAGGGGAGGCGCTCGATGCGGCGCAGCGTCTCGGCGCGCGCCTCCTTCGGGAGAACCCGATCGATCAGAACTCCGCCGTGCGGTTGTGTCCTCATGATCTCGATGGCCGGGATTATGCCGGAAAAAAGTGAGAAGGCGAGCGCCGCCGAAGGCGCCGGCGTCGGCTACTCCGAAGCGGCGAGCCCTCCGACCCCGGCGGCGGCCGGGGCACCCCCGGAAACCGCGCCGACCCCGACGCTCTCCAGGACCTGGGCCGCGGCGTGCGGCGCCATGTGCGGCGCGGGATGCGCGGCGGCGACCAGGGCGGCCTGCGCGGCGACGGGCGCCGGCTGCAGCACCTCGAACGGCAGGTGCCCCAGAAGCGTCAGCGTCTCGAGGATCTTGGCGGCGCTCTCTTCGAGCGTCTCCTGGTGCGTGCGCACGACGATCTCCGGCGCGAGCGGCGCTTCGTAGGGATCGGAGATGCCGGTGAACTGCGGGATCTGGCCGGAGAGGGCCTTCTTGTAGAGCCCCTTCACGTCGCGCCGGATGCACTCCTCGAGCTGGCAGTCGACGTGCACCTCGACGAAGCTCCCGATCTCCGCCCGCGCCTCGTCGCGCGTCGAGCGGAACGGGGAGATGGCCGACACCAGCACCACGGCGCCGTGCTTGGTCAGCAGGCGCGCCACGTAGGAGATGCGGCGGATGTTCTCGTCCCGATCCTGGCGCGTGAAGCCCAGCCCCTTCGACAGGCGTTCGCGGATCTCGTCGCCGTCGAGCAGTTCGACCGGCGTCCCCGCCGCCTGCAGGCGCTTTTCGAGGTGCTTCGCGATGGTGGTCTTCCCGGCGCTCGGAAGCCCGGTCATCCAGACCGTCACTCCCTGGCGCTTCGCAGAACGGGACGCATCGACACTCATTCCGATCCCCCCCCGACCCTGGCGGGCCCCCCCGCCGGAATGCAGTCCAAGCGCGGACGCCGGAACGGCGCCGGGCGCCAAACACATCACACAAAGATGGCGCTCCTTATACAAACAGGTCGGGGGGAACGCAAGAGGAAAATCGCGTCTTGACGCCTCTTTTTGAGGTTGACGGCGGCCTGTCCGTCCACCGGTGTATGGTGGCGGACCGTGAGCCTCGCGCGCCTGGTCACCCTGATCGTCTCCTTCATCCTGACGACCGGCTGGGTCGTCTACGGCGCCCTGGCCATCACGGGCGCGAGGCGGCTCCGGTTCCTGTCCCACCTGCTGGCGGAGGGCGAAGGGCCGGCGCAGGACCTGGGGCGGGCGCGGAGGGAAGGCCCGGCTCCGGCGGCGGCGTCCCTTTCGGTCGTGGTGACCGCCCGGGACGAGGCGGCCGCTATCGAGGCCACGGTGCGGAGCCTCCTGCGCCAACGGCACCCGTCCCTCGAACTGATCCTGGTGGACGACCGCTCGACCGACGGCACCGGCTCCATCCTCGATCGGCTGGCGGCGGAGGCCGGCCCCGGACGCTTGCAGGTGATCCACGTCGCGGCGCTCCCGGAAGGCTGGCTTGGCAAGTGTCACGCCTGCCACGTCGGAGCCAGGCGGGCGCGCGGCGAGTGGCTTCTCTTCCTGGACGCCGACGTCACCCTCGGTCCGGAGGATCTCCTGGCGCGCACGGTCCGGCTGGCGGAGCAGCGCGGCATCGACCACCTGCCCGTCCTGCCCGACATGCGGCCGGTCGGCCTGCTGCAGGGGGCGCTCCTGGCCGTCTTCGAGCAGGCCCTCTTCCTGCACATGCGCTTCTGGGAGATGGAGGAGGACCGGCGGCGCGGCGGCTCCGGGGTCGGTGCCTTCAACCTCGTGCGCCGGGAGGCCTATGAACGGGTCGGCGGGCACACTCGACTGAGGCTCGAGGTGGCGGAGGACTACAAGCTGGGAATGCTCCTCAAGGAGAGCGGAGCGCGGCAGCGGCTCCTGAGCGGCCTCGGAGTGATCTTCTGCCCGTGGCACACGAGCGCCTTCGGCATCGTGCGCGGCCTCCAGAAGAACTTCTTCGGCGGGACCGGCTACTCGGTCGGCAAGGTCGTTCTCCACACCCTCGCCATTCTCGTGCTGCAGGCGGGGCCCGCGGCGTTCCTGCTGGCCGGTCTCCCCTGGCCGTTTCTGGCGCAGCAGGCCGCGCTCCTCCTGATGCTGCGATCGACCTCGCGGCGGCTCAGCCGTTCCCCTTTCGGTCTCTGGGTCGCCTACCCGTTCGCCGTCGTGCTGCTTCTCTACGCCTACTGGAATTCCACCATCCGGACTCTGAGGGATGGCGGGGTCCGCTGGCGGGACACCTTCTACCCGCTCGAGGTGCTGCGGCGGGGGGTCGTGCGGGCCGGGGACGGCCGCCGCCTGACCGGCGCCCCGGAGCGGTTATGATCGTCACGTGACGACCGAAAACCCCGCTGTGCCCGTGGCGCCGCGCCGGCCCACCCGGGCGGTCCGCATCGGCCGCCTCACCATCGGCGCCGGGCACCCCGTCGCGGTGCAGAGCATGACCGCGACCAAGACGACCGACATCGAGGCGACGGTCGCGCAGGTCCTGGACCTCGAGCGGGCCGGGGCCGACGTGGTGCGCATCGCCGTGGATGGGCCGAAGGACGCCGCCGCCCTGCGGGAGATCCGGGCGCGCACGCACGCCAACCTGTCGGTGGACCTGCAGGAGAATTACCGCCTCGCTCGCGATGTCGCCCCGCACGTGGACAAGCTGCGCTACAACCCGGGCCACCTGCACCACCACGAACGGGCCAAGCCGGTGCGCGACAAGGTGGCGTTCCTCGCCGAGGTGGCCTTTCGCCACGACGTGGCCCTGCGCATCGGGGTCAACTGCGGCTCGGTCGATCCGGAGAAGGCGGGGCGCTTCGGCGGCGATTCGGTGGCGGAGATGGTCGAGTCGGCCCTCGAGCACGCCGCGCTGCTCGACGACCTCGGTTTCACGCGGTTCTGCGTGTCGCTCAAGGATAGTGATCCGCGGAAAGTCGTGGACGCCAACCGGCGCTTCTCGGAGCGCCGCCCCGACGTGCCCCTGCACCTCGGCGTGACCGAGGCGGGGCTGCCGCCGGACGGCGTCATCAAAACCCGCATCGCCTTCGAGCAGCTCCTCGCGGCGGGCATCGGCGACACGCTGCGCGTCTCGCTGACCGTGCCGAACGACCGCAAGGGCGAGGAGATCGAAGCGGGCCGGAGGATCCTCGACGACATCGCCCACGGCCGCTTCCGGTCGGTGCCGCCGCACTTCGGGAGCGGCCTCAACATCATCTCGTGCCCCTCCTGCTCGCGGGTCGAAAACGAGGCCTTCGTCGAGCTGGCCATTCAGGTCAAAGAGATGACCTCCTACGCGCGCGAGCACGCCCTGACGATCGCGGTGATGGGCTGCCGGGTGAACGGCCCCGGCGAGACCGATGATGCGGACCTCGGCCTGTGGTGCGCTCCGAACTTCGTCAACCTCAAGCGGGGCTCGGAGGACCTCGGCGCCTTCCGCTACGACGAGGTGCTCGGACGCCTCAAAGTCGAGCTGGATGCGTTGATCGCCGCCCGGCGCGATCGCGCCGCCGCCGCGTCCCGTTCGTGAGGGGCCGTGCCGCGGGCGCCGCGCTCCTGCTCGCGCTCGCGCTGCCGTCCGTCTCGATGAGCGCCGACGCGCCGGCCGCCCCGAAGTCCTCGCTGCCGCCTCCGGTTTTCGCAGGGGCCGCCGCCGCGTCGCCTCGGAATGCGGCCGGCGGACTGGATGAAGCGACCGCCGGCCGGTTCGCCGCGCTGGCGCTCGCGTGCGTCACGAAGGAGTACCCGAACAAGATCGCGCACGTCATGCAGTCGGATGCCGACGCGCTGCCGCCGCGCCGCCTGACCCCGGCGTTCTACGGCTGCTTCGACTGGCACTCGGCGGTGCATGGGCACTGGCTCCTCGTCCGCCTGACGCGCCTGTTCCCGAACGCGTCGTTCGCCGCCGAGGCGCGCCAGGCGCTGGCGCGCAACCTGACCGACGCGAACATCCAGGCCGAGGTCGCCTACATCGAAGGGAAGGGCCGGGAGAGCTTCGAGCGGCCGTACGGACTGGCGTGGCTGCTGACGCTCGCCGCCGAGCTGCGCGAGTGGGACGACCCGCAGGCGAAGACCTGGTCGAAGACCCTCGAGCCGCTCGAAGCCGCGTCGGCGAAAAAGCTCCGGACGTGGCTGCCGAAGCTGACGCACCCGATCCGCATCGGCGAGCACGATCAGACCGCGTTCTCGCTCGGCCTCGTCCTCGACTGGTCGCGACGCAAGCCGGA
>DASYQE010000007.1:0-2548 GCA_036005805.1 Candidatus Polarisedimenticolia bacterium | reverse complement strand
CGGCAAGGGAAGCGCCGCCGAGGCGGCCGGGATCAAGGCCGGGGACGTCATCGTCAAGGTGGACGACGAGGCGGTGTCCGACGCCGGCGATCTCCACATGGCGATGCGCCACCGGCGCGACAAGGCGCTGACCCTGACCGTCGTGCGCGAGCGGCACGAGACGACGATCAAGGTGGCGGCGCCGCCCGAAGACGAGACCCCGGCGCCGGGCACGCCGTCGGCGCACAAGCAGGGCGCCAAGCCGGCGGAGATCCAGCGCCAGGTGGAGCGCGCCATGCGCGACGCCCAGCGCGCCATGCTCAACGGCGATCAGGTGCGCCGGGATGCCCTGGCCGGCCAGAGCGCCGCCTACGCCGAGGCGATGCGCGCCGTGCACGAGGCGACCCAGCTCAACGAAGAGCAGCGCCAGCAGATTCGCGACGCCATTCACGACGCGCTGCAGCGTCTCCACGAGCAGGCGGGCTCGGTCGAGTCCGGTTCGGACGCGTACGACGACGCCGTCGAGCAGGGCCTCGAGGAGGGCGTGGAGGGCGGCCGGGACGACGGGGACGGCCAGCAGTACGAGGCGCCGGCCTCCGACGATTCCGACCGCGGCGGCACCTACGTGGACTCGGGCCAGAGCACCGATTCGGCCCAGGGCACCGAGGAACAGCGGGCGGAGATCCGCCGCGCGGTCGAAGAGGCCCGCCGCGCCCGCCTCGAAGGACAGAGCAGCGATCGTTAGCCGGACCGGAGCGGGTCCGACCCAGGCGGACCTGTTCCTCCTCCTCCCGTCCGGCCAGGAAGTGCGTGCCTGAAACGCTGATCCCGCCCAGGCACGTCCGGCCCGGCGCTCCAATCGTGGGGTGCCGGGCCGCGTTGCTTTCCGGCCGCCCCCAAGGCTAGAGGAAGACGGCGGGAGCGCCGCCGAGAAGCGCCAGGGCGCGGTCGCGCGGCAGTCCCGCGAGCCACTGTCGCGCCGAGGCGGAGGCGGCAAAGGCGGGGAGCAGATCGAGCGACACCGCGAAGCCGCGTAGCCCGGCGCTGCGGGGCGCGATGCGGCGGAAGAGATCCGGACCGAGGTTGCGCGCTTCGCGCCGGCGCTCGCGCGCCATGGCGACCAGACGCCGCTCGTCCCCTTCGAGCAGGCGATCGAGCAGGTCGGCGGCCGGCGCGGGGGCGCTCGTGACCGCATCTCCCGCCGTGGTCAGCGTCCGCACGAGCTGCATGTCGGCCGGCGGCGACGGCACGTTCATCGACCAGGAGGACAGCGGAATGAGATCGCGGAAGGCCTCCTGGCCCGAGACCAAAAGCGGCGCGCGGGCCAGGATCGCCAGCACCGCTGCCTGCCGCGCCGCCCGCGGCTCGAGGTGCCCGGGCGTGGCCGGGGTGGGGAGGTGCTCCACCGTCTCCTCCGCGAGCGCGGCGTCGCCAGGATCCGCGGCGCGGAAGGGCGGGTGATCGAGGCGGCCCATGGGGCGGCCCGCCAGGGCGCGCGGCGCCACGATGACCTCGCAGTCGGCCTGGTGCTCGACGACCCAGTCCACCGCCGCCCGCGAAGCGGCTTCCCCCGCGGCGAGGAACAGGACGCGCCGCTTCAGAACTTCACGCCCAGGCCGGCGTACGGTCCGGCATAGGTCAGGTCGGCGTGGCCGAAGTCCTCGGTGGTGACGTCGAAGTGCACGTTGCGGTAGCCGCCGAAGACCCCGAAGAAGTGCAAGAAGTACCACTCGATCTGCGCCCGGTAATCGAAGAAGTCCGCCTTGTCCCCACCCTCGCTGCCGGAGAACCAGTCGGCTTCGGCGCGGATGTGCAGCCCCGGCAGCGGCTTGATCACCAGCCCCCCGGCCACGCTCGGAAAAGGGACACTCTCGTCGAGCGACTCGGTCGGCGTCGTCGTGCCGGTCAGGTCCATCTTCAGCGACGCCTGGTTCACCCCGAACCCGAGTCCGAACTCGAAGACCTTGAGGTTGATGAAGTGGTAGCGGTAGCGCGCCTGGATCAGCTCCAGCTGCATCTTCGTGTCCACCTCTTCGCCGGCGTTGAAGGTGGCGCCGTGGAAGACGAGCGGCTGCGACAGCCCGGCGTTCCCCTCGTGGTTCGCGTCGAAGTAGTCGAAGAAGAGGCGGTTGCGCTTGCCCCAGCGGAACCAGGCGCGCGCCTGCGTCGAGGTGTCGTCGTCGGTGACGCCGAGGGTGTCCCGGACGTCGAAGGTCGTGCCGGGGACGTCGTTGTCTTCGATGGCCGCCGTCCCGTCGGGATGGTTTTCCAGGGCCGAAAGCTCGATCCCGAACCAGTCGGCGAGCGCGAACGCCGGCCGCGGCGCCCCGAACAGGAGCACGGCGAAGCTGGCCGCCACGACCGCGCCGCGCCGCACCGCGGCAGGAGAGACGACACGTTGTATCATCCGTTTCATGCCGCAGAACAACGACAAGGACGCCCTCATCCACGACTGGAACCGCGACGGCGACGCGTGGCGTCCGCCGTTCCGGGTGATGCTCGACGACGAGACGCTGCGTGACGGGCTGCAGGGCCCGAGCGTCGTCGATCCGCCGATCGAGACCAAGCG
>DASYQE010000006.1:0-3848 GCA_036005805.1 Candidatus Polarisedimenticolia bacterium | reverse complement strand
GTAGGCGCGCACGAATCCGGGCTCCCCGAAGTTCGCCCTCCCTCCGGCGGCGACGAGCGTTCCCGCCTTGTTGACGATGGGCTGGTCGATGATCGAGCCGTCGCCGACGGTCCACTTCACCTTGCCGTCCGGGTTCACCGCATCGAGGTACGCGAGGCTGCGGGCCAGGTCCACGACCCCGTTGACCCCGATGTCGGGAGGCGACATGCCGTTCGCCGGCCACGGGTTGTAGCCCCAGAGAAACGCCCCGGTCAAGGGCTCGAGCGCCCGCAATCCCCAGCCGCTCGAGCTGCTGAGGGACGTCACGTAGATGGTGCCCGTGGGACCGACGGCGACCTGTTGCTGCTGCTGCATGAAAGCGTCGTTCGAGATGCCGGCCTGGCGGGCCCACATCTGCCGGCCGTCGCCGCCGAGGGCGAAGACGGTCGAGGCCGAGACGCCGTATTCGTCCAGGCCGAAGTAGAGCTGGAACGGCGAACCGGCGCCGGGCGGCGGGCTGAAGACGATCTCGGAGCCGATCTGGCCGTATTCCGTGAACAGGGGATCGCCGGGGTGGTTCCACAGGAGCACGCCCGTCGGCGACAGCGCGACCGCCCCGAGGCCGAACAGATCGCCGACCGCGTAGACGCTCCCGTCCGGAGCGACGCTCGGCCCGGCGATCACCCCCTGCGAGTCGGGATCGGTGAACTGCCAGCGCAGCGAACCGTCCGGCGCGAACGCGGCGATCAGGTTCCCGGAGGCGACGAAGATCGATCCGTCGGGACCGATCGCCGGAGGGCCGGAGGCGCCCAGCGCACGGCGGATCCACTTCAGCCCTCCGTCCGGCGTGAGCGCGTAGAGGAAGCCGCTGTTGTCGATGACGGCGATCGTGCCGTCCGGCCCGACCGCCGGGCGCTCTGCAATCGAGTCGGAGTCGGCCTGGAAGCGCCACTGCACCCGGCCCGCCGGCGCGCGAGCGATCACCTGCAAGGTCAGCTCGTTGCTCCGGACGCCGGCGATGGTGACGACCACGGCACCGGGCCCCAGGGGCGCCGCTTCGGGCACGTAGGCGGCGATGTGCGTGTCCGACCACCGGGTGACGAAGGCGGGTGCGCCGGCGATCTCGACGCGACTCGCTCCCTGCGCATCGCCGAAGCCCGTTCCGTCGATGAGGAGGCGCGCGCTTCGCGCCAGCGTCGTCGCCGAGAGGGAGCCGAGAGCGGGCGCGGCGGGCCGCCAGGCGGCTCCGCAGAGCACGAAGGCCAGGCCGGCGAGCGCGAAGAAGAGGATCGGACGATTCCTTCTCGGGCAAACGGGAAGCGACATGCCGACCTCCTTCGAGGTGTGACGGGTTCGGAGACTTCGTACGGCCCGTCAAATCAGCAACATCCGTGCCCCTGGCCCGGATTTCTCACCGTGGTCCGTCGCGGGGGCGCGGAGATGGCCGTCTCCCGGGCACTCGCAGCGGCGAGAACCCGAAGCGTCTTCGACGCCCGATGGGATGATGGCGGTTCGCACGCGCCGGCCGGAAAAATCTGCGCTGGGGATATCGGTCGCAGGGCCCGGCGCGCAACCTTTGCGCGGCCCCGCCGTGCACCGAACCCCCTTGACAGTCGGAACGCGCATCAACTGTAATCCCGCCGCATTCGCCGGGTTCAAAGGATGGGCGTCGTGCGGGTTTCGCCGGTTCGCTTCCGGTGATTCTCGAGTTCCTGGAGGCGGCGCTTCTCCACAAATGGCTGTGCTGGTCGCTGCGTGGAGATCCGTATGCCCGCGAGAGCATTGCGTCGGCCCCTTCTCCTTCTCCTCCTGTCCTGCGCCGTCCTCGCGGCGTGGGGTCTGACCGGCGCGGCGTCCCAGGACTTCACGGACAAGAAGGTCCCCGCGCCGCCTCCCGCCGCGCCCGCGAAGCTCGCCGGCATGGAGGCGTGCGGCGAATGTCACTCCGACAAGGTGGAGCAGCTCGCCCGCACCGCGCACGGCCGGACCGGGCACACCACGCCCGACGGCGCGCTGGCGTGCGAGACCTGCCACGGCCCCGGGTCGGAGCACATCGAGGGCGGAGGGGACGCCACCAAGATCCGCTCCTTCAAGAAGCTGTCGCCTCCGGACGTGGTGGCGGTCTGCCTCACCTGCCACGAGCAGGGTGAGAACTCGCACTGGAAAGGCAGCCCGCACGACAACCGCGCCCTCTCCTGCCTCTCCTGCCACCAGATCCACCCCGAGAAGGAAGTGCCGGAGCACCTGCTGGCGAAGCAGACGGAGTTCGCCACCTGCACGTCGTGCCACATGCGGCGCAAGGCGTCGCTGTACCGCTCGGGCCACATGCCGATGCGCGAAGGGACGATGCGCTGCACCTCGTGCCACAACCCGCACGGCAGCACCGGGCCGACGCTCCTGAAGCAGGCCTCGATCAACGAGAACTGCTACACCTGCCACGCCGAGAAGCGCTCGCCGGTGCTCTGGGAGCATCCTCCCGTCCGTGAGCAGTGCACCAACTGCCACGACCCGCACGGCTCGCTGCACCCGCGACTTTTGGTCGCGAAGGTGCCGCGCCTCTGCCAGCAATGCCACGACGAGACGCGCCACCCGACGCAGCCGTACTCCGACGCGAGCCCCGGGCCGGAGTTCTTCCCGGGCAGCCGCATGTTCGACCGCGGCTGCCTGAACTGCCATTCGATGATCCACGGCTCCAACCATCCCGCCGGCATGCGGTTCCTGAGATAGGAGGAGCGATGATGCGATCCCTTTCCGCCCTGCGCTCACCGAGTCTCGCCGCGCTCCTGTCGTTCGTGCTGCTCCTGGGGCTCGCCCCGGCGATCGGCGCCCAGGAACCGCCTCCCGCGCCGCCGGATCAGCCCGCGGCCCCGGACAAGCCGCCGTCCGACCAGCCCGAACCGGAGACGAAGCCCGAGACTCCGCCTCCGGCCGAGCCGACCGAGGACGTCAACACCGCGCCGCAGGCGCCGGTCACGCAGACGCCCGATGCGCCGGCGGCGGCCCCCGCTTCGTCGCAGTCCACCTTCACCGGCACCCTGCCGCCCGCGGGCAAGCTGACCGGGCAGATCCTGGTCGGCGGGCAGGGGCTGAGCGAGGACCCGCCCAACTCGGCGAAGTTCTTCGAGTACCGCGACGTCCCGTCCGGGTTCGTGGCGGAGAGCGTCGACGTCTTCTGGACGCCGAAGGCGAAGACCTTCTTCCACGTCGGCGCCTACGACATCGCCCAGCAGGACAGCCGCGGCGCCGTCGAGTTCGGCAGCTTCGACCGGTGGCGCGGCGCCATCCAGTGGGTCAACAACCCGCGGCACTGGGGGGATGACGCCGAGATGCTCTGGGCCCGGCAGAGCGATGCGGTCTTCACCCTCGACGACTCGTTCCAGTCGGCGGTGCAGGCGGCCCCGGCCGCGGTGGACACCACGCCCGCGGATGGGCAGTGGGACGCCGGCACCAAGGGAGCCATCATCAAACAGGCGACCATCCAGTCCGGCCAGGACGTCGATCTCGTGTCGCATCGCCGGGTCCTCGGCGGGTCGCTGGTCTGGACCCCGACGCAGAAGACCTCCTTCGGCATCGACGCGACGCGCGAGCGGCGCTCGGGCACGGCGCCGCAGTCGCTCGGCAACTACTTCGCGCTCGCGCCGGGAGAGGTGGCGGCCCCCCTCGATTTCCGCACCGACTGGGCCAACCTGCGCGCCGAGTACCACACCCAGGGCTGGAACATCGGCGGCTCGATCGGGGTGTCGAAGTTCGAGAGCGGCTACCACTCGCTCACCTGGGACGACCAGCTCTCCCTCGTCGATCAGCCGGTCAGCGCCACCCTCACGTCGATCCCCGGAACCGAGCGGCTGCTGCTCGGCACCGACAACGAG
>DASYQE010000005.1:0-6740 GCA_036005805.1 Candidatus Polarisedimenticolia bacterium | reverse complement strand
GTGCGGGCGCGCGAGATGGGGCTCATCGGCGAGCGCGACAAGGCGGTCGCGAAGGCCACCGACCTCGAGGGGAAGAAGGCCGAGCTCGAGGACACGCTGGCGAAGCTTCAGGACGAAATCAAGGCGCTCGAGGTGCGCAAGGCGTCGCTCGAATCCAACGTCGCGCAGCTCGAAGGCGAGCGCAACGCCGCCCAGGAGCAGGCGAAGACCGTCAGCGCCAACCTGGAGACCGTGACCAACTCGATGTACTACGAGGCCGACACCGCCGACAAGCTGAAGGCGCGGGGCGTCCTCAAGACGGTCAACAAGGTGGACAAGATCGCCGACGTGAAGTTCGCCTCGAGCCTGAACCTCAAGCAGTCGAAAAGCATCACGTTGAAGCCGAACCAGTTCGGCATCGACCGCATCCGCGACGTGCGCATCCTGCCGTCGTACTTCCGCGAGAAGCGGGAGCTCGACCTGAAGTTCGCCGCCGACGGCACGGTCGAAGTGACCGTCCTCGACGAGAACGCCATGCGCGGACAGCGGGTGCTCTTCGTCGTCGAACGGTAGCTCCGAAGCGCCGCGCGCCGCAGAGCCGCCGGCGCCGGTCCGGCTCCCGCGGGGAGACGCCGCGATGGCCATCGAACCGAAGCCGCTCCAGGCCGCCGAGCCCCGCGGCGCCGGCGATCCCGGCGTTGTCACCGAGCCGGCTCCCCCCGCGAACGCGGCGTTCGAGGATTACCCGCTCACGCGGCAGGAATACATCAGCGCCATGGTGCACTTCTACCGCGGCGAGATGTACCGCAGCCAGATCTGGCGCACGCGGCTCGACACCACGACCAACTGGGCCGTCGTGACCACGGCCGCGGTCATCTCCTTCACGTTCGGGGACCCGAACCACCCGCACGTCCTGCTGCTCCTCTCGAACCTCATCGTCACGGTGTTCCTGTTCCACGAGGCGCGGCGCTTCCGCTATTTCGACGTGTACCGCTCGCGCGTCCGCATGCTGGAGGAGAACTTCTACCTGCCGATGCTGACGCGCCAGCTCGTCAGCCCCGACCGCGAGTGGGGGAAGTGCGTCGCCGAGGATCTCGACCGGCCGTCGTTCAAGACCTCGCTCTTCGAGGCGATCGGCTTCCGCCTGTCGCGCAACTTCGTCTGGATGTACTTCATCCTGATGATCGCCTGGCTGATGAAGCTCTTCATCCACCCGACGCAGGCGGCCAGCATGGCGGAGATCTATGCCCGCATGGCGGTGGGGCCGATCCCGCCCTGGACGATCCTGCTCGCGGTCACCGCGTTCGCGGGGGGGATCGCCGCGGCGGTCGTGGCCGCGGCCCGCTACGGCATCTCGGAGGACGAGATCAGGGGGCTGGAGCGGGATCGGCAGCGCTGGAAGGTGTGATCGCCGCGGCCGCAGCCGCGGCGGCGGGCCGCAGCGTCCGCAGCGCCCGCCGCATCCAGACCAGGAACACCGCCGAGGCCAGCGCCGACGCGGCGATGAGCCCGACGATGAGACCGAGCAGCGCCGGCGCGCCGGCGCGTTCGGCCACGGCCTTCCCCAGGAGCGCGAACGGCACCATCAGGACGACGTAGCGGAACATCGCCATCACGAGCCCGGGGCGGCCGCGCTGCAGCCCTTCGAACGCCGGCCGGCAGAGCTGGAACGGCACGAGGGAGAGCGCCGCCAACGGCGCCAGCCACAGCGCCAGCCGGGTCAGGTGCACCGTCGTCTCCGCCTCCGCCAGCCGGTGGGCGATCCAGCCGCCGGAGAGGAGCATCACCGGCAGGACGAGGAAGAGGCAGTAGCCGATGCCGGCGAGGATCGCCTCGCGCAGGCCGCGCCGCACGCCGGCGACGTCGCCGGCGCCGAAGCGTCGCGCCACGAACGGCAGCACCGCGACCGAGGTGGCGATGATCGGCATCACCGCGAACTGCACCACCCGGTAGTAGATCCCGTACGCCGCGATCGCCGACGTCGAGTCCGGAAGCGTCGCCAGCAGCCGGTTGACGATCGAGGCCTCGACCGCCATCAGGCCATACGTCAGCGCCGCCGGCACGGCGAGCGACATCAAAGACTGCAGCGGCGCCGGGTCGAGCGTCGGATCGGTGTCGATGTGGCGCGCCTTGCGGGCGTTCTCGTGCGCCGCCGCCTTGCGCAGCGCGTAGACCAGCCCGCCGAGCCGCCCGACGACCGTCGAAAGGGCGATCCCGAACACGCCCCAGTGGAAAACGAACGTGAAGATCGTGTTGAGGACGACGTTGATGACGTTCGACCAGATCCCGGCCCACATGGTGGTGCGGGTGTCGTGGTGCGCCTTGACGATCGAGTCGGGAAGGATCGACCAGAACGACGTGAAGGCCGACCCGCCGATCAGCACGCTGCCGTAGACCGCGAAGAGTCGCGCCACCTCCGGCGCGAGCCCCAGCCGGTCGGCGAAGAAGAAGCACCCGAGTCCGATCGCGGTGAACACCGGCACCAGGCCCCACACGAGCCGCCGCGTCACCGCCAGCACCTGCTCGATGCGCGCCCCCTGCCGCGCCCCCATGGCCTGCGAGAGCTGCGAGGTGAGCCCGGTCGAAAGCCCGACCCAGCAGGCGATCATCAGGAACTCGAGCGGGATCGACAGCCCCACCGCCGCCACCGCCGCGTCCCCGAGCGTCGCCGCGTAGACGGTGTCCACCAGCGTGAACGCCGACCGCATCACGAACGACACCACGATCGGCGCCGCCATCATGAGGATGGATGCCGACCCGGTGGCCGCCTGGGAGGCGTTCCTGTCGGGAGCCGGGGAGCCCTGCGTCGGGCCGGAGGCTGGGGCGCGGTCGCTCAAGGAGGGGGAATTCTAGTGCATCCGCGATCCGCCCCGGCACGTCCTTGACACATGACCAATATTATCTATCATATGAACCAATATGTTGGTCGGACAATCCAGCCCGTTCGGAGGCCAGACCCGCACCCGCGTGCTCCTGGTCCTCAGCCTGCTGGCACAGAGCTACGCGCGCGAGCTGGCGCGCGTCCTCGGCGTGTCGCTCAACGCCGTCCAGGTCGCGCTGCGCGGACTCGAACGGGACGGACTCGTCGCCGCCCAGTCGATGGGGAGGACGCGCCTGTACACGCTCGACCCCCGGTATTTCGCGCGCGACGAGCTCGCCCGCTACCTCCGGCGTCTCGCGCAGCCGGAGGCCGACCTGCAGGACCGGGTCGCTGCCCTGCGCCGTCGGCCGCGCCGCACCGGGAAGCCGGCGTGAGTCCCCGGAGGGCCTCGCGAAGGCGGGCTCCGGGGCTGAAGGAGGTCGCCCGCGACGTCGCCATCGCGCTCGAACGGGAGGGACTCCGGGCGGTCCTGACCGGCGGCGCCTGCGCCAGCCTCTATGCGGGCGGCGCCTACCAGTCTTCCGACCTCGACTTCATCCTCCTGAACGTGGTGCACGAGGATCGATTGAAGCGGGCCATGGGCTCCATCGGGTTCGCGCCGCGGGGCGGTCACTTCGTGCGTCCCGGGCTGCCCTTTTTCGTCGAGTTCCCGAAAGGGCCCCTCGCCATCGGGCGCGACGTCCGTATCGAGCCGGTTCTCATCCGGATCCGCGGCGCGGGTGTTCCGGCGCTGTCCGCCACCGACGCGTGCCGCGATCGCCTCGCGGCGTTCTACCACTGGGGGGACCGGGGAAGCCTCAAGGCCGCGGTGGCCATCGCGCGCAGGAATCGCGTCGACCTCAAGGTCATCCGGGTCTGGAGCGAAGGGGAGGAGGCGGTTCGGGAGTTCGGGGATTTCCTGGAGCTCGTCCAGGTGACGCGACGGGGCTGAGCGGTCGGTGGTTCGGTCGCGAGGCGGCCGATACAATGACGTTCCTCCTCCCTGGGAGTCGCGCATGCGCATCCGGAATCGCCGCCAGCAGGTTCGTCCCCGGGCGGCGCTGCGCCGCCGGAAGGGTTCCCGTCTCCGGACGGCCCAGCAGCATGGCAAAGAGTCGGCGCGGCGCAGGGCCGCTCGCCGCTCTGCCGGGGCGATCGTCGCCGGCCGGATGAAGGACGAGCTCCTGCTGGCGCTCGCACACGAGCTGCGGACGCGCCTGCACGCCATGCTCGGCTGGCTTCAGCTCCTGCGCAACGACGCGCTCGACGCCGAGCAATCGGAGCACGCCATCCAGGTCGTGCACCGCAACGCCGAGGCCCAGGTGCGCCTCATCGAGGAGGCGATCGATGCATCGCGTCTCGTCGTCGGGCCATTGCCGATGGTCCGCGAACCGGTGGCGATCGGCGCGATCCTCGAGGCCGCCGTCGACGCGGCCACTCCGGAATCGCGCCGCCGGCACGTCGCTCTCGAAAAGGATCTGCCCGCTGGTCTGCCGGTGCTCCACGGGAATCCGGGGCGGTTGCGTCAGATCGTCGAGAACGTCCTGGAGAACGCCGTCAGGTTCACGCCCTCCGGCGGCCACGTGCGGGTGCGCGCCGCGGCGGAGCGGGGACGCGTGCGGATCGAGGTGCGGGACGACGGCATCGGCATCGCCCGGGCCGACCTGCGCTCGATCTTCGACGGGCTGCGGCGCGCGGCGGGCGGGACCAGGCCCGAACACGGTGGGCTCGGCCTGGGGCTGGCGATCACCCGGCACCTGGTGCGGTCGCACCGCGGGTCGATCCGCGTGACCAGCGCCGGGCCGGGACGCGGGACGGTCGTGACGATCTCGCTCCCGATCGCGACCTCCGTGAAGGGCGGGCCCGTGCCACGCGGCGACGACGGCAGCCTGCCGATCCTCAAGGACGTCACGGCGCTGGTCGTCGACGATCACGAGGACTCGAGCGAGCTCCTCGCGGCGTTCCTGGAGCGGCGCGGCGCGCTGGTGCTGCGCGCCGCCGACGCCGGCGCCGCCATCGACACCCTGGCGACCAGCCGTGCCGATCTCCTGATCGCCGACATCGCCATGCCCGGCATGGACGGCCAGGAGCTGATCCGCCGCGTCCGCAAGGCGGGCAACGCCATACCCGCGATCGCGCTGAGCGCCCACGCGCGCCCGGAGGACCGGGATCGGGCCCTGCGGGCCGGCTTCGACGCTTACTGCACCAAGCCCGTGGACGCCCAGGAAATCCTCAAGGTCATCGCCTCGCTCAACACCCGGTAGGAGCGCGCGCCCCACGCGCCCCGGCCGCCGGAAACTGGAACCGTTTTGGAACCGCCGTTCGACTTCCCCCGTCACCGGCCGGCTGTAGATTCCTCACACGGCATCCGTACGGACGTCGTCCGACTGACATGTCCATTCGACTCGAGTCGCTTTCGAAGCGCTACGACGGGCACCCCGTCGTCAACAACGTCTCCCTCGAGGTGACGGAGGGGGAGTTCTTCGTTCTCCTGGGCCCGTCGGGGAGCGGCAAGAGCACCGTGCTCCGGCTCATCGCGGGGCTTTCGGATGCCGACGGCGGCCGCGTCCTGCTGCACGGTCGCGACGTGACCGGGCTGCCGCCGCAGAAGCGCGGCATCGGGTTCGTCTTCCAGTCGTACGCCCTCTTCCGCCACATGACCGTCGCGGCGAACGTCGAGTTCCCGCTGCGCGTGCGGCGGACGCCGCGCGCCGAGCGCCGTCGCCGCCGCGACGAGCTGCTCGAGCTGGTCGGGCTCGCCGGGCTCGGCGGGCGGCTGCCGGGCCAGCTCTCCGGCGGCCAGCAGCAGCGCGTCGCCATCGCCCGGGCGCTGGCGCACCGGCCGGAGCTGCTGCTGCTCGACGAGCCCTTCGGCGCGCTCGACGCGCGCATCCGCGCCGACCTGCGTCGCACCATCCGCGCCATCCAGAAAGAGCTCAAGGTGACGGCGGTCTTCGTCACCCACGACCAGGAGGAGGCGTTCGAGCTGGCCGACCGCATCGGCGTCATGCACTTCGGCCGCCTGCTCGAGACCGGCCCGCCCCAGGAACTGTATTTGAGGCCGCAGACCGAGTTCGTCGCCACCTTCCTCGGCACCGCCAACCTGATGATCGGCGAGGCGGCGCCCGAAGGCGTGCGGCTCGGCCCGGTGCGCGTCCCGCTCGCGACCGCGACCATCGCGGGGACCGCGGCGCCGCGCCGCGTGCAGGTCCTCTTCCGCCCCGAGGACGTGGCGGTGAAGACCACGCCGGACGCGCTCGGCTGGCCGCTGCTCGGCAAGGCGACGGTCGAGGCGAACGGCTTCCTCGGGTCGTTCGAGCGGCTGCGCCTGCGGCTGCCGCGCCTGGACGGCGTGCGGCCGATCGCGCCGCTCGCGCCGTTCGGGGACGACGCGGTCATCCTCGAGGCGACCCGATCGCAGCACCAGGCGCGCCGCTTCCCGCTGCGTCCCGGAGAGACGGCCTACGTCGGTGTGCGCCGCTTCCACGCTCTCGCGCACCCGGGACTGTCGTTCCTGCTCCTGACCGACGGCTCGGACGACAGCCGCAATGCCATGCTGCTGGCGGCGCAGATGGCCCGCATGTCGCACGCGCGCGTGTCGTTCCTGTCGTACGGGATGGACGGCCACGCGGGGGAGGCGCGCCTGCGCGAGCTTCAGGAGGGAGTTGCCTCCGGGCTCGCCTCGTTCGAGGCGCGCGCCGCCGCCGAGCCTCTGGCGCTGGCGGTGGGGGAGGAGACCGAGCGGCGCCACTTCGATCTGGTCATCCACGCCATGCCGCTGCGCGGCGCCGACACGCTGGCGGAGCGCCTGCTCGGGGCGGGGGACCACAGCGTCCTGCTCATCCCGCTCGACACCGACCAGGGCGCGCGCGCTTCCACGTCGGGAAGCAAAGCCTCGAAC
>DASYQE010000004.1:0-16400 GCA_036005805.1 Candidatus Polarisedimenticolia bacterium | reverse complement strand
GGGCGTTGGTCTCCGCCGCCTGGCGGTCGTTGAGGACCTGCGAGCCGCGCAGCCCGACGATCGCCACGGCGAGCGCCGCCAGGCCGCCGCCGACCGGCTGCAGCAGGACCGAGAACTTGTCCCAGAGATCCTTGTTGCCCGGGTTGCCCGCCATGCGCGCGTCAGCGCCGCCGGGCGCTCAGCTTGCCGTCCTTCGTGTCGAGGACGATGTCGGCCTCGACCGGCTCGTCGTACGACACCACCTCCACCGTGGCCGACTGTCCCTTCATCGTGATCGTCAGCGTGCACTTGCCGGTCTTGCCGGCGACGATGTGGTACGAGCCCTTCGCGTCGATCGGCCTGGCCGCGTAGTCGGCCTCGGCGCACTTCGCGCCGACCGTCGTCCCGGCGGGGGCCGCGGCGTTACCGGAGAGGACCCGTCCGTAGATCTCCCCGGCGAAGGCGGCCGGGCCAACGAGCGCCGCGGCGAGCACGAGCGCGCCGGGCAGGGCAAGGGTCCGCGTCTTGATGGTTGTCATGTTCCTCTCCTCGGGGTGGGGCGCGCGGAGATTACCGCATGCGCGCGGCCCCGCCAAGTTGCCCCGAACGGGGCGCGCGAGACCGTGCGCCGGCTCGGGCGCGGCGGGAGGCCCTATCATGGCGCCATGCGGGATTGGTTCGGGGCCATCGAAGCAGCGGCGGAGCGCATCCGGCCGCACGTCCGGCAGACGCCGGTGGATCCGTCGGCGGAGCTGTCGCGCCTTGGCGGCGCCGAGGTGTTCCTGAAGATGGAGAACCTCCAGGTCACCGGCTCGTTCAAGTTGCGCGGCGCGATGAACCGGCTGAGCCTTCTCTCACCCGACGAGCGGCGACGCGGCATTGTCGCCGCCTCCTCCGGCAACCACGGCATGGCGGTGTCATGGGGCATGAAAGCGCTCGGCGGCAAGGCGACGGTCTTCGTCCCGGAGAACGCCTCGCCGGTGAAGCTGCAGGCGATGCGCGACCACGGCGCCGAGGTGCGGGCGCGCGGCACCGACAGCGGGGTCTCCGAGCTCGAAGCACGCCGCTACGCCGATGAGCAGGGGCTCGCGTACGTCTCGCCCTACAACGATCCGGAGGTCGTCACGGGGCAGGGCACGACCGGCCTCGAGATCGGCCGGCAGGTGGATGCGCCCGACGCGGTCTTCGTGGCGCTGGGCGGCGGCGGACTCATCGCCGGCATCGGCCTGGCGCTCGAGGGGCTCGGCCGCAGGATCGAGATGGTCGCCTGCTCGCCGGAAAACTCCGCGGTGATGCACCACTCGCTCGCGGCTGGCCGCATCCTCGAGATGGAATCGCTGCCGACGCTGTCCGACGGCACCGCCGGCGGCGTCGAGCCCGGCGCGATCACTTTCGAGCTCTGCCGCCGCCTCGTCACGCGCTCGGTGACGGTGACAGAAGGAGACATCCGCGCGTCGATGCGCCTGGTGCTGGAGCGCCACCACACGCTCATCGAAGGGGCTGCCGCCGTGGCCGTGGCGGGCTACCTGAAGGAGAAAGAGCGCTTCCGCGGCCGCCGCGTCGTCATCGTGCTCTGCGGCGCCAACATCTCCCTCGAAAGACTGCGCGAAGCGATCGCCTGAAGATCAGGTCGGCCCATCGGCTGGATGCGGCAACGGCGGCGGTGTGAGGCCCGGCGGCGGTGTGCGATCCGGTCCCGGCGCCTCCGTCGCGGGCGCTTTCGGCCGGCGCAGCGGCATCCAGACGCCTCCTTCGGAGAAGTTGTCCCAACCCCAGCGCAGCCAGCGCACCAGCGCCGCCGCGAGCCACAGCGCCCAGCCCAGCATCGCCAGCCGGTAATAGAGGATGGGGACCGAGAAGACCCAGGGCTGCGGCAGCGCGCCGGTGGTGCGGTCCTGGTACCAGACGAGATGGCCGGGGAACGAGTCGTTCCCCGCGATCTGCATCTCCGGCCGGCCGAGCAGCCCGTGCTGGATCGCCCAGAAGAGTAGCCCCAGCGCCACCAAGGTCCAGAAGGACAAGGCGAGCTGCATGAGATCGAAGACCCACTTGTTTCGGGGCGGCCGCCGCCGCAGGCCGAGCGCGAGCAGCCAGCCGACGATCACGAGCGACGCGGCGATCGGGATCTGCGTCAGCCCGAACGACAGCCCGAACCAGTGGTACCAGCGCAGCGGCGTCGTGCGGATGGCGCCGAGGAGCAGGGACACGAGCAGCGAGATGAGCAGCAGGCTCCAGAAGAGGACCGCCGGTCCGAGACGCGGACCGCGCAGGAACAGGACCCAGCGATCGGACGGCATCGTCAGCGCGACGCGGGCGTTGGTCGTCTCGACGCCCGGATTCACCTCGGCGACGCGGAACGAGGCCCCGAGTCCCGCAGGCTCCCGCCAGAGAAGCCGGACCCCCTGCGCACCGGGGGAGATCGGCAGGGCGACGGTTCGCCCCGATTGCCGGTACGGTTGCGAACGACCGTCGATCGCCACACCCCCGAGAACGGCCCCTTCCGGGAGCGTCAGCGTCTGTTCGCCGCCGCGGCTGGATCGAACCGAGAGCTCCAGGACGACGTCGGTCGCGCGCAGCCCAGGAGTGACCGACAGCGTCGATTGCTCGATCGTCAGTGTCCGCCCCTCGACCGCCTGCGGACGCGTGACGGCCAGGCGCACCTCCTCGCCGGGCCACGGGCGCCATTCGCGCGAGCGTAGGCCGGCCGACTCCTCCGCGTGGATCGGTGCCGGTCCCTGCGCTTCGACGTGCCAGACGGGACCGGCCGTGACCGTCCAGGTCTCCGTCCACAGGGCGGCTTGCGGCGCGCGCAGCGAGACCTCGGGCTTGACCAGGAGGACGGAGGTCCAGCGCGCTCCGGCGGCCTCGGGTCCGAGGCGGACCACCGCGCGGTCGCCGATGACCGGCGGCTCCGCCGAGGTGATCGATTCGCCCGGGAGGAGCGGCACTTCGATCAGGACGGCGGTTCCCGGCGGAGTGAGACGCGCCACCTCGGTCGTCACCTCCCAGCGCAGGCCGAGCTCGAGATGCCGCGTCACCCGGACGAAGGGCGCGAGGCTCTGGTCTTCCGACGGCACCGCCGTCGAAGTCGCGGCGGCGCGCGGACGGATGCGCGAGAGCTGCAGCGTTCCCTCGGCCAGGCGTCCCTCCTGGATCCCATCGACCCGCCACGCCGAGACCCGGCTGGTCACCTCGCGCGGCGCCAGCGGCAGCGAGATCGGCACGACATCGCGATCGGGGAGCGCGCCTTCGAGCAGCAGGTGGTGCGTGCCGGGGGGCAGGGCGACCCAGATCCTGCCGCTGTCATCGCGCCGGAGCGGAGCGGGACCGTCGTCGAGGATCGCCCGCCCCGGCAGCCACTGATCGACGCCGCCGGGGAGCGGGACGGCGACCAGCGCCGCCGCATGCAGCTCGAGACGCAGGCGCAGCCGATCCGGCTCGGCCTCGAGCGCCAGCCGTGGGAACGACACGCAATCGGGAAGACAGTCGGGAGGCTCGAGGAGGCGGGCGCGCAGGCGATCGAGCGCGTCGGCCGGAGGCACGTCGGCCGCGAGCGCCGGCGCGCCGAGGCCCGAGGCGCCGGGCAGGACCGCCGCCACGATCACGGTCGCCGTGACGACCTTGAGCCAGCGGTCCAGCGGACCGAGGCGGAGCTTCGCCCCCCACTCGCGCGTCGCACGGACGAGAAGGATCACGAGGAGGGCCGTGAGCAGCGCGATACGCACCCAGGCCAGGAGGAAGTTGAGCCACGGCGGCAGGAGCCAGAGGCGGACCGTCTGCCCCGGCTCGACGGGGCCGGTCCATCGCAGCCTGGCGGTCCGCCATTCCCAGTCGGGGAGGCCGGGACCGGTCTGCGCCGCCGCTTTCGGATCGGGCGCCAGGTTGGAGAGAGCCGCGGATGGCATCGGCTTCGGCGGCGGTGGTGGCGGGGCCGCCAGGACGTTGCTGGAAATGTCTCCCCGCGCATCGAGCTTCCGGCGCATCTCTTGCGGCGCGGCCTTCGCCTCCCGCTGCGGCGCCGCCTGGTCCGCGTAGCCGAAGTCCTCGACTGCGCCGATGCCACCGGATCCGGCCGCGGCTCGCAGGTCGGGGGGCTCGAGAGCCGGGTACATCGCGGAGCGCGCCTGCATCACCAGGAACGGAATCAGCACGGGCAGGAGCGCGACGATCGCCGCGCCCTGGAGGAGCCGGGCTGCCAGCTTGATGCGCCCGGGCGGCAGCGCTCCCGCGAGCGCGCTGCAGGCGACCGCGGCGGCCCAGGTCCAGTGGGGAGCGTCCGGCTCGATCCACGAGAGGCCGAGGGCGCCGAGCGCCAGCCACAGCGTGCGCCACCCGAAGAGGCGCGCGGCTCCCATGGAGATCAGCAGCACCAGGAACAAGTCGAGCAGGTTCCACGACGCCACCCATGTCCAGGCGGTTTCGTCGGCGCCCGAAGCGTGCAGGATGCGCCACCCGGGAGGCAGCCGCAGCTCGACGTCGGCCGCCTGGAACTCCGTGTCCCAGCCGGTGGCGGGGAGCGGCCCGCCGCGCGGCCACCGGCTGTCGGCGAGCACGGCCGCATCCGCCTGGCGCACCTCGACGCCCGCCGCGCCGTCCTTCGCACCACGGGTGATGAGCTGGTCCACGCCTCCCATCGAGACGCGGCCGAGGCTTCCCGGGGGCGGCATCTCCAGCCGCCACGCTGTGTTGAACTTGCCCTGGATCCGATCCCGCGCGGTCAGCCCTTCGCCGTCGAAGTCGAGCCAGAGCGAGCGCTGCAGCGTCAGCCGGTCGGGCGCCGGCTCTGCGTCGCCGCGCTGGACCTCGACCAGCTCGAGCGTGTCGCCCGCGTGCATCGCGTAGGCGGGGAGGCTCCGCCATGTCTCGGGGAGCGTGGTCTGCTGCGGATCGATTGCCTGGAGACCTTCGAGCCTGACGACGCGGATGGAAGGACGGGCCTGCACGACCCAGGCTTCGTCGGCCGGCCACGGGTCCCGGGCGGGGGGAAGTGTGATGGATTGCAGCGGGCCTTCGTGGCGCGCCCGGATCTCGATCGTCCACCTCCCCGGTCGCACCTGCGCGCGCAGCCGGCCTCCCGCACCGAGACGGGCCGGGAGCGGACCTTGAATCGACATCGCCGTGAAACCGGGCGGCAGGGGCGATCCGAGATCCGCCTCGCGGCCGCGTCCCGAGACGCGCAGCTCCACGCGTGTCACCAGGACCGGCGGCACGTCGTCGTCGAGAAGCCGGTGCACCGCGATGTCGAGACGGTTTTCCTCTTCGTCCGCGCCGGCCTGTTTCTCGAGCCAGACGCGTCCATCGCCATCGCGCACTGGGAACCCCTCGACCCGCCCGCGCACGCTCAGGGCGAGCAGCGCCGAGTCGCCCGGCACCGGCAGGATCGAGGGGAGCGAGGGCCACGTGAACCGCCCTTCGACACGGTGCCGCCCGCGCGTCAAACGCGCCGACGGCTTTCCGGCGCGCGTCGTCACCGGCGCGGCGCGGCCGTCGATGCGGACGTCCTGCGGCCATGAGCGCGCGTCGCCGGGAAGCCCGACCCAGGCATCGCGGAACACCTGCCAGTCCTGCGCGAAGCGGCCGCCGTGATCATCGAGGGCCAGCTCGAGCCGCGAGGGCCACAGGCAGGCGCGGACGAGGCCCGGACCCGGGGTCACCGTGCCGGCGGTGTTCACAGCGTCCGTGTCGGCGTCGCCGCCGTCGGAAGCTTCCGCGGTCACGTCCGCCGCACCGCCGGGGACGATCGGACAGAACGCCTCCTCGTGCCCGTGCAGCACCCAGGGGATCCACGGCTGCAGCGGCGGAGGGATCGACTCGTGCGCCGAGGCCGGTGGGTCCTTCACGCCGGCCGCAAAGGCCGCCACGCTGGTCGCGGCGGCCTGTCCCGCCATCGCGAGCAGGAAGAGGAGAGATACGAACGGAGGGAGGCGACGCGTGGGGGGCATCGAAGCTCCTCTTCGGGTGTACGGCGGCCGGGATATTAGATCAGAGCGCTCCGAAGTTGTTCGATCGGAGTAGACCGCGCCGCCGACAACGAGTTCCCGGCCGAGTGCGCCGATGGCCGCGGACGGAGGATCAGGCCGCGCACCGGCCGTGCCACCGGCGCCGACTTACGGGCAGGGAAGGATCGCGGACGTGGACGAGAACGTGGCCGAAGTCGCCGGGCGCTTGATCTTGACGATGTCATAGGGTGACGTCAGGACGAAGAAGCAGTCGCAGGTGTATTCGACGTCCCTCGACTTCACGCGGACTCCCGTGCCGGCCTTTTCGACGCAGGTGATGGCGGTGTCGGCGCAGGTGTCACGGCCCGCATCGACGTGCGCCACCGCCACTTCCGTATTGAAATCGATGAGCCCCGCGTTGCACAGGGAAGGCTTGTAGGCGCACCACTGGGCGAGGCTGTCGATGAGAAGGTTCGGAGAGGGTTCGAAACTCCCGCCGTCCGTCGCGTGCGCCACGCGCGTCATCGGCAGGCAGCCGCAGGGGTAGTCGTTCGGACGCTCGGCGCCGCTGCTGTCCTCTCCGAGACCGCCGTCCACGCCGCCCGTGCTCCCGCTCACGAAATAGAGAACCGCCCGCCCAGGGGCCGGCGTTTCCTGCGACACGTAATCGCCGGTCAGATCGCAGGCGCGCGCGTTGTCCGGGTTCGGATTGCCCAGCGGATCGAGGACGTACACGCCCGTGCTCTGCAGGGCGGCTGCATCCCTCTTGTAGAGGTTGTATCCGTTGAAAGGGGACTCGTGCTGGTAAACCAGGGTGTTCCCCTGCCACTTGACGAAGATCACGCCGTCGTCGAGATCGCACGGGTCTCCCTGGGAGTCGGAGTCCATGTCCTCCTGGCCGGGATTGGTGTCGAGGGGGCAGTTGTCCAGGTTCGCGCAGAGGCCGTCGTGGTCCCAGTCGTTGGCTCCGTCGAGCGGGCAGGTGTCGCAGGCGTCGCCGAGACCGTCCTGGTCCGCATCGGCATTGGAGGGGTCCGGCACCAGCGGACAGTGATCCGCGCCGTCGGAGAGGCCGTCCCCGTCGTCGTCGGGGTCGCACGGGTTGCCCCGCCCGTCGCCGTCGGTATCGGTCTGGTCGGCTGACGGTACGTCGGGGCAGTTGTCGCCCGCGTCGAGCAGGCCGTCGCAGTCCAGGTCCCCCGGGCAGCCGACGGTCAGCACGAAGGGCGCGAACTGCACGTTGACTCCGCGCGCATCGAACCCGAAGGAGGCGGCCGGCGTGTCGGGGATCGGCAGCGCGCCGACCGGCGTTCCGTCGATCGTCAAGTCGAGCGTGGGACCGTACAGGTTCACCTTGATCGATCGGTTGAGGTCCACCGGCAAATCGAACGGCAGAGTCCCGAGAAGGGGACCGCTCGCACCGCCAATCTCCTCGGTCAGCTCGACGCGGCCTCGGGAGAGGCTGAAGAAGAGACGCAGCCCGGATGCGGCGTGCACCGGTTCGCAGCAGGCCGACGGGCTGGTCGATCCGCTCCAGTGCAGGAGCAGGCTGAAGCCGTCGGTGTCGGCGCCGTCGCGGTCGCCGCGCATCACGTGGGTCTGGATCGAGACGTTCGCGAAGTCGGGCGTGACCCTCAGCCACGCGTCGTAAGCCTGGTCCCAGGCCAGGAGGAAGAAGGATCCGTCGACCTGGCAGGCGCTGTCACCGCTCCCGCCGGATCCTCCGGGCGCCTGCCAGCCGCCGGTTGTGGACACCGGACCGGCGGTGTTGCAGTCCCAGGTCACGACCTGGGGCGCCGCCGGGTCAATTCGCTCCGGGCGCGCGAAGGCAGGGACCGATGTTGCCGCCAGGACAGCGGCGACCGCGAGAAACCCCCGATGGGCCAGGCGTCGCATGACCGTCGCGCCCTGGGCAAGGTGCAGCGGTACCGGGAGTGCGGCGAAAAGCGCCGCGACGAACAGCCGCCGGTGAGCGTTGCGGCTCATGAAATCCTCCGGCCTGGTCATCTGCGGCGATCAGAGCAACCAGTGCAGAGAGCTTGACTCCTCTCTACGCCGAGAACCGCCCTGTGTCAACGTCTCCCTACTTGTGGCCGGCGCGCCTGCGCAGATCGGGGATGAGTGGGCGGATCTTGTCCCGGATGTCGTCGTACGCCGTGCTCGCGTAAAGCGGTTCGAGGATCGCCAGCGCGCCGCCGTAGTCGCGGCCGTTCGCCAGCTCGATGGCGCGGTTGAACTTCGCCACGTCGCGGTTGTAGGTGTCGGCGGAATACTGGCTGGGGGAGGACGGGCCCGGCTCCTGCGGGAGCGGCGGCGGCTCATCGACCGTCTCCTGGCCCGCGGCGGTGTCGCCCGCCTGGCGCCGCTGGTAGTCCGCCTCGGCCTGCGCCCGCCGCCGGAACTGGTCGAGCGAGGCGCGCGCCCAGGAGAGCGACTCCTTGTCGTTGAGCACCGGCAGCGCCCGCGTGACGAGCGACTCGGCCGCCGGAAAATTGCCGCGCGCGGCCAGAAGCACCGCCTGGGTCGCCAGGACGTCGGCGCGGTAGCGCAGCTTGTCGCGCGCCGTGTTCAGGAGCGCGATGGCGCGATCCAGCTCCGCTTCGGTCGCGTCCGGCGGGCCGGCCAGGAGGCTCCGTCCGTAGGCCGCGGCGATCTCGGGGACGTCGGGTCGTGCGCGGGTCCCCGCCAGCAGCAGCGCGCGGGCGCGCGGCACCGCGTCTCCCTGCTCGAGCAGCAGCTCGCCGAGGCTCCAGGCGGCCATGCCGTCCTTCGGATCGGCCGCGACGCGCTTTTCGAGCAGCGCGCGCGCCTCGTCGCTCCGCCCCTGCTGCCTGCGCACCAGCGCGAGCCCGCGCTGCGCCGCGGCGTTGTCCGGCTCGGCTGCGAGAGCCGCTTCGAGCAGCGCCTGCGCATCGGTCGTCCGGTCCGACGGGTCGTGTGCCAGGAAATCGCCCAGCCGCGCCTGGATCTCCGCCTTGCTCACCGGGCTCTTCTGGATCGAAGCCTCCACCGGCGGGCCCTTCAAGGTGACGACCGTCTTGAGGTACTGGCCGTGCTCGAGGTTGCGCTTCAGCTCGGCTTCGAGCGTCGTGGGCGACGTCCCGAACGCCCCCGCGAAGGCCTTCTGAAGGTCCTCTCCGCTGCCGAGCCGTTCGAGGAAGCCGACGACACTCGGGCGATACTTGCTCGTGTCCCACAGCAGGTAGTGCACGAGCGCCCACGACTCGGCGTAGAAGACGCCGCGGCGGTCGCCTTCGTTGTAATCGGCGGAGTCATGGCGCACCGCGAAGAGCTGCTCCAGCGGCATGAACGGCACCTGCCTGAGATACAGGATGTGGTCCACCTTGCCGCGTCCCAGCTCGGCCGTCTTGCCGTCGGTGCGGAAGGTCTCGTAGCACTCGGCGATCCCCTCGCTGAACCACGGGGGGAGAGGCGGGAGGTTGCGGATGGTGAAATAGTGCATGTACTCGTGGTACACGGTCGGCATGTGATCGTCGTTGCCCGATCCGTTGACGACCACGAAGTTCTCGTCGCGGGTCCAGGTGAACTGGCCATCGATCGTGACCGTCTTGTCGCCGTAGCGCGGCGCGAACGGCTCCATCGTCGGCCAGTCCCTGAAGACGAACATCGTCGTCTCGACCGGAGAGGCGACCTCGAAGCTGGGGAAGATGGTGCCGAGCACCTCGCGGAAGCGCTCCAGCCGGACGATGTAGTCCTGGGTGCGGCGCTCGGGCGCGCTGCTGAAGACGGTGAAATTGGGCGTCTGGTAGCGGGTCCACTCCAGGGACTCCGCCGCCGTCGCGGCACCGGATGCCGGCGCCGCCGTGATGAGCGCGACGAGCGCGACCGCGGCCGCGAGCGTGACCGCGAGGAACGGAGAACCGGCGTGCGGGGCCGTCATCGTTCGGCAGGACGCGCCAGCGGCGCTTCGAGCCAGCGCGTTCCCGGGACCGGGTTGTGCCGATAGGCGGGGATGTCGCGGAACCCGAGCGACTCGTACAGCGCGATGGCGCTTCGCATGGCGGGGACGGTGTCGAGCCGCATGCGCGCGTAGCCGAGGCGCGCCCCTTCCGCGAGGACGGCCGCGGCCAGACGCCGGCCCAGCCCGGTGCCGCGCCACGCCGGCCTGACGTAGAGCCGCTTCATCTCGCACACCGCGCCGTCGATGGGACGGAGCGCCACGCATCCGGCCCAGACGGCGGAATCGGCCGCCAGCAGCAGTGCGCCGCGCGGCGGCGCGTAGTCTCCCGGGAGCGCGGCCAGCTCCGCTTCGAATCCCTGGAACGTGAGGTCGAAGCCGAGCCCGGCCGCGTACTCCCGGAAAAGGATTCGCGCGGCGTCGATCTCCGCCGGCTCCCGTGCGAGAGCAATCCGTACGTCGGCTCCGGCATTCACTTGCGGGCGACGCGCTTGCGCAGGTCGGTCAGGAGGGGGAGGACGCGGTCCTTGATGTCGGAGAACGCGGTCTTCTCGTACAGGGGCTCGAGGACGGCGAGGGCGCCGGCGTAGTCGCCGCTGTTCGCGAGAAGGATGCCCTTATTGAAGGTGTCGACGTCCCGATTGTAGGCCTGCGTGTTGGACTGGCCCGTGTCCTTGACGGGCGGCGGGGGGTCCGCTCCGGGGGCGTCCGGCGGCGGAGGAACCCCGGGGACGCCTTTGGCCGCCTGCTCCCCGCCATTGGCCACGCGGAAGCGGTCGATCGACTCCCGCGCCCAGGCGAGCATTTTCGGATCGCCGAGGCCCGCCAGGGCGCGGGTCACCAGCGCATCGGCAGATGGGAAGTTGCCGCGCGCGGCCAAAAGGACCGCCTCCGTTGAAACGATGTCGGCGCGATAGCGCAGCTTCTTGCGCGCCGTGTCGAGCAGCGCGATGGCGCCGTCGAGATCGACCGGCGAGGGCTCGGGCGGTCTCAGGAGACTGCGGCCGTAGTCGACGGCGATCTCCGGAATTTCGGGGCGGGCGCCGGCCGCGGCGGACAGGAGCGATCGGCCGCGCGGGATCGCGTCGTCGTGCTCGAGCAGCAGCGCGGCGAGGGTCCAGGAGGCCATGGGGTCGCGCGGCTCGGCGGCGAGGCACTTCTCGAGGAGCGCTTTCGCCTCGTCGAACTTTCCCTGGTCCTTGCGGACGATCGCCAGCGCCCGCAGCGCCACGGCGTTGCCGGGTTCCGCTGCGAGCGCCGCCGTCAGCAGCTGCTCCGATTGCTCCGGCCGCTCCGGGGCGATGTGAGCCGTGAGATCGCCCAGGCGCGCGAGGATGTCCGCCTTGCCGGCGGGGCCTCTCTGCGGCGTCGTCCCGATCGACCTGTCCTGCAGGGGGACGACTGTCTCCATGTAGACGCCCTGTGTGAGATGCCGCCGGAATTCCGCCTCGAGCGCCGCCGGCTCGATTCCGAATGCGCCCGTGAAGGCCGCACGCTGATCCTGCCCGCCGCCGAAGTTTTCCAGGAACTTCACGACTTTCGGCCGGTACTGGGGGGCGTCCCAGAACAGGAAGTGCACGAGCGCCCAGGACTCGGCGTAGAAGACGCCGCGGCGGTCCCCCTCGTTGTACTCGGGGGAGTCGTACCTGACGGCCAACAGTTGCTCGAGCGGCATGAAGGACGCCTGTCGCAGGTAATTCATGAGGTCGACATTGGTTTTCCCCAGGACGGCCGTCTTGGCTTCGATGCGGAAGGTCTCGTAGCACTGCGCGATCCCTTCGCCGAACCACGGAGGGAGCGGCGGCAGGTTGCGCTTCGTGAAGGAGTGCATGTACTCGTGGTAGACGACCGGCATGCGGTCGTGGCTTCCCGACGCGTCGATGAGGACGAAGTTGGCATCGCGTCTCGCTGCGAACATTCCGGCGATGTCGACCGGCTTGCCGTTGTAGCGCGGGACGAACGGCTCCATCTGCGACTTGTCGCGGAAGACGAACACCGTCGTGTCGGCCTGGGACGCGACATCGAGGTTCGAAAAGATCATCCCGAGCGCCTCGCGGAAGCGCTCGAGTCGGACGATGTAGTCCAGGGTGCGGAGCTGCGGTGCGGTGCTGTAGACGGTGAAGTGGGGGCTTTCGTAGCGTGTCCAGTCCAGCGATTCGGGCCCGGCCGCCGCCGCCGGGACGGCGAGCCCGACGAGCACTGCTGCCATCCACGCGCGAGTCCTCATCTTCAGATCTTGTCGAGCGCCTGCCGGAAGTCCTCGACCAGGTCCTCCTGCGCCTCGATGCCGCACGAGATGCGCAGCAGGTCGTCGGTGATGCCGATGGCGAGGCGCTCCTCCCGCTTCATGCCGGCGTGCGACGTCAGCGACGGCCGCACGATGAGCGTCTCGACGCCGCCGAGACTCGGCGCGTAGGTGGGGATGCGCAGGCCCGCGACCAGCTTCTCCGCCGCCGGCACCTCGCCCTTCAGCCGGATCGACAGCATGCCGCCGAAGCCGGAGAGCAGCTCGCGCGCGTGCTTGTGATCGGGATGGGTTTCGAGTCCGGGGTAGTTCACGGCCGCGACCTTGGGATGGGACGCGAGCGACTTCGCCAGCGCCAGGGCGTTCGCTCCCTGCGCGCGCACCCTCAGTGCCAGAGTCTTCATGCCGCGCGCCAGCAGGAACCCGGCGTGCGGGTCGAGCGTGCCGCCGTAGTGGTTGAGGTTCTCGCGGACCTTCTCGATGAGCGCCTTCGATCCGACGAGACACCCGGCGACGAGATCCGAGTGCCCGTTGAGGTACTTGGTCGCGCTGTGGAAGGCGAGGTCGTAGCCGAGCGCCAGCGGCCGGAAGTTCACCGGGCTGGCGAAGGTGTTGTCGATGATGGTCGTGAGCCCCGCGCCCTTCGCGAATGCCACGACTTCCTTGTGCCGGGCGACACGCATCAGCGGGTTGGTGATCGTCTCGACGTACATCACCTTCGTGTTCGGGCGCAGCGCCGGCTTGAACGTCTCCGGGTTCCCCGGATCGACGAAGGTCACCTGCCAGCCGAGGGCCGGAGCGTGCTCGGTCAGGAACGTGTGCGTCCCGCCGTAGAGGGTGTCGCCGGCGATGATGTGGTCGCCTGCCTTGAGAAGCGTGTGCAGCGCGGTGGTCACCGCCGCCATGCCGGACGAGGTCGCGAGCGCGGCCTCCGCCCCTTCGAGCGCGGCGATCTTGTCGTGCAGGTATTTCTGCGACGGCGTGGTGTTCAGCCGGATGTACTTGATGTCGTGGTACGACGCGCCGTCGTCGTAGGTGTAGACGGTCCCCTGGTAGATGGGGAAGACGACCGATCCGTCGGGGCCCGGGCGGCGCTCGCCGCCGTGCACCGCGAGCGTCTCGATCCGGGAAGGAGTCGAGCGGTGGTCCATGAAGGCCTCCAGGTTGTCGGGGGTGTGTCCCGAACCGGGATGATACCGCGAGGCGCGCGCCGGCCGCGAACGTGGCGGATCGGGTGGGAGGAGCCGTCCGGTCGCGTGTGGCTGGCGTCCCCCGGGGCCGGGCACTACATATAGATGCCGGTCCCCGGGGGTCGAGCCATGGACGAATCGACAAGGGTCGGGATGTTCGGCGGGGTGGTGGGGCGCCTGGTGCGCGACGCGACCAGTCCCGGGACCGCCTTCACCGGCTTCGTCCTCGGAGTCATCCTGCTCGCGTCCGGCTTCGTCTGCCGGATGGTCAACGCCGACGCCATCGGCCAGCTCTTCGGGCAGATCGTCATGGCGGCGGCGCTGGCGCGCTTCGCTCTCAACGGCTATTCCGGGGAATACCGCGGCACCATCCTGTCGACCGCCGGAGGCACCTGGCCGCAGGCGCTCATGGTGGCCGGGCGCTACCTGACGCTGCAGCTGATGTGGGTGATCCCGGTGTTCCTGCTCGGCTGGAGCGCCTTCGCATCGGTGCTGCGCCCCGAGACGAACACCGTCGCCCTCTCGCCCTCCGTCGACGTGCCCCCGCCCGCCGCGTCGCACGGCGCGGTGGGGTTCCTGCCGATCCTCGGCGTGCTGACGTCGGGGCCGTTTCTCTGGTCGATCGGCCTGCTCTTCTTCGGGATGCTGCTGCTGCCCCCGATGTTCCTCATCGTCGCGGTGCGGTCGGAGAAGTTCGAGCACATCTTCTCGCCTGCGGTGTGGAGCGCCACGTTCGGCGGCCGCCTCGGCGATCTGTACACGCTGTATGCGATGCAGGCGGGGGGCATGGCGATGGGGATGGTCGTCATGGCGCCGCTGGTCCTGATCGGCTTTTCCGCCGGCTCGGAGCCGGGCATCCTCGCGCTCGTGGTCGCGATGGGGTTCCTCGCGGGGCTGGCGGTGACCTTGATGGGACGCCTGTGCGGCTTCTTCGCTTTCGGCGAGGAGTCGCCGGCGCCGGCGGTTCACGCCGGCGGGTTCGCCGCCCCGCAGCCCGGTGGTCACCGCCCGATCGCGGCCTTCCCGGGAGGAGGACCGGCCGGCAGACCGCCCGAGGTCTTCGCGGGTGCCGAGGGAGTGGAGGCGGGCGTGGATGCTGCCCCGAACGAACCGGTCGAGGAGGAGTCCTCGCTGCCGCCGCTGCCCGGCGCCGCCGAGCGGGCCGTCGAGGCCCGACGTCGCTTCCAGACCCATCCCGAGGGTGCGATCGCCGAGCTCGAGGCGCTCGTGGCGGAGCACGCGCCGAGCCCCGAGCTCCTGCACGCCCTCGCCCTGATGCTGCACGCGGCCGGCCGGACGGACGCCGGCGCCGACACGGCGCGTCCCGCCATCGCGCTCGGCCTGAAGCGCGGGCAGACGCTGCTCGCCGCGGAAGTGTTCGCGGCGTACTGGAAGCAGTCGAAGGCGCTCGGCGTGACCGGCGAGCAGATCGACGTGCTGGCCGCGGCGCTCTCGAAGGCCGGCCACCTGGGCCAGGCGACGACCGCGTTCGGCGTCGCGCTCAACCTCGACCACGGCGACCGCAAGGCGATCAAGGGGCTGCTGCAGATCGCCGACCACCGCCTGCACCGCGAGAGCAAGCCCAAGGACGCCGCGCGCATCTACACCTTCCTGCTGCAGTACGCAGGCTCGACCCCGTTCGCCGAGGACATGAAGCGCGGCCTGGCCGAAGCGGAAGCCCGTCTGCAACGCGCCGTCTGAGCCGGCGCGAGACCCGGCGACCCTTGGCCGGAGCGGGTTGCGGCGGAGCGGTGCATAATGCGCCGGTGAGTTTCGCCGACTCACGCCCGACATCCGACGCGCCGTTCCGTCGCCTGATCGTGGCGGCCTGCATCGCCGCGCTGCCGCTGGCGTGCGCCCGCTCCACCGAGCAGGCGGAAGGTACCCTCCCGCCCGCGGGCGCAACCTCGCCGTCGATCCCGGCGTCCGCGGGGCCGGCGGGCCTGCAGGAGGGCGGAGCGAAGCCGACCGGTCCGCTCCCGAAAGGGGAAGGAACGCGACGCATGGCGGAGCGCCTCCGGACGCTCAACGCCGCCGCGAAGCCCGGGGTCAACCCGTTTCTCAACGCCGAGCGCGCGGCGCAGATCAAGGACACGCTGCCGCGCATGACCGATCCGCTCGACCGGATGCTGGCGACGACGCAGATGGCGGACGAACTGCTGCGCGCCGGCCGGATCCAGGAGGCGATCGACACCGTGACGCCGCTGCTCGACCTGCCCGCGGGCACGCCGTATGCGCCGCCGGAGGTGGAGACGCGCGAGTTCCTCGGCCTGTGCTGGCTGCGGCTGGGGGAGACGGCGAACTGCATCCGCGACCACACGGTGGAATCGTGTCTCCTGCCGATCCGGGGAGGCGGCCTGCACCAGCAGAAGGAAGGCTCGCGCAAGGCGCTGGAGGAGTTCGCCCGCGTGCTGCGGAAAAAGCCGGACGACCTCGGCACGCGCTGGCTCTACAACCTGGCGGCGATGACGCTCGGCGAGTATCCCGACAAGGTGCCGCCGGAGTGGCGCATCCCGCCGTCGATCTTCAAGCCGGAGGCGGACATCGGCCGCTTCCACGATGTCGCGCCGAAGGCGGGCGTGGACGTGCGGCAGCACGCGGGCGGCGCCATCATGGACGACTTCGACGGCGACGGCCTGCTGGATCTCATGGTCTCGTCGATGGGGCTCGAGGATCCGCTGCGCTTCTTCCACAACAACGGCGACGGCACGTTCGAGGAGCGCACCGGCGCGGCCGGTCTCAAGCCGCTTCTCGGCGGCCTGAACATCATCCACGGCGACTACGACAACGACGGCGACGACGACGTGGTGGTCTTGCGCGGCGGCTGGATGCAGAAGGGCGGACGCCTTCCGACCTCGCTGCTGCGCAACAACGGCGACGGGACCTTCGACGACGTGACGGAGGAAGCCGGCCTCCTTTCGTTCCACCCGACGCAGACCGGCGCCTTCGCGGACTACGACGGCGACGGGCTGCTCGATCTCGTCATCGGCCGCGAGGACATGCCGGACGACCCGCACCCGACCGAGCTGTGGCGCAACAACGGCGACGGCACCTTCAGCGATCGCTCGAAGGATCTCGGCGCCGACACCCGCTTCGGCTACGTGAAGGGCGTCGTCTGGGGCGACTAC
>DASYQE010000003.1:0-2021 GCA_036005805.1 Candidatus Polarisedimenticolia bacterium | reverse complement strand
CTGGTCGCCGAACAGCCGGACGAGCACAGCGCGCAGTCGGCCAAAGCGGCCGCGCCGGCGCCGGCCGCGGCGGTGAAGAGCACCGGGCAGGTGCGGAAATACCAGATCACGGCGTCCGACGGGGGCATCATCCCGGGCCACATCCGCGTGAAGCTCGGCGACACCGTGCGCATCACCTTCGTCAGCCGCGACGACACGTACGGAATCCGCTTCAAGGATTTCGGCATCAAGCAGAAGCTGACGCCGGAAAAGCCGATCGTGCTCGAGCTGACTCCCGCCATGGCCGGGACCTTCGAGTTCAAGTGCGCCCGCACCTTCGGGGTGGGCCGCCTCTCCAACAACGGCGCCCTGGTCGTCACCGAATAGTCCGGGCCCGGCCCGGTTTCCGCAGCGGGGTCCCGCCCCGCTTGCGATAGACTGTCACCGCCGTGGCGCCCGCCGAAGGGGCTTCGGCGGATGACGCATGGACTTTCCTGTCCAGATCGCCTTGTCCGGGATGGATCGGGCCCTCCGGCTCGCGCGTGCCGCCGGACGCCGCGGGGAGATCCCCGTCGGCGCGGTCGTCCTGCGCGACGGTGAGGTCCTCGGCGCGGCCGGGAACCGTTGCGTGGCCGCGCACGACCCGACCGGGCACGCCGAGATCGCCGCGCTGCGGCAGGCCGCCCGGCGCGCCGGCAACTACCGGCTGCCGGGATCGATCCTCGTGGTCACGCTCGAGCCGTGCCTGATGTGCCTCGGAGCCATGGTGCACGCGCGCATCGGCGCGCTCGTTTACGGTGCGAGCGACCCGAAGATCGGCGCCGTCGCGTCGCTCGCGACCCCGGCGCTGGCGGGCCTGAACCATCGCTTCTCCGTCCACGACGGCGTCCGCGACGGGGAATGCGCGGCGCTGCTGCGGGAGTTCTTCCAGGCGCGGCGACACGCGCCAACAACCCCGACGCGCACGACGAACGCACGCGGCGTCGCCACGATGCGCGCATGACCGAGACGCTCGGGGACTGGCAACGCCCCGGCGCGGGGCCAACGCGCCAGACGGATGAGCTGGCGCTCAAGGACGCCCTGCGCCGCGATCTGGCGCGCCTCTACGAGGAGGCGGCGCGCATCGAAGGGGCGCTCGACGAGCGCCTCGGAGGCGGGCTGCCCCGCTTCACCGCCTCGCTCCGCTCGGGGCTGCCGGCGGGCATCCTGCTCGGATTCGTCGCCGCCTCGGGCAGCCTCCTGCTGCACGTCATCGGCTCGCTCCTGATGGGAAGCCACCCGCTGCAGATCGTGCGGGCCGGCATGTCGCTCTTCATCGGCGTCTGGGCCTTCGACATCGAGACCGGCCCGCGGCTGGCGATCGGCACCTGCTTCTATCTCATCGTCGGGTCGCTGCTGGGCATCCCGCTGCACCGCATGTTCAACCGCACCTTCGCCGCGGCGCCGGGCATCTGGCGCTTCCTCGTGGCGACCGCCGTCGGCATGCTGCTGGCGCTTCTGTCCATCCCGCTGCTGCACGGGACGTCGTTCTGGTGGACGGCGTTCACCCTGCTGGCCTACGTGTGGATCGTGCTGCTCCTGGAGAACTGGGGCCGGCCGCCGCAGCGGCCGCCCATCACCTAGGGGTCGCGTCCGCGGCGGCCATGGCGTCGAGGACGCCGTCGAGCAGCCGGTGCGACGCCTCGAAGCGTCCCGGCTCCCACAGCATCTTCTCGGGCGCCTGCACGTACGGTCCGGGGGCGCAATCGCCCGGACAATGGCGCAACAGGTCCTGCACCGTCTCCCCGCTGAACTCGAGATGGAACTGCAGCCCCACGACGCGCGCGCCGATGGCGAACGCCTGCTGCTCGCAGCCGGGGCTGCGCGCCAGTTGTGCGGCGCCCGGCGGGAGGGCGAACGTGTCGCCGTGCCACTGGAACGCGGTGAAGTGCTTTGGCAGCGCGCGGCCGATCGGATGATCGCCGGCCTCCGCGAGACGCTCCACCGGGAACCAGCCGATCTCCCGCTCGGGCGCCCGCGACACCGTGGCCCCGAGGGCTTCC
>DASYQE010000002.1:0-7231 GCA_036005805.1 Candidatus Polarisedimenticolia bacterium | reverse complement strand
CGACAAGGACGCCCTCATCCACGACTGGAACCGCGACGGCGACGCGTGGCGTCCGCCGTTCCGGGTGATGCTCGACGACGAGACGCTGCGTGACGGGCTGCAGGGCCCGAGCGTCGTCGATCCGCCGATCGAGACCAAGCGGGCGATCCTGCGTGCCATGGACCGGCTCGGAATCGACACCGCCGACGTGGGACTGCCGGGCGCGGGGCCGCGCGCCGTGGCCGACGTCAACGCGCTGTGCCGCGAGATCGTCGACAGCCGCCTGAAGATCCGGCCCAACTGCGCCGCCCGCACCCTGATCCGCGACATCGAGCCGATCGTCGACATCTCATCCTCCGTGGGGATTCCGATCGAAGCCTGCCTCTTCATCGGTTCCTCGGCCATCCGCCAATATGCCGAAGATTGGACCCTGGAGACCCTCCTCGAGCGGACCGGGGAGGCCGTCACCTTCGCCGTGCGCCAGGGGCTGCCGGTCATGTACGTGACCGAGGACACGAGCCGCGCCAACCCCGAAACGCTGCGCAGGCTTTATACCAGAGCGCTGGACTGCGGGGCGAAGCGCCTGTGCGTCACCGACACCGTCGGCCACGCCACGCCGGCGGGAGCGGCGGCGGTGGTCGCGTTCGTGCGCGGCATCGCCGAGCAGCACGGCAGCCCCGCCGCCGGCATCGACTGGCACGGCCACCGCGATCGCGGCCTCGACATCCCCAACGTCCTGGCCGCGGTGCGCTCCGGCGCGACGCGCGTGCACGGCTGCGGCCTCGGCATCGGCGAGCGGGCGGGGAACGCCCCGATGGAGCTGATGCTGGTCAACCTGCGCCTCCTCGGCTGGAGCGACCAGGACTTGTCGGCGTTGCCGGAATACTGCCGGCTGGTGTCGGAAGGAGTCGGGCTGCCGATCCCGCACAACTACCCGGTGGTCGGCCACGACGCGTTCGAGACCGGCACGGGCGTGCACGCCGCCGCGGTCATCAAGGCGCTCAAGCGCAACGACACCTGGCTGGCGGATCGGGTCTATTCCGGCGTGCCGGCGACCGAGGTCGGGCGGCGGCAGAGCATCGTCATCGGTCCGATGTCGGGGAAATCGAACGTCGTCTTCTGGCTCGAGGCCCACGGTTACCCCTCCGACGACACGACCGTGACCCGCGTCTACGAAGCCGCCAAGAAGAGCGACCGGGTCCTGCAGGAGCAGGAGATCCTCACCCTCGTCAACCGCGCTCGTTGACGTCGAGGCAGACGCGGTTGCGGCCGTCTTCCTTGGCGCGGTAGAGGGCCCGGTCGGCCCGCGCCACCAGCGCCTTGAGCTCGCCGCCGTGCGCCGGGAACAGGCCGATGCCGACGCTGATGGTGGCGCGCGCCGTCTTCCCGTCGAGCGTGAACTCGTTCGATTCGATCGCCATGCGGATGCGCTCCGCGACCTGGACCGCGCCCGCCCCGTCCGCCTCCGGCAGGTAGGCGATGAACTCCTCGCCGCCGTAGCGCGCCGCCACATCGGCGCCGCGGATCGACCGGGAGATGAGCCGCCCGACCTCGCTCAGCACGTGGCTCCCCATCAGGTGGCCGTGGGTGTCGTTCACCTGCTTGAAGTGATCGATGTCCATCATCAGGACCCCGAGCGGGACGGTGTAGCGGTGGCAGCGCTTCAGCTCCATGTCCAGCGCCAGGTACAACGACTCCTTGGTGAGCAGTCCCGTGAGCTGATCGAAGGTGATGCGGTTGCGCACCTCGGCGTGGAACTTCACCTCGATCTCGTCCAGCACCACGAACTTCAGCACCGTGTCGCCGATCTGGATCTTGTCGCCGTCCTGCAGGTCGGTGCGGTCGACCTGGCGCGAGTTGACGAAGGTGTGGTTGGTGCTGTCGAGATCGACGAGCACGAACGAGGCGGTCTCCTTGAACGGATCCCAGTTGAAGTCGACGCGCGCGTGACGCCGCGAAGCGAGATCGTCCGGGATGCGGATATCCACGTCGAGACCGCGGCCGATGGTCATCGAGCCGCGGCGCAGCCGGAAGTCGCGGCCGATCTCCGCTCCCTGCATCACCACGAGACAGGCGTGGTGCTTCTTCCAGCGCTGGGTGTCCTCCTCCGGGCGCTCGGTGATGAGGGTCTTGTCGAAAAAGCTCTGCGGCATCGCTCCGCCATGAAGGGAACGCGACGCGCGTGCGGCGATCACGTTCCTGTGATCGCCCTCAGGCGGGACGCGGCCCAATCCGGCGTCAATCTAAGGACCAGCCCCCCAGCCCCGCAAGGTCGACACGAGCAAGGTGGATGCGAGATTGTGGGGAACCTGCTTGCGCCGAATCAGCGGCGCGGCTCGTAGGCTTTGCCGGGGGTGCCGCCGATCGCGAGGATGGTCGCCCCGTGCGGGCCGGGCAGGATTTTTCGCTTCTGCTGCGCGCCGACCCGGGCGAGCGTCCCGCGCTCGAGCGTCCATGTCTTCCCGTCCGCCTCGAGGGTCGCGGTCCCTTCGAGGACGATGTAGACCTCCTCCTGACCGTCCTTCGCGTGGTCGTGGTCCGGGTACCCCGGCCATGAAGCGGGGAGATTGAGCAGGTTCATCCCCCAGGCGGTGACGCCGAGGCCGCGCCCCGCATAGGCGAACTGGCCCTTCGGAACACCCTGCCCCTGGTAGCTGTCGAGCTCCTCGAAGCGTTTCACGGTGACGTCGATCATCGATTCCTCCTCGGCGGACGGCTCTCCACATTCTCAGGCGCACCTTGAGCGGCGTCAAATTTCCGACATTGCCGGCGCGCGCGGATCGAGTTCATAGTTGAACGCAGAGAGCGGGAGGCCGCCCGGAATCGTGGCCGCCTCCCACGGTTTCCCTCGCAAGGCATCCGCACCATGGCTCTCGAAGCAGGCGCAACATGCTTCCCAGAACGGAGACCCGCGAACCGGTCTTCCGGATCCTGTCCCTCGACGGGGGCGGCATCCGGGGGATTTTCACGGCGTCGTTCCTGGCCACGCTCGAAGAGATGGCCGGCGCGCGCGCGGGGGATTTCTTCGACCTCATCGTCGGCACCTCCACCGGCGCCATCATCGGGCTCGCAGTCGCGCTCGGCATCCCGGCGAAAACCGTCCTCGATCTCTACGTCGAGCGTGGGGCGCGCATCTTCCGGCATCCGCGCCTGCTCGGGTGGATGCTGCGTCCGCGCTACGGCAGCCGGCACCTCGAGCGGGCGGTGCGCGAGATCTTCGGCGACCGGACCATCAACGACGCCCGCGTTCCCGTCTGCATCCCGTCGTACGAGCTGACCAACGCCTATCCGCGCATCTGGAAGGACGAGCACGCCGCGCACCTGCACTGGTGGGGCGACCAGCCGGCGTGGCGCATCGCGCTGGCCAGCGCCGCGGCGCCGCTGTACTTCCCGGCGATGCAGGTGCTCGAAGGGGACAGCCATGTGGACGGCGGGCTGTACGCCAACAACCCGGTCCTCATCGGGTTGACCGAGGCGGTGCACGTCTTCGCCCAGCCGCTCGACCGCATCCGCGTGTTGTCCATCGGCGCCGGCGAGCGCGCCGAGCGCATCCCGCAGAGCCACGCCGTGCGCATGGGACTCTGGCAGTGGCGCAGCGCCCTGTACGAGCACATCCTCGGCGCCCAGGCGCGCGGCGCGCACGAGATCGCCCGCCGCCTGCTCACGGCCGGCCAGTACGAGCGCATCAACATCCCGCTCGAGCGCAACTACCGGCTCGACGACTACCGCTCGGCGCTGACCTTGCGCGAGCCGGGCGCGCAGGAAGCGCGCACCCGCGGCGACGACCTGCGCCAGCGCTTCCTGTTCGCCCCGGCCACCCTGGGGCGGGATCAAAAGGATGCCGTGGCCGCGGCGGCCCGGGCCAGGACAGGGCCGCTCCGCCGGCTGGCGTGAGAAAATCCCGCCGTGCCGACTCGAAAGAAGACCTCCGCGAAGTCCGCGCCGCGCCCGCGCAAAAGCGGCGAGAAGCGCCCTGCGCAGGCGAAGCGAAGCGACGCAGGACCGGCGGCGCTGGCGCAGGTGCGCCGGGCGTGCCTGGCGCTGCCGGATACGTCCGAGAAGATCGCCTGGGGGGCGCCGACGTTCAGGGTGAAGGAGCGGCTCTTCGTCATGTTCATGGACAACCATCATGGCGACGGGCGGCTGGCGATCTGGTGCAATGCCGCTCCCGGTGCCCAGGAAGCGTTCGTGGCGCGCGATGGCGACCGTTACTTCGTTCCTCCCTACGTCGGTCCTTCCGGTTGGCTGGGCGTGCGCCTCGATCGGGGACTGCCCGAAAGGGATGTCGCTGCGCGCATTCGCGCGGCGCACGAGGCGACGCTCGTCGCGGCGCAAGCGCGACGAACGCGCGACCGCGGGTCGCGGCCGCCAGCGCCTAGGGCAGGGGAGCGCAGAACCCGGTAACGCCTCCCGGCGTGTCCCCCGAGGCGGCCGCCACCCAGCCATAAGCGGCTCCCGGCGCGAGATCCACGCCCGGATCGAAGACGACTCCGGGCGGAGAGACCTGAACGGCCTTCATTGCCGCCCCCGTGGTCGCATTGATCTGCTGCACGAAGCCGTCGTTGCGGCCGACGTACAGCCGCTCGATTCCGGGGGCGAAGACCGGCATGGTGATGAACTGCAGCCCGGAGCCGGGGCTCAACGACCAGTCCGGAGTGGCGAAGCTTCCCTGGTCGGTGAAGCGGCGCACCGTCCCCGTCCCGTCGACGACGAAGATCGAATTCAGGCCGGCAGGGGGCCGGAACTCGACCCAGGGGTTGCGAAGGAGCGGGCCGGGGACACTGACCGGTGAGGACCAGAGCAGCACCGCGCCGCCGGCCGCGTTGCCGGCCGGATCGCAGGCCAGGATGGCGCCCGCACGGGTGGCGACATAGAGCCTGCCGCCCGCCAGCATCGGCCGGTTCTGAATCGACCCGGCGTTGTGTGACCAGATTCGCTGCGCCGTCATGCTGTCGAACGCCCACAGGGTGTCCTGCGTCGGCTGGGTGGGCCCCTGGTTGGTGCCGCAGTACAGGCGACTGTTCGCGTAGTCGACGGCGCATGCCTCCGTTCCGAAATCGATGCTGGAAGAGCCGTCGCCGTTGAAGACCGTCTTGAGCGTCAGCGTCGAGGAGTAGTAGGCGAGCACCCGGTTGTGCGTCGCGTCGCCGCACTGGTTGCGCGTGATGACGAAGACGACGTCGTCGTGTGCGTGCCCCGCATGGCTGTCCATCTCGTTCCGCCAGACCGGCGTCGAGAAGTCGTAGAGCTGGACCGCGGGCGTGGCGAGAACCTGGTCCGACGGACAGGTCGAGCGGCGCGTGTCGGCCTGGCCGGTCTGCACGCCGTCGGAAGCGCGGATCTTGTAGAGGAAGCCGTCCATCCCCCCGACAAAGAGGTATTCGCCCGTCCCGTTGCTCAGCGTCACCGGGTTGGGAAAGTTGTTCACCGTCTGGCCGCTCGGATTGTTCCAGGTCCACTTGAAGCTGCCGGCGGGACCGCCCGGATCCCCCGCGTTGCGCAGCGCATGGACGGAGCTCCCCTTGATGACGAAGGTCGTGGAGAGCAGGCCGGCCGGCAGGATCGACCGGTCGCTCTTCGGCCCGCCGGCGGCGATTCCCGGACCGAGCGCCGTGCTGTAGCAGGGCGCGGTCGTACAGGCCGTGACGACGCAGGCCTGCTGGCTCTCGACGCAGGCGTTGGTGGTGCAGAGGAGGCCGTCCTCGCAGTTGCGCGGCGAGGCTCCGCCGCACTGCCCGCTGGTGCAGACTTCCCCGACCGTGCACCAGGCCCCGTCGTCGCAGGGCGTGCCGTCGGGCGCGAAGGTGTGGATGCACGAGTTCGCCGCCGTGCCGCAGACGTCCGACGAACAGGAGTTCCCGTCGTCACACGACGGCGGCGTCCCGGGGCGGCAGGTTCCGGTCGCCGGCTGGCACGTCTCGGCGCCGTTGCAGAAGTTCCCGTCGTCGCAGTCGGCGGCGATCTGGCAGGGGAAGGAGGTGGCGCGCAGGCCGCGCGCATCGGCGACCTGGTGCGTCAGCTCGCGCGGCGTGACCAGCGACGGATCGTCGGGACCGTCGGCGAAAGCCGGTCCGCACTGGAAACGGAAGTCGAGGCTGTTCCAGTCGGAGGCGCCCTTCAGGATGGAGAACGCCGGGTCGTCGTCGATGTCCGACGACACGCCCGGGCTGAACACCCCGTCGCAGTTCCAGTCGATCGAACCGTGCCCGGGAGCGAAGAAGGGGCCCAGACCGAAGCAGTAATGACGCACGATGTCGCGGTCATAGGGCGGGGCCGCGCCGGTCAGCCCCTGGATCTCGTTCAGGTTCGTTTCGTCCAGGGTTCCGAGCGCGCCCGGCGAGAAATCGACCCTCCAGGGAACATCAGGGTCGGGCGGCGAAACGCTGCCGGGCGTGGAGGCCCGCAGGATGCCGTTCAGCTGGTAGGAGTGGTTCATGGAGGAGATGAAGTTGGGCTTCTTCTCCTTCGCGGGAGGACAAGGTGCCGGGGAGCAGGGAACGACGGGACCGTCGTGGTTGAGACCCAGCTGGTGCCCCAGCTCGTGCATCAGCGTGCCTGCCTGTTCCCGTGTCTTCCGGTCCAGGACGACGGTGGACGGGCCGGCATAGGTGAAATCTCCGAGAGAGACGATGCCGTCCTGTCCGTGGATTTCGGCGAGTCCCGACCCGCCCGACTCCGCCGCCCCGGGGTTCGGCGTGGCGCAGGAGTCGTGGCCGAACACCATGAAGTGGTGCGTGAATCTCGCGCGCGGGTCGAAGACGCCGGTCTTGATGGCGCTCACCGTCGTGCCGTCGGCGGCGCCGCACTCGTTCCCGCTGCCGCTGAGCGACACGGTGCCGGCGTGCGGCACCTGCGCCAGTGCCGGGTCCACGTGCAGGACGATTCCCTGACGCGCGAAGGCCGCCACCGCGGCCTCGACGACGCCGGCGAGGGGGGCATGGCCGTCGGTGTCACCCGGGGGAGCGGGACTCGGCGGCCCCATGGAAGCGATCTTGAGATAGACGTCCTTGACGGCCGGTCCGGCCGGCGGGTCGGCGTAGATGAAGTCGCCGTCCGAGTCGGTGATCTGCCCGTCGCAGTCGAGGTCGATGCCGACCTGCTGCTGGCTCTTGTCGTAGGGATTCGCTTGCGGCGTCTCCCATGCATCGCCCAGCCCGTCGCCGTCGCTGTCGGGGCCGGTGCAGGCGGCGTCCCCCGGAACCGGCGTACCCGGCGGCAGCGGCAGCCCGCCGCAGCGCGCTTCGGAGCACTG
>DASYQE010000001.1:0-42146 GCA_036005805.1 Candidatus Polarisedimenticolia bacterium | reverse complement strand
CCGGTGCCCTCGCGTCCCTGCCGTTCGGGGCCGACCTCGCGATCGTGGCGCGGTCGGAGGCCTTCCCCGCCGGACTGGTGTGCGCGCTGCGGACATCCGGGAAATCGGGCGCCGCGATTCTCAAAGGGCTCGAGCGGCTGCCCCGGTCGCCGGAAGGCAAAGAGGCTCTCGCCGCCATCCGCGTGCAGCGGTTCGAGCCGATCGACGCGGCGGGAGTCGCGCGGCTCAGGACCGCCGCCGGCCAGCAGAGCGCCCGCCGTCCTTGAATCCCCGCCGGAGCCTTCTCGCGATCGTCACGACCGGCCTGCTCGCGGGTATCGCGTGCGCCCACGCGCTCAAACCCCCGCCGTCTCTCGAGGTCCTCGCAGGTCCAGCGCCGCCGGGCGCGCCCGCCGATCCGGCCGCCCTCGTGTCGGAGGCGCAGAAAAGGTTCGCCCGCCGCGAGGTCGAGGAGGCCCACCAGGCAGCGCCCCTGGCGCTGCGCGCCGCGGCCGCGACCACACCGCCCGACGGCGCGGCCCTCCTTCTCGCCATCCGGATCCAGGTCTGGCTGGCGGAGCACGAGACGACGTCCGAGGCGCGCGCCACCGCCGCCACCCGGGCGGTGCAGGCGGCCCAGTGGTGCGACGCGGCGGCTTCCCCCGCTCCGTGCGCCTACTGGAAGGCGGCCGCGCTCGGCCAGCAGGCGCGCGAACGGCCCTCCACCGGGCTCTCGGCCCTGCCGCTGATCGAACAGGGATTCAAGGACGCCGCCGCGGCCGATGCGACCCTCGACGACGCGGGGCCGGATCGCGCCCTGGCGCTGCTCTACCTGCGCGCCCCCGGCTGGCCGACCGGACCGGGCGACGCCGCGAAGGGACTCGAGCACGCGCGGCGCGCGACAGCGCTGCGCGAACGCTATCCGCCCAACCGACTGGCGCTCGCGGAGGCGCTGGCGAAAAACGGCGACGCGCAAGCCGCTCGGCGCGAAGATGAACAAGCGCTGATCCTGGCGCGGGACGCGGCGACTGCGGGGGACCCGGACGCCGCGGACTGGATTCGCGAGGCGGAACGGGCGATCCATGAGGGTCCTGGGAGATAATGCGCGGCGGAGGGAATCCCATGATCGCCGCACGCGACAGGAAGACCCGACTGTCCCTTGCCGTTTTCCTGGTCGCGGCCTCGGTCTGCGCCGCGGCGCCGGTGCCGGCGCCCGCCCCGGCGCGTGCCCCCGTCCCGGAGCGGATCATCCGGTACGCGACGGCGTCCACGATCACGCTGCCGCGTGACTTCGTCGAGCCGGAGGGCCGAACGCGCTGGGATCTGCGGGCGACCCTCCTGCTCGACCGCTTCACGCGTCACCTGTCCGAGGAAGGGGATGCCGTGCGGCTCAGCGAGGACGAGGGACTCCCCCAGCGCGCCGCGTCCCTGCCGGCGGCCCTGGGTCCATCCCGCCCCGGTCCGACCGCCTGGCGCTTCGTCGATCCCACCGGACAGGATGCCGCGCTGCGGCTGCTGCGGCCCGAGACGGTCCCGGATGCGCTACGCCCGGGCCGTCGCGCCCAGGTTCGCGTCGATCAGCTCGCGCTCGACGACCGCCCCGGTTCTTCGTCGCCGCGCACCCGGCTCCTCGCGACCTCGACCATCGTCGGCATCGGCTGGCTGCACCTGCCCTCGGGTCCGCGCGAAGTGGTGCTCGAACGGCTCCTGCTGATGCGCGCCGCGGGACCGGAGAAAGGCTTCGTGCCGGACCGTCTCGTGCACCGTTTCATCGATCCGCGCGCCGGCGTCGTCGCCGAGATCTCCGGCCCCGCGAGCCCCGACGGTCGTTCACGCCTCTCCGTCTCCGAGGCGAGCGTGGCCGACGTGGTGATCGCCGGCGCCGCCGACCTGCGCCTCTACGTCCACGATCTGTGGAGCACGCCGTTCAGCGACATCCTGCTCGCCCGTGACCGCGCCGCCCCGGATCACGACTCCTGCACCGGCAGCGGGACGCCGCTGGCCTGCTGCCAGGGCGCGAAGCAGGGGCCCTGCACGCCGGTCTCCGTCTTCACCCCCGTGCCCGGGATCACCACCATCGGCCAGCTGACCGCGCTCGATCAGTGGGATTTCTCGGCGATCAACACCGGATTCGAGGTCGCCGCGACGACCGCGCCGATGAACGCCCAGGAGACCTGCAACATCTCCCAGTGCGGCTACACGATCCCGGGCGTGGTGCTGGACCGCACCGATCGCAACTACGACGTTCCCGCAAACGTCGACAAGATCAATGCGTCGCTCGAGCTCGAGCTGCGCCCGTCCGACACGGCGATCTGGCTGCGTGCCGGCGCGCAGCACGAGGGACGCGCCGGATCGCTCGGCTCGGGAGAGAGCCGCTTCTGCTATTCGACCTTCGGCGGCGTGACCCGGACGTCCGCGCCGCTGTGGCTGTTCCCGCACCAGGACACGGCGGGAGCGGAGCGCTACATCCTGCCGGGCGACAGCTGGACGAGCACACCCTTCAACTGCGAACAGAACCTCTTCAACCAGGTCTGCGGAGCGTCACAGCTCTTCGACAAGCTGTACACCAAATCGTGCGACCCGTCCGGACCCGATCCGCTGCACAACGGAACGCAGTCCGGAGGGACGATCAAAAACGGCGTCGTCACCACGCCGTCCGGGCACACCTTCAACGCCATGCTCGGCCGCAACGTCGCCGACTTCTGCGTCTGGGCCGGCGCCGGATGCACCACGGGCTTCCAGGTGCAGGCGGTGCGGACGGTGAACTACCTCTGGCAGGTGCCGGTCATCGGGACCGTCGCGCGCCTGCAGTCGGCGATCAATGCCGCGGATCTGACCTCGTGGACCGGCATCGAGGAAGGGGTCATCGCCTACGGTCCGTTCCCGCCGCGCACCATCCAGGTGACCGCGACCGCCGACACCACGGTGAGCCTGTCGTGGGATCCGGGGCTCGACACCCACAAGATCACCGGCTACAAGGTCTACTGGGACACCGACTCGGGCGCGACGACGTCCTACGCCTTCAACTCGGCGGCGAACCCGGGGCAGGCGGCTCTCAGCGGTACGACCGCGGTCATCTCGGGGCTGACGCCGGGGACGACCTACTTCTTCTCGGTGACGTCGCTGGCCTCGTTCACGAGCCCGTCGAGCGGCGTGACCACGAACTACGAGACGCCCCTCTATCCCACGCAGATCTCCGGCGACCCGAACTTCACCTATCCGATCGAGGTCACCTCGACGACGACCGGCGGCGCCTGCCTCCCCACGGCCGAAGTGACGAACGTGCAGGTGAGCCACGCGGCGGGCGGCAACATCACCCTCTGCTGGAACCCGGTCAACGACCCGTGTCTCGCCGGCTACCGGATCCTCGGCGCCGCGACACCGCAGACGGCCGCCGGCTACTCGACGGTGATGGACACCGATCTCTCCACCTGCTGGACCGGCAATCCGGCCGGGACCTACTTCCTCGTCGTGGCGCGCGGCACCGGCGGCACCGGTCCGTGGGGCCACTACGGCCAGTAGCGGGGTCCGCCCGCTGCGCTCTCTCTTCCGGCTCGTCCTCGTCCTCGCGATGATCGCGGGGAGCGGTCTTGTGCCCGCGCGCGCCCAGTCGGTGAGCGGTTCGCTCACCGGGACGGTGCGCGACGCCGGCGGCGCTCCGATCGCGGGGGCGACCGTCCTCGCCCGCTCGCTCGAGACCAACGCCGAGCGCTCCGCTCTCTCCGACCGTGAAGGACGCTACCGGATCGAGCTGTTGACACCGGGACCCTGGGTGGTCTCCGCGCGCCTCGGCGGCGATCCGCCCGGCCCCTCGGTGCCGGCCCTCATCGTCCTGCAGCAGACGCTCACTCTCGACCTGTCGGTTGTGGCGGCGATGACCGAGACCGTGACGGTCACCGCCGAGACCCCGGTGCTCGACCCGGAGCGGACCGGCGGCGAGCTGTCGATTCGCCAGGCGGAGGTGGCCGATCTCCCCCTCGCCGGACGCCAGCTCACCGACCTGGCGCTGCTCGACTCGTCGGTGCGCCCGACCGCGCCCACCGACTTCTTCGGCGAGCGCGGCACCGCGTTCGTCCTCAACGGGCAGTCGGGCCGGGCCAACTCGTTCCTCGTGGACGGGCTCGACAACAACGACCTGACGAGCAACACCACGCTCAACGCCCCGTTCTCGACGCAGGTGATCCGCGAGTTCAAGGTGCTGACGCACCAGTTCGCCCCCGAGTTCGGGCGCGCCTCCGGAGGAGTCCTCAACATCGTGACGCGCCAGGGGACGAACGAGCGCAGCCTCGACGTCTTCGCACAGGGGGTGGCGCACGGCCTGTCGCACGCGGGCGAGTTCGTCTCGTCGCTGCCGAACGACCTGGACCCTGAGGAGACGAGCGCCCGCACGAGCGGCCGCTTCCAGACCGGCTTCACCCTCGGCGGGCCGTTCAAGCAGGACAAGGCGTTCTACTTCCTGTCGTACGAGCACTCGGACATGGACACGGTCACCCCCTGGACCGGCGTGGGCCGCGACGGAGTCGCGGGGGGGACCCTCTCGGCGCCGTCACGCGACGACAACCTGTTCTTCCGCGCCGACCTGAACGTCGGGGAAGCGAGCACCCTGATGCTGCGCGCCTCGGGCGATACCCGCTCGGCGGAGGACGTCCGGGTCGGGGGTCGCAACACGCCGGAGGCCGGCTTCACCGTGGACGAGCACGACATCCAGACGGTGGCCTCGCTCACCACCATCCTGTCGCCGTCCCTGATGAACGAGGCGCGCCTGCTCGTCGGCACGTCCGGCTTCGACCAGGAGGGGAACTCCACGCGCCCCGGCGTCGACCGCCCGTCCGGCGTCTTCGGCGGCAACGTCCTCAACAGCCAGAACCGCGACGAGGACCGCCTGCAGATCGTGGACAACGTCACCTGGCAGTCGGGACGGCACACCTGGAAGTTCGGGATCGACGCCATCCGCTCGCACACCGAGATCGCCACCGCGTTCAACCCGAACGGCTCCTTCATCTACGGAACCGACAGGCCCTTCGAGCCGGGAGACTGCGGCAACCTGGACACGACCGACCCGATCAACGGTCAGCCGTTCACCCCGGTCTACTGCTTCGGCGATCCCAACGGCGTGGACGACGACGGCGACGGCACCATCGACGAGCAGGGGGTCATCGGCACCTACCCGATCGTCTACGAGCTGGTCGAGGGAGAGCCGACCGCGACCATCCGCGACAGCCGCGTGGGCGCGTTCGCGCAGGACACCTGGCAGGCCGGAGCCAAGTGGGTCTTCACCTACGGGCTGCGTTACGACCTGAGCACGTATCACCTCCCCGACACGGCGATCGTCCCTTCCATCATCCCGAACGGCGGAGCCCCGACCGACACCAACAACATCGCGCCGCGCGCCGGCTTCACGTACCGGCCGGACGACGCCGGAAAGTGGCTCGTGCGCGGCGGCGCCGGGATGTTCTACGACAAGATCGTCTTCTCCTTCCCGGCGGTCGCGGCCATCACCTCGGGGACGCAGATCGGCATCATCCCGGCGCAGGGCTTCGCCATCGAGCTGACCGAGGACCTGGTCGAGCAGCTCGGCATCGACACGATCAAGCAGGCCCTGTTCTTTCCGCCCGAGCTGACGCTGCGCTTCTCGACCGGCACCGAGCTCGACACGCCGTACTCGGTCCTCTACAACCTCGGCCTCGAGCGCAGCGTCGGGCGCGCGTCCTTCTCCGCCAACGTCACACGCTCGCTCGGCTACCACCAGATGCTGACGAAGGACCTGAACCCGGTGATCGGCGAGACGACCCAGGGAGCCCCGCAGCACGTCGACGGCACGACGGGCTCGATCGCCGCCTTCGTGAGCGAGGGTCGCTCCTGGTACACCGGCCTCGACCTCGGCTGGCAGTGGCGCGGCCAGCGCAACTGGCTTTCTTTCGGCTACACGCTCTCGAAGACGCTCGACATGGGGCCGGATCCTCTCCAGGGGGGCTTCTACCTGCCACCCACGACCGATCTCTTCGCCGAGAAGGCGCGGTCCGACCACGATCGGCGTCACCGCGTGACGATGGCGGGCACCACGTGGCTGCCGTGGGGCGGAATCCTGACGTCGTGGGTGATGCAGGCGTCCACGGGTGTCCCGTTCAACGTGACGAGCGGGACCGACGACAACTGTCCGGCGACCGAGGACGACTGTCCCGACGGGTTCCTGACCGACCGGCCCGCGGGCGTCGGGCGCAACACGGGCGCGAAGACCAATCTGGCGGCGGTCAATGCGCTGCGCGCGGTCCCCTACCTCCAGCTGCCGCCGGTCTCCCGCGTCGAAGAGCCGAACTTCTTCCAGGTGGACCTGCGCATCGCCAAGCCGTTCCCGCTCGGCGGCGAGAAGGACCACCACGGCGAAGCGTTCCTGCAGGTGTTCAATGTCTTCGACCGCTTCAACGGCGGCCCGATCGACGGCACCGCGACGTCGAACACATTCGGCCAGTCGGTCGGCCAGATCGGGCCGCCGCTGACCGTCGAGCTCGGCCTGGCCATGACCTTCTAGGAGCACCGGCTCCGGCGGATCGCCGGCCGGGCGCGTCAGCCCTTCGCGAACTCCGCGAGGAGCAGCGTGAGATCGTCCTCGGGGGGACGGCCGCCCGCGTGCCGGACGGCCTGGTCCAGGAGCCGCTTCGCCGCCTGCTCGAGCCGCTCCGGGCCGGCGCCGACGACGGTCTCCGTGAAGCGCTCGCGGCCGAACTCCTCCCCCGCCGGATCGCGCACCTCGTACATGCCGTCCGAGTAGAGGGTCAGGCGATCGCCGGGGCGGAAGGCGTGCGTGCGCACCGGCTCCTTCGACAAGGCGAGGCCGAACGACAACAGCGGCGTCGTCGCTTCGAGCAGGGCGGGCGTCTCTTTCGGTGCCCAGACGATCGCCGGCGGATGACCGGCGTTGAGATAGTCCAGCGACCTGGTCCGGGGGTTGATGAGGACGAGGAGCAGCGTGATCATCCGGTGCTGCGACAGAGGCGCCAGGGTGTCGAGCACGGCAGAGGCGACGGCCGCGAGGTCCGGGCTGTCTCCCACCGTCGCGCCGAGCGCCGTCTTGATCATCCCGGTGACCAGCGCCGCGGCGACGCCGTGCCCTGCGACATCCGCGACGGTCAGGAGGAGCCGGCCGTCCGGCAGCGCCGCCACGTCGTACAGGTCGCCGCCGACCCGCTCACACGAGAGGTGCGCGGCCGCGACGTGCAGCGGCCCGAACGACTTCGGCAGTCCGCGCGGCAGGAGCGCGATCTGGAAGCGGCGGGCCCGCTCCAGGTCGTCCGAAAGCCGGCGGATGAGATCGTCCCGCTCCCGCTCGAGGTCCTGGATCTCCAGGCAGCGATCGACGAGCGAGGTCAGAACGGAACGGGAGAACGGCTTGGTGATGAAGAAGCCCGCCCGCTCCTGCACCGACCGGATGAGCTTCTCGTCGAGATCCGAGACCGAGCCGGTGACCAGGATCACCTCGGTCGCCGGGCGCAGCTCCTTGATGGCGCGGGTCAGGGCGTAGCCGTCCATTCCCGGCATGCGGATGTCGATGATGGCGACGTCGCTCGGCTGCTCGCGGAAGAGGCGCAGCGCTTCCTCCCCTGACGCGGCGCCGCGCACGTCGTGCGACGGCGACAGGATGCGCTCGACGGTGCGCAGCATCGCGGCGTCGTCGTCCACCGCCAGGATGCGGCCGCGCGTGGTCGTCATCGTCTCTTCCCCCGCCCACGCGCGCGACGCCGCGGCCGCGACGGAACAGCCGCGCGTGCCGGCCTGGCGGATCCGGGCGCCGGAATCGCCCGCGCCGCGCCGTCTTCTCCGGCCGGGCGCGCCGCCGGCAGCAGCACGGTGAAGGTCGTGCCGCGCCCCGGCTGGCTCTCGACGCGCATCTCGCCGTCGTTCTCCCACACGATCGAACGGGAGATCGCCAGCCCGAGACCGAACCCCTCCTCCTTGGTCGTGTAGAACGGCTCGTGGATCCGCTTGAGCTGCTCGGGAGAGATGCCGGTGCCGGTGTCGGCGACCTTGATCTCGAGGCGTCCTCCGTCGAGGGCGCGGGCGCTCACCTGCAGGCGGCCTCCCGCCGGCATGGCGTCGAGGGCATTGGTGAACAGGTTCAGGAAGAGCTGCTCGAGCCCGCCCCGGCTGGCTTTCACTTCGGGCAGACCCTCCGCCAGGCGCAGCTCGAGGGCGACGCCCGATCGCTTCAGGCGGTTGCCGAGGATCCCGATGGGCCCCCGGAGGACCTTGTCGAGCGGCGCGTGCTCGGCCGGGCGCACGCCCGATCGCGCCAGTTGCAGCATGCCGTCGAAGATGCGCTGGCAGATCTGCGCCGACTGCTCGATCTGCTGCAGGTCCTGGGCGAGCACCGCCGGATCGGAGGAGCCGGCCTGCACCTCCTCGCGCGCCTGCTGCGCGAGTGGCAGGATCGCCCCGATGGCGTTCTTCACGTCGTGGGAGATGGCGCGGGCGAGATCGGCCATGGCGTGCTTCTTCTCGGCCTCGAGAATGCGCTCTTCCATCGACAGCGCCCGGCGCGACAGGTGGATGACCGAGGCGACATGCCGCAGCACCGCTCCGACCGCCCGCGCCTCGGGCGGCCCGAAGGCGCGCCGTCGCTGCGCCGCGATCTTGAGCACGCCGAGGAGCGACCCGTCGTGGTGCAGCGTCGCGACGAGCAGGCTCTCCTCCTGAGGCTCGCGCCCGCGTCCGCCCCAGCGCAGGAGCTGCGCCAGGGCGTCCTGCGACGTCTTCCCCGCGCCCCTGGCGGCCCACGGCGCGTCCTGCAACAGCGCGGCCGGCGTCGATCCCGGGGCGGCGCCTTTCTTCTTCGATCGCGGCGGCGCGGACCAGGCGAAGGGTTCCGCTCCCGGGCGGTGCAGTCCCGCCCGCAGCTCGCGCGGAACACGGATCCGCTTGCCGATGCGCCGGCTCTTTCCCTTGGTCCAGGCGACCTGCTCGGCGTGCAGGACCAGGTGCCCCTCGTCCTCCTCGGCGATGAGCAGCGCCGACGAATGGTCGTAGCGCGTCAGCGTCCGCAGCCCGTGCAGGATCTGGTAGAAGAGGTCCTGCGGGCGCAGGTCGCGCAGCGTCCGCTCCTTGATCTGATCGACCGCGCGCTGCACGCGCCGCTCCTCGCGCAGCCCCGCCTCGTGGGCCACCTTGCGGCCGACCCGTACCAGGAACCGCCCGGCGCCCGGCGCGAATCCCCCGGCGCGGCGGAGCGCGATGAGCCCCTCCGCCCGCTCGCCGACGACCAGGGGCGCGAGGATGTCGGACGGCGGAATCGCCGGGCGCTCCAGGTCGATGAAGGCGTTGAGGGTCGCGTCGTTCCAGAGGACGCCGTCGCGTCCCCAGCGGTGGGCGCGAAGCGCCCCGGAGACGGGATCGCGCAGGACGATGGCGCCGGACTCGGCGCCGAAGAAGCGCGCCACCTGCGCGAGCGCCGTCTTGAGCAGCTTGACCGGATCGTCGATGCGCTCGAGCATCTCCCCCGTCTGCACGAGGAAGCGGGCGCGCTCGATCGCGGTCATGGCGGAACGGGGAGGCGGGGCCCCGGCCGACGGCCGGGGATTCAGACGCCTCAGGTCCCGCCGTAGCCGATCGTGACCTTCCCCGCTTCGAGGATGACCGGCACGCTGCGCCGTCCCTTCGTCAGGGCCAGCATCTCCTCGAGAAGGGTTCGATCCTTCTGCACGTTGTGGTACTGGACGTCGTACTGTTTGTCGGCGAAGGCCTCCCGGGCCGCGGTCGTGTACGGTCAGGAGTCCTTCCCGAAGATGCGGACGCTGGGGGGCATCTCCATCCCTCCGTGGGGAGCGCATCGTATCCGAGCGGTACTTTGGGGATCAAGCGCCGCCCGTCGTCGGCCCAGGCGTCCGCGCCTAAAATCGTCTTTCGCTGTCGATTCCGGCCGGGCTCGTTCGACGTGTGAGTGAAAGGGAGGGAAACGCGACCATGCGATTCATGATGCTGATGATCCCGAAGGGCTACGAGAAGGCGGCGCCCGGCGCCCTGCCCGACGCAAGAGCCGTCGAGGCGATGATGAAATACAACGAAGAGCTGCAGAAGGCCGGGGTGCTGCTGGCGCTCGACGGTCTGCACCCGCCGTCCATGGGGGCGCGGGTCACCTTCCCCGGGGGGAAGCCTCTGGTCAAGGACGGCCCCTTCGCCGAAGCGAAGGAGGTCATCGGCGGCTACTGGATGATCCAGGTGAAGTCCCGTGAGGAGGCGATCGCCTGGGCCGCGCGCTGCCCCGCTTCGGAGAACGAGATGATCGAGGTGCGGCAGGTGCAGGAGATGGCGGATTTCCCGGAGGACGTCCGCCAGGCCGCGGCCGGATTCGAAGAGCCGCAGGCCGGACCCCGGCGCCCGGACGGGTGCTGAAGCGCGACCGGGGCCGGGCGTGAACGACGAGATCTCCAGGAGGTCCGTCGAGGCGGTGTTCCGCATCGAGGCGCCGCGGCTCATCGGCGCGCTGGCGCGCCTGACGCGCGACGTGGGCCGCGCCGAGGACCTGGCGCAGGACGCGCTCGTCGCCGCGCTCGAGCAGTGGCCGCGGGACGGCATCCCCGGCAACCCGGCGGCATGGCTGATGGCGGCGGCGAAGAACCGCGCCGTGGATCACTTCCGGCGCGAGGCGATGCAACGCCGCGTGCACGAATCGATCGGCACCGAGGCGGAGCCGCGCGCGGCCACCGAAGCGGTGGATCAGGCGCTCGACGACGACGTCGGCGACGATCTGCTCCGGCTGATGTTCGTGTCGTGCCACCCGGCGCTTCCGCCCGACGGCCGCGTCGCCCTGACCCTGCGGATCCTCGGCGGCCTGACGACGGCGGAGATCGCGCGCGCTTTCCTCGCGCCCGAGGCGACCATCGCCCAGCGCATCGTCCGCGCCAAGCGCAGCCTCGCCGAAAAGCGGGTGCCGTTCGAGGTCCCGCGCGGCGAGGAGCGATCCGCGCGGCTCGCCTCGGTGCTGGAGACGATCTATCTCGTCTTCAACGAAGGGTACGCCGCCTCTTCGGGCGACGAGTGGATGCGGCCGGACCTGTCGGAGGAGGCTCTCCGGCTCGGCCGCGTCCTCGCCGGTTTGGCGCCGTACGAGCCCGAGGTGCACGGGCTCGTGGCCCTCATGGAGCTCCAGGCGTCGCGCTTTCCCGCGCGGCGCGCCGCCGACGGAACGCCGGTGCTGCTGCCCGATCAGAACCGGGCGCTGTGGGATCCCCTGCTCATCCGCCGCGGGCTCGCGGCGCTCGAGCGCGCCCTGCGGCTGGCGACCCCGCCGGGCCCGTACGCGTTGCAGGCGGCGATCGCCGCGTGCCACGCGCGCGCCCCGACGGCCGCCGAGACCGACTGGAGAGCCGTCGTGTCCCTGTACGACGCGCTGCTCGGATGGATGCCGTCGCCGGTGGTCGCGTTGAACCGCGCCGTCGCCGTGGGGATGGCCTCGGGCCCGGCGGAGGCGCTGCCGCTCGTCGAGGCCCTCGCCGCCGATCCGGCGATGGCCTCGTATCACCTGCTGCCGGGCGTGCGGGGGGATCTCCTGGAGAAGCTCGGACGGCGCGACGAGGCCCGCGCCGAATACCAACGCGCCGCGTCGCTGACCGGCAACGCGCGGGAGCGGGATCTCCTGCTGGGGAAGGCGGCGCGGTGCACGCCGCGGCGGGGTTGACTCTCTGCGCTGCGCCGAGGGACTGGTGAGCCGTGGAGGACTCGAACCTCCGACCCGCTGATTAAGAGTCAGCTGCTCTACCGACTGAGCTAACGGCCCGTCCCAGACGTCAAGTCAACCGATGGGGTGAGTGAGGGGACTCGAACCCCCGACAACCGGGGCCACAACCCGGGGCTCTACCACCTGAGCTACACTCACCATCCTTCGACTGCGGACTGCCCGATTCCCCCGCGACATCCATGCAGGCCGTGCACAAAAAAGTGGTGCGCCTGAAGGGATTCGAACCCCCGACCCACGGCTTAGAAGGCCGTTGCTCTGTCCCCTGAGCTACAGGCGCGCGGTCGGAATTTCGTTTCCACAACGGCCCGACGCCACCGTCCGGACCTTTTGGGGAGCGGCATGTTAACACGCGTCCGGGCTGGCGCGCCTGAGAGGATTCGAACCTCCGACCCCCAGCTCCGGAGGCTGGTGCTCTGATCCGCTGAGCTACAGGCGCGCACCCGACGACATCGGCATAAGCGAGGCCGGACCGGAACCGGCCGCCGCCGCGGATCCGGGGTCGGGGCGAGTGGATTCGAACCACCGACCCTCTGCTCCCAAAGCAGATGCGCTACCAGGCTGCGCTACGCCCCGGGTCCCTCTCCGCCGTGCGAGGCGGGATTCTATCACCGCGCGTGGACCGCCATGGCGGACTCATCCCGGGGCTGCAACTTGACCCTTGACAACGGGGATAGCATGTTGATATCACTACGCAATCACACGGACGAACGCATCAGCCGCCCGTCGGGCGGAGGGGGAACGAGGATGATCCGGGAAAAGGAACGGCGGGCGGTTTCGGGGTACGCGGCTCTGGCGATCCTGCTGCTGGCGATGGCGGCGGCCATCTACGGGTTCGTGCAGGGGATCCTGCACCAGGACAAGGGAACGATCATCGCTTCGATCGTCGTGTTCGTCGGCTCCGTGGTCCTGCTGGCGGGGCTGTTCGTCGTCGATCCGAACGAAGGGCGGGTGCTGCAGCTGTTCGGCTCCTACGTCGGGACGGTCAAGCAGCCGGGGCTGCGGTTCGCGAACCCGTTCTACAGCAAGCGGCGGCTGTCCCTGCGGGTGCGCAACTTCGAGTCGGCGCACCTCAAGGTCAACGACATCGAGGGCAATCCGATCGAGCTGGCGGCGGTGGTCGTCTGGAGGGTGGTGGACACGGCGGAGGCCTGCTTCGAGGTGGACAATTACGAGAACTACGTCCACGTGCAGAGCGAGGCAGCGCTGAGGAATCTCGCGACCTCCTACGCCTACGACGCGCACGACGACAAGCAGATGTCGCTGCGCGGCCATACGGCGGAGATCGCGGAACACCTCAAGACCGAGATCCAGGCGCGCCTGAACCGCGCCGGCGTCGAGGTCATCGAAGCGCGCATCAGCCACCTGGCCTACGCGCCGGAGATCGCCTCGGCGATGCTGCAGCGCCAGCAGGCCGGCGCCATCGTCGCGGCCCGCCAGCGCATCGTGGACGGCGCCGTCGGCATGGTCGAGATGGCGCTCGCCCGGCTCGAAGAGAACAAGGTCGTCACCCTCGACGGCGAAAGGCGCGCCGCCATGGTCAGCAATCTGCTCGTCGTGCTCTGTGGCGAGCGCGCGGCGCAGCCGGTCGTGAACACCGGCACCCTCTATCAATAAACCGGTGGGCGAACGTCGTCCCTTCCTGCTGCGGATCGACCCGGAGGTCCTCGCGGCGCTCGAACGCTGGGCCCGCGATGACCTCCGGAGCCTGAACGGTCAGATCGAATTCCTGCTGCGGCGCCTCCTCCTCGAATCCGGCCGGCTGAAGGGCGACGGGGCGCCCGCTCCCCCGCCCCGCGAGACCCGTCGGAAATAACCGCCCGCGCACCCGGCCCTCCGCAACGATCGGCTAGAATCCGCGCTTCACCCCGCATGCCGCCGTCCGCGGCGCGTGCGTCCGGAGGCCCTCCGTCATGAAATTCGGACTGCTGGGGTTCCCCAAGGTGGGGAAGACCAGCCTCTTCAACATCCTGACCGGCGCGCAGGTGAGCGTCGACAAGTTCTCCTCCGGCCGCTCCGGGACCAACGTCGGCGTCGCCAAGGTGATCGACCCGCGCGTCGCGCGGCTCGGCGAAATCTACAAGCCGAAGAAGCTGACCTACGCGCAGTTCGACTTCCTCGACCTTCAGGGAGTCCAGAAGGGGGAGGGTCAGCAGTCGCTGTCGCTCGGTGAGATGCGCAACGTCGACGCCATCGCCCACGTGGTGCGCGCTTTCGAAGACCCGGCGCTCCCGCACGCCGAAGGCTCGATCGACCCGGCCCGTGACATCGCCACCATGGAGATGGAGCTGGTCCTCGCCGACCTCGAGGTCGCCTCGAAGCGCAGGGAGCGCCTGGCCCTGAACATCAAGAAGGCCAAGAACAAGGACGACGAGGCGGAGCTGCCGATCGTCGAGCGGTGCCTTCTCGCGCTCGAGAAGGAGACGCCGATCCGCGCCCTCGATCTCAAGGCCGAGGACCTCAGGCGCATCCGCGGTTTCGCGTTTCTGACCGCCAAGCCGCTGCTCCTTCTCGTCAACGTGGACGAGGGCAAGGCCTCGCGCGTCGATCACGTCGTCGAAGAGTACGGCCTGAAGGAATGGACCGGGAGGCCGCACACCGCCGTCGCAGGCCTGTCCGCAAAGGTCGAGGAGGAGATCGCCCGGCTCGACCCCGAGGACGCGCGCGCCTTCCTGGCGGATCTCGGCGTCGCCGAACCGGCCAAGGATCGCGTCATCCACGCCGCCTTCGGGCTGCTCGGCCTCATCCAGTTCCTCACGGCGGGCGAGGACGAGTGCCGCGGCTGGTCGATCGCGAAGGGAACGCGGGCGCCGCAGGCGGCCGGGACGATCCACAGCGATATCGAGCGCGGCTTCATCCGCGCCGAGGTGGTCGCCTACGAGGATCTCGTCGCCGCCGGCAGCCTGGCCGCGGCGCGCGAGAAGGCGCTGCTGCGCTCCGAAGGGAAGGACTACGTCGTGCGCGACGGCGACGTGATCAACTTCCGCTTCAACGTCTAGGCGGACGCGGCGGCTTCTCCGCCCGATCGCCGGCCGAGGCGGCAACGAGGGCGGCGAGGAGCTCCTCGTCCTGCTCTTCCGGCACGGTCCTCAAGTCGAACAGGAGCTCCCCCGCCTCGATCCTTGCGATGACCGGCCGAGCGCCGAGCCGCAGACGTTCTTCGAGGAAGCGCGCGCTCAGTCCCTCGGCGCGGACCGCGACCAGAACCGACGGCATCCCCTCCCCCGGTCCCGAACCGCCGCCGCTGACGGACATCCCGGCGCGCACGCGCGCCTGCAGGCGGGCGTCGGCCGACGCGGCGCGCTCCGCGAAGCGGCGGGCCCGCGGCTCGAGCGTCTCCGGCGTGAGCGCGATCATCCGGACGGCCGGCACGGTCTCCTCGTCGCCGCGGAGGTGCGCCAGAAGCACCGCTTCGAGCGCCGCGACGATCGTCTTGTCCACGCGCAGGGCCCGCGCCAGGGGGTTGCGCCGCAGCCGCTCGATCAGCGCCGGGCGTCCCGCCAGGATCCCGGCCTGCGGTCCGCCGAGGAGCTTGTCGCCGCTGGCGCAGACGAGATCGGCGCCGGCCGCGAACGCTTCCTGAACGGTCCCTTCGTCGCGCAGACCGTGGCGGCGCAGATCGCGCAGGTTGCCGCTCCCCTGATCCATCAGCACGGGCAGGCGACGCTTGCGCCCGAGGCGCGCCAGGTCCGCGAGCGGCACGGCGTCGGTGAAGCCGACGATGCGGTAGTTGCTCGGGTGCACCTTCATCAGGAGCGCCGTCTTCGGCCCGATCGCCCGCTCGTAGTCGGCGAGGCGCGTCTTGTTCGTGGTGCCCACCTCGCGCAGCACGGCGCCGCTCTTCGCGAGGATGTCGGGAACGCGGAACGAGCCGCCGATCTCCACCAGCTCGCCACGCGACACGATGACCTCGCGCCCTTCCGCCAGCGTGTTGAGCGCGAGCATCACAGCAGCGGCGTTGTTGTTCACCACGAGCGTCGACGCCCCGGGGAACAGGAACCGGAAGAGCCGCTCCAGGTGCACGCCGCGCGAGCCGCGGTGGCCGGCCGCCAGGTCGTATTCGAGCGTCGTGTACGCGCGCCCGACTTCCGTCATCCGGCGCAGCGCTTCCTCGGGGAGCGGCGCGCGCCCGAGGTTGGTGTGGATGACGACGCCGGTCGCATTGATCACCGACACCAGGGTCGAGCGGGTGCGGGAGGCCGCCTCCGCTTCGAGCCAAGCGCCCAGCCCGGCGATAGCCTCCGGCGCCGGCCCGCCCTGCGAGGTGGACGCGGTCCGGCGGCCCTGCTGGCGCAGCGACTCGAGCCGCTCGCGCAGGAGCGCCGTCACGATGGGACGCCCGTAACGCTCCGAAAGCGACCGCACCTCCGGCCGCTCCAGGACTTCATGGACCGAGGGCAGGCGGCGCAACCCCGCGGCTTTGGCCATCGCTTTGCTGCGGGACCTGGCGTGCGAGGGCATGAGGGGCGGCATCTCATCACAGTCATTCCGGGGTGTCAAAAGCCCGACGAGTTGAATCCGATGAAGGACAACCTATATTTCCGCGCGAGGTCCGGCCAGGGCCGGCGGACCGGGAGCTATCGCACGCCATGAGCATGGAAGACGACCTGAAGGCGCTCGATTTCGAGATCCGCCGCCTGAAGGTCCAGTACGACCTCTACTTCCAGGGAGCGAATCCGCGGCCGCCGACCGACCAGCACGGGGCGCTGTCGCGCGCGTTCCGCAAGCTCCAGGGCGTGGAGCTGCGGAACATGGCCGAGCGCTTCATGTACAGCAGCGTCGTGAACAAGTTCAACACGTTCCAGGAGCTCTGGAACAAGATGATGCGCATGAAGGAGGAGGGGGCGCGCGTCCACCCTCTCGCCGCGCGCGCCGCGAAGCGGGCCGCGCAGGCCGGGAACGGCGGCAGCGCCGTCCCCATCCCGTCCTCGACGCCGCCCGCCGCGCCCGCTGCGAAGCCTCAGGCCAGGCGGCCCGCGGGTACGGGCGCGGTCCGCATCCAGGCGAACCAGCCGGACGAGGCAAAGGTCAGGCGCCTGTACGAGTCCTTCATCGCGGCCCGCAGCCTGAGCGGCGATGCCCGGCCCCTGGCGTTCGAATCCTTCGCCCGCGAGATCGCCCGCCAGACCGCGGCTTTGCAGGCGAAGAACCCGTGTGAGGCGGTGGAGTTCAAGATATACTCCAAGGACAACAAGGTGGCTTTGAAGGTCCGCGCGGTCGAGAAAACGGAGGGTTCGTGAGCAGGATCGCAGGAAAGTCCGGGATGGGACGGTCGGTGCTGGCGGGGGCGTTGCTCCTCGGCACGTTTGCTTCCGGCTATGCCCAGGAACCCCAGGCGGTGCCTCCCACCCAGGCCCCCGCGGCGGCTCCGGCCGAACCGGAGGCGAATCCCCCCGAGCCGACCGCTCCGAAGGCGCCGGCGCGCAAGCCCGACAGCGCGGTCCCTCTGGACATCGACGTGCTGAACGAGAAGCTGGCGCGGCATCCCGACAACCCGTACCTGCTGAACGAGCTCGGGAACCTGCTCCTGAAGCAGGGGCGGCGCAAGGACGCCGAAGCGCGCTACGCGCGGGCCGTCAAGCTCGACAAGAACTTCGCCGCGGCCTGGAACAACCTGGGCGTCGTGCGGTACGCCCTCGGGCGCAAGAGCGAAGCGAAGCTCGCCTACCGCAAGGCGGTGGCGATCCAGCCGAACTACGCCCTCGCCTGGTACAACCTCGGGGTCGTCCTCGACGCGGAGAACTTCTACACCGAGGCGATCCACGCCTACGAGCGCGCCTTCGCGCTCGATCCGGGATTGCTCGACGTGCGCCAGAACCCGCAGATCGTCAGCAACAACCGGGTCCCGGCGGTGATGGCCCAGACCTACATCGATCGCGGCGGGACGGTGGTCTACCCGGTCGAAACGTCCATCCCGCAGTAGCGCTCCCGGCCCGCACGCCTCGCGCGGACCCCGTCCGCGGTACTCGTCAGCGCGGGAAGGCTTCCCTCAATCCGCCGTCCACCGTCAGGATGCAGCCGGTCGTCTTGAGCGATCTGTCGGACGCGAGCCACAGGACCGCCTCGGCGACATCCTCGGCGGTGACGTTCTCTCCCAGCAGGTTGCGCTTGCGGTAGAACTCCTCGATCTCCGTCGGGGCGATGCCATGGGCGCGGGCGCGCTCCTGCCGCACCTCCTCCGACCAGAGCCCTGAGTCCTGGAACACCGCGTCGGGGTGCACGATGTTCACCCGGATGCGGTCCGGGGCGGCCTCGATCGCCAGCACGCGGGCGAGCTGGACCTGCGCCGCCTTCGACGCGCTGTAGGCGCCGAAGTCCTTTCCGGGCGCGAGCACGTTCTTCGAGCCGATGACGACGATGCTTCCGCCGGTGCCCTGCGTCTTCATCAGCCGCACCGCCTCGCGCGACACCAGGAAATGCCCCGTGGCGTTGACGGCGAGGACCCGGTCCCAGTCGCGCCGCTCCATCCGCTCCACGCTGCTGACGTGCGCGATGCCGGCGTTGCTGACCAAGACGTCCACACCGCCCCACGCGAGCGTCGCCGCTTCGAAGCCGGCGGCGACCGACGCCTCGTCGGTGACGTCCAGCGCGCAGGCGATGGCCCGATCCTCACCGTGGGCAGCCACAACGGCGTCGGCGACCGATCGAGCCCCCTCGCCGTCGCGATCGGTGACCGCGACGTGGCAGCCGGCCGCCGCGAGCCGCAGCGCCGTGCCGCGCCCGATGCCGCGCGCGGCGCCGGTGACCAGCGCCACCCGGCGCCCCAGTTCGGCCTCCTTCGGCTGCAGGCTCATGCGGTACAGCTCGAGCGGCCAGAACTCGATGTCGAAGGCGTCCTGAAGCCCCAGCGAGCGGTATTCGCCGATCCCCGAGGCGGCGCGCATCACCGCGGTGCCATGGCGCGCAATGTCGGCGACGATGCGGGCGTGACGCGCGTCCTTCCACGCCGTGATCGCCCCGAGACCCGGCACGAGCAGCAGGCGCGGGCGGGGATCGACCCTGGATTCGTCCCCGCCGTGCTTGCGCACGAAGAGGCGGTACCAGTCGGCGTACTTGCCGATCTCGCGCTCGCAGGTCTCCGCCAGGCGATCGGCGTCCGCCTCCCCTGTGAGCGGCCGGTCGTGGAGCGAAACGACCAGCGGCCGCACCCGCGTGTACATCAGGTGGTCCGGCGTCGCCGGTCCCGCGAGCGCGGCGGACGCGGCCCCCTCGCGGCCGACGAAGTCGAGCAGATCCGGGTCGTCGTCATGACGCAGGATGACGCGGGGGTCGGCCGCGCCGCCGGTCGCGCCTGCCGCACCCGGTCCCGCTGCGCGCGCCAGCGCGCCGCGCAGCCGCGGCAGGAGACGCGCCGCGAGGCGTCGTCGCACGGAGGCTTCGAGCGGCGGGTGGACGAGCGGCCCCAGGACGACACGCCCCTGGGCGCGATCGCGTGCGTACTCGCCGGCCCGGGCCAGGATTCCGATCGTGGTCTCGTACGACTCGCGGGCGCTCTCCCCCCACGCGATGAGGCCGTGGCGCTCCAGGACGGCGCAACGGGCCTTCGGCGCCGACCGCACCGCCTCGCCGACCTCCTTCGAGAGCAGGAACCCGGGACGCCGGTAGGGCACGAACACCGCATCGGATCCGAGCGCAGCCTCGACGTGCCGGCGCGCGTCCTGCTGATCGGCCAGCGCGAGGATGGCGTCGGCGTGCGTGTGGTCGACGTGCGCATGCGGCACGAAGGCGTGCAGGAGCGTCTCGATCGACGGACGGCGCGCCCCCGGATCCAGCAGGCACCGGCGCAGCCAGTCCACCATCGCCTCGTCCTCCATCGCCGCGCGCTCCTGGAGCGGCAGGAGGTCGTCGAGCCGCAGCGCGGGGAAATCGGAGGCCGTGATCGCCTTGAGGTCCGCGCCGCTCCCCTTGATCCGCAGGACCGCGGTCGGACGGCCCCGGAAGTCGGTCTCGTCGTGCTTGAGCGAGGTGTTACCGCCTCCCCAGAGGACGAGCACGGGATCGCGGCCGTACAGGCGCGAGCGGTAGACGAGGAGATCGATCGGCCCGAGGCCGCGCGCCTCGTCGTCGCGCCACAGGTTCTGCATGGCGGCCTACTCGAGGACTTCGCCGATCGGGACGACGCGCTCCGCCTGCGGGCCGTGCGGCCCCTGGGCGACGTCGCACTCGACCGCCTGCCCCTCCTCGAGCGTGCGCACGCCTTCACTCCGGATCGCGGCGGTGTGCACCGGCACTTCGCCGCCGCCGTCGAGCTCGATGCATCCGAAGCCGCGGCTAGGGTTGAACCACTTCACGCGACCGTTGTGTCTCATCGGTGCGGCATCTTGCACTCCGACCCTGCTGTTGTCAACGCGCTCGGGGGCTCGGAACAACTCGAAGACCCTCGGGCCGGCCATGTAGAATGCGCGGGTGAACCGCGCGCGCGTCCTGATCCTTCTCGTCACGGCGATGGCGATTTCGACGGGGTCGGCGTTGGCCTGGACGAACCCGACGCGGTTGCGGATGGTGTCGGATGCGATGAAGGTGGCGCCGCCGGGGTTGGTGGCGATCTTGAAGAAGCATCGGGCCGAGCTGGAACGGGGCATGACGGATCCTTCGAAGCACGAGGACGAGGAGGTGCACTTCCTGCGCGCCGCCGGAGGCGGGCTCGCGGCCGACGCGGCGATCCTCAAGAAGAAGCAGGCGGGCGACCTGCTCTCGAAGAAAGGGACGCTGCCCCGCTTCGCGTACGAATGCGGCGCGCTCGCCCATCTCGTCGCCGACGTCTCCTTCCCGCTCAACGCCTCCGACAGCGATCCGCGCGAGCCCCTCGTCCGCGAGGCCTACCGCAAGCTCATCGAGCGCATGCTCGACAAGATTCCGTTCGTCCTCGACCCGGCTCCGGCGCCGCTCGTCGACGGCGCCGACCTGCGCCCCTACCTGCTGGAGAGCGCCCGCCGGGCGGTGCGCTCCTATCCCAGCATCGCGCCGGCGTTCAAGGACGACGGCACGCCGGTGTCGCCCCAGGCGGTGGACGAGCGCTCCGTGCCGTTCGGCGTCGGCGCACTGGCCTACTCGCAGGCGGTGAACGACATCGCGCGCGTCTGGGCGCTCCTGTGGCGCGAGTCGGGGGGCGACATGACCGGCGCCCTGCCGATGACCGCCGGCGCCGTCCCCGCGTCGCCGAAGAACGCCGCGGGCGCGGCGGAGAAGCCATGAAGCCGATGCCGCGCCGGGCCCTGGTGAGCGTCTACGACAAGACCGGCGTCGCCGCGCTGGCGCGCCGCCTCGCGTCTCTCGGCTTCCAGATTCTCTCGACCGGCGGCACGGCCGAGGCGCTGCGGCGCGACGGCCTCGACGTGGCCGACGTCTCCCGGCACACCGGCCAGCCGGAGATCCTCGGTGGCCGGGTCAAGACGCTCCACCCGCGCATCCACGGCGGGCTCCTCGGCGATCCCTCCGAGCCCTCGCATCGCGCCGACATGGAGCGATCGTCCATCGAGCCGATCGGGCTGGCGGTGGTCAATCTCTATCCGTTCCGCTCCGTCGCGGCGAAGCCCGATGCGCCGCTCGGCGAGCTCATCGAGATGATCGACATCGGCGGCCCGGCGATGATCCGCTCCGCGGCCAAGAACCACGCCGCCGTCGGGGTGCTGGTCGATCCGGCCGATTACGGGCCCGCCCTGGACGAGATCGAGAAGACCGGCGGCCTCTCGGACGAGACGCGCCGGCGGCTCGCCGCCAAGGCGTTCGCGCACACCGCCGCCTACGACGCGGACATCCGCGACACGCTGGCCCGCCGCTTCGCCGCCCTCGATCAGCCGGGCGGAGGAAAGGTCCCGGGACCGGGCGCGACGGCGCCGGATCCGGCCGCGGAATTCCCGGAGACGATCCGCCTGGAGTTCACCCGGAAGCAGTCGCTGCGCTACGGGGAGAATCCGCACCAGAAGGGAGCCCTGTACGTCTCCCCCGCTCCGGTCGCGGGAACCGTGGCGCAGGCGCGCCAGGTGCAGGGCAGGGAGCTTTCCTACAACAACCTGCTCGACCTCGACGCCGCCTGGCGCCTGGTGCGGGAATTCGACCGGCCGGCCGCGGTCATCGTCAAGCACAACAACCCGTGCGGGGTGGCCTGCGCCGCGACTTTGGCCGAGGCCTTCGAGGAGGCGCGCACAACCGACCCGGTCTCGGCCTTCGGCGGCATCGTCGCCTTCAACCGCGAGCTCGACGCCAGCGGCGCCGCCGCGGCGGCGGGGATTTTTCTCGAGTGCCTGATCGCGCCGTCCATCGCCACCGGGGCGCGCGACGCGCTGAAGGCGAAGACCGGGCTGCGCGTGCTCGAGGCGGGAGCGGCCGATGCGTCCGCGACGGCGGTGTTCGATCTGCGCAGCCTCTCCGGCGGGCTTCTGGTCCAGGACGCCGACACCGGAAACGCGGACGTTGCGGCTGCGAAGGTGGTCACGCGCCGCGCCCCGACGGCGGAGGAACGGCGCGGGCTCGCGTTCGCGTGGAAGGTCGCCAAGCACGTCAAGTCGAACGCCATCGTGATCGCGCGGGGCGAGCGCACGCTCGGGGTCGGCGCCGGTCAGATGAGCCGCGTGGATTCGGTGCGTCTCGCCGTCGGCAAAGCGCAGGAGCCGGTCGCGGGCGGCGTGCTCGCCTCCGATGCCTTCTTCCCCTTCCGCGACGGCCTGGACGAGGCGGCGAAGGCGGGGGTGACGGCGGTCGTGCAGCCGGGCGGGTCGATCCGGGACGAGGAGATCATCGCGGCCGCCGACGAGCACGGGCTCGCCATGGTCGTCACCGGCCTGCGGCACTTCCGGCACTAGGGACCCGTTGGACTCACGCCGGGAGGCCCCGGCGCCCCCGGCCGCCTACTTCCCGTCGAACGATCGGAAGCGCAGCGTGTCCACGAACGAGTAGAAGCCCTTGTCCTTGGCGCGCGACTGATACTGCGACGCGACATCCATCGTCTTCTGCGCGCCAGCGTCGTCGGCGTTCACCTGCAGGACCTCGTTGAGCTTCTGGATGGCGGTCGTGGCGTCCCCCCCCTTCAACGCCACGACCGCCCAGTTGTACCAGGAGTTGGCGATCGGCACGTCCAGGTTCCCGTAGCGCGGATCCTTCGGCAGGCGATAGAGCTTCCAAAGGGCTCCCTGGTAGTCCTTGTCCTGGAACAGGGCGCGCGCCTCGTCGTACTCCTGGTTGACCCTGGTCTCCTGATCGACCTTCGCCTGCGCTTTCTGCAGCAGCTCCTTGCACTCGAAGTTGACCGGGTCGAGCGCAAGCGCCGCGGCCAGCTCGCGCCGCGCGTCCTGCCACTTCTCCTGCGCGAGGAAGGTCCGGCCGGCGGTGAGGTGCTGCGCCGTCTCGGCCCGCAGTTCTTCGGCGGTGCGCGGGCGCGCCGCGGCGGGTGCCGCCGCGGGCGCGGGGTTCGGAGATCCGTTCGCTCCCGGGACGTGCGTCGCCGGCGCCTGGGCCGAGGTCTGGGTCGCCGATCCGCCGGCGGCGGGAGCGCCTGCCGGAGCGGGCTCCGCGTTGTCGGGAGCGGTGCCGTCCGCTCCGTCGCCGGACGGCGCGTTCCGGTCGGCCGGATCGGGCTGCCTCGAGGTCGAGCCGATCGGCGTCGGAATCGGTCCGTCGACGTGGGCCGGGCCGGACGAGGCGGACGGCGGCGCCGGCGCCGTCGGCGCCTGCGATCGACCGAGGGCATTGCGCGGCTGGAAGAAGAACCACCAGATCGCCGCCGCCGCGACGAGGATCACGACACCGCACAGCGCGAACAGCGAGGTCATCGAGCGCCCGCGGCGATCGCCCGCGGAGGCGACGCCGGCGATGCGCGCGGCGCGCTCCTGCGCGCGGGCCCGCGCGACGGCCGCCCTGGCCGGGCCCGGCTCCGCGTCCATCACCGACGGGGTCGGAACGGTCGGCTCGTGCACTTCGATCGGCGTCTCCACCGGCTGCGCAGACTCGGAAGCCGGCGCACCCTGCAGCGGCCCCAGCTCGTCCCCCATCAGCGCGGTCAGGTCGAGGTCCTCGTCCGGCGTGGCAGACGGAGCGGCCGCGCGCGAGGCCGAGCGCCCGACGATGTCGTGCTCTCCGGATTTCCGGTTCAGGCTTTCGAGCTCTTCTTCCCAGCCCCCTTCGGCGCCCTGCGACGCCGACCGGCCAGGCGGCACGGCCTCCTTCGCCGCGACCGGCGGCGTTTTCGGCGCGGCGGAGGCGGGCGGCGTGGGCGGCGTGGGCAGGGCGAGTGGGATCGACTCGACGGATTCGTCTTCGTCGAGCTGCTGCATCAGGCGATCGATGGCCGCCTGCCCTTCCGGGCTGCGTTCCACCAGGCGGACCGACGGCGGCACCACCGTGGTCGCCTCGATCACCTCCGGCTCCGCGGCCCCCGGCGCAGGTGTCTCGGCCGAAACCTCGGCGGCGGGCGACGGCTCGTCCGCGTCGAGGGGGATCTCCATCGGGGCGTCGACCGTGTCTCCTGCGTCCGCAGCGGCCGCGCTTGCCACCTCCGCGGTCTCGTGGCCTGCGGCGCCGGCGCCGTCGGAGAGTTCGAGCGATTCCTCCGGGAGGAAATCGAGCTCCGGCTCTGCCGCCGCCTCGGCCCCGGCCGTCAAGTTTTCGGGAAGCTCCGGCAGATCTCCGAACTCGATCGCGTCCGCTTCCGCGGGCGTCGCCGCTTCCGTGTTTGCGGCGGATTCCGGCTCACCGGCGGCCGCCGCATCGGGCGCCGCGGCCATGTCCAGCTCCAGGTCTCCGCCGAACGAGTCCGGGGATTCCGTCTCCCCCGCGGTCTCGACGGCGTCGGCCGCGTCGGGGGCGGCCGGGGCGTCCGGGGTGAACTGGAACGCCTGGAGCTGCGATCGATCGATCCGCATGGTGCGGCCGCCGAGATCTCCGGCCGGCGGCTCGGGAGCGGCGGCGGCCGAAGCCTTCGCCTGTCCCTGGACCTCGGCCAGCAGCGCATGCGCGTCCGGATTCGCCGGGTCGAGGGTGAACACCTTGCGGCATTCGGCCTCGGCCTCGTCGCGCCGCCCCTGCTCCAGGAGCTCGCGCGTCAGCGTCAGGTGCTCGTCGATGAACGGGGCCGATTCGAACGCCTGCTGCGCCTCGTCCACCAGGCGCTGGACCTCTTCCGAGTCCGGATCGATCGGCACGAGCCCGCGCGCCCCCTCGATCGCCTCGGAGTACTTGCGCTCGAGGAGGAGGCGGCGCACGCGCTTCACGCCGGCGTCGATACGCTGGGCGTCGGCTTCCTTGGTCTGCGAGGGGCGCGGTTCGCCGCCGTCAGCGGCCGGAGCCGGCTCGGGGGCGGCGAAGGAGGTGGCGGGATCCCAGTCGGCGAGCAGGAGCGTCGCCATCTGGATCCCTTCCTTGGCCTTCTGGCTCGCGGGATCCACCGCCAGCGCCTCGCGCCAGGCCGTGATGGCGCCGCGGTAATCGCCATTGTTGTAGAGCCCGGTGGCCCGGACGAGGAGTTCCTGCAGGAGTTCGTCGTCGATCACCAGTGCCCCACGGGCGCAAGTCCGCCCGGAAATTCGTGTCCAAATGTAGGTCGCGGGACCCGGAAGTCAAACGTTCGGACAGGCCGGAAAAGGGCGGAGGTCCGGAGCGGTGGGGCGGCGTTTCAGGCGGGATTCCGGGCTTTGCGGACCTCTTCCTTGAGGCCGGCGAGCCCGGGATAGTCGGGCTGGAGCTCCTCGACCTTGCCGAAGGCGGAGGCGGCGGTTTCGGGATCGTGTTTGTCGAACAGGCTCACGATTCCGAGATTGAGCCAGGTCTGCCAGTGCTTCGGATCGATTTCGAGCGAGCGGCGGAACTCGGCGATCGCCTCGTCCGGCTTCCCCAGCTCGCGAAGACAGATGCCGCGGTCGGTGCGCGCGTCCACCTGTTTCGGGTCCTCGGCCAGCGCGCGCGCGTAGTAATCCACCGCCTGGTCGAACTTCCCCGCATCCTGGTAGAAGTTCCCGAGGCGCGTCAGGGCGCGGACATCGTGCGGGTTCTTCTCGATCGTCTGCTTGAGCGCGGTGAGCTCCTGCACGACGCGCGCCATGACCGCGCCGCGCTCTTCTCCGCCGCTGCCGCCATCCGCCGGGGCCGCGTCCCCGCCTCCGCCACCCGCGCCACCCGGGGTGCCGCCCCCGCCGCCCGGGCCGATCACGGCGCCGGTCATGCCGAGGTTCCCTGCTTCAGGAACGGGGGCCGGCTCGTGCGTGACGCGCGGCACGAAGGCGCCCCAGGCCACGACGTACCCGACCAGGAACCCGAAGACGATTCCCGAGACCAGGAAGCGCCACTGTTCGCGCGTCATCGCCGCCATCCAGGCTGTGCCAGCAACATGCGCGGACCGTAACACACCCCCCCGCTGCGATCAAGAATCCGCGCCTCTTGCGCTTTGCGGGGCCGGTCCCTATCGTACGCGCGTGACGACGGAGTCCCGCCGCCCTCGCCGTTCCGCCCGGCCGTCCGTTGCGATGCTCCTGGGCGGTTTTCTCGTCGGTGGTGTGACCCTCGCCGCCCTCGCCGCCCCCGTCGTCGGCCCCCTCTTCGCTCCCGATCCGTACACCCAGGTCGCGCCGCGCGATCAGACGCCTCCGACACCGCCGGATCGGGATCACCCCTTCGGCACCGACGCCATGGGGCGGGATCTCGTCTCCCGCGTCCTCTTCGGCGCCCGGCTCTCCCTCGTGGTGGCGGTCGGCGCGCAGGCGGTGGCGCTCGCGCTCGGGATTGCGATCGGATCGCTGGCGGGCTTGCGCGGCGGGCTCGTGGACGCCTTCGCGATGCGGGGCGCCGACATTCTGCTCGCGCTGCCGTCGCCGCTCGTCGCCCTGGCGGTCGCCGCGGCGATCCCGGAGCCGGAGAACGTGCCGGTTCTGCGCGCGCTGCCGGTTCCCTCGGCCGGCGTGGTGCTTTTCGTCCTGGCGGGCCTCGGCTGGGCGGGCATCGCGCGGCTGGTGCGCGGCGAGATCCGCCGGCTCAAGTCCGAGAGCTACACCGGCGCGGCGCGGGCGGCGGGCGCCGGAGCGCTGCGCATCCTGGGGAGGCACCTGCTTCCGAACGCCGCCGGACCGATCGTCGTCGCCGCCACGCTGGGGCTCGGCGGCAACATCCTGATGGAGGCGTGGCTGTCGTTTCTCGGCGTCGGCGCGCGCCCGCCCATTCCCTCGTGGGGGACGATGATCGCCGAGGCGCAGATCCACTTCCTGCAGCGTCCGTGGGCCGGGCTCGCACCCGGCCTGGCGATCCTCGCCGCGGTGCTCGGTTTCAACCTGCTCGGGGATGCGCTGCGCGACCGCTTCGACCCACGGCTCGCGGTGCCCGCATGAGGAGGACGTTCCGCGTAAGTGGCAGTCTGCGAACTTCCAGCGTGCGCCGGGTTCTTCTCGCCGCGGCCCTCCTGGCACTGCCGGCGCTCCTGGCCGCCTGCGGATCGCGATCCGGTGGCGAGAGCGGTCCCGGGAAGGCGAGCGCGGCTCCCGCTCCCGCCGCCGCGCCCCAGGTGTTCCGGTTCCGGCTGCGCGAGGAGCCGCCCACGGTCGACCCCGCCCAGATGACCGACAACCTGTCGGAGGCGATCATCATGAACGTGTTCCGGGGACTCGTCGCCATGGATCCGGCGACGCTCGCCGTGGTCCCCGCGGTCGCGTCCTCGTGGACCGTCTCCCCGGATCACCTGACGTACACGTTCCGGCTGCGCGACGGAGTCGTGTTCCACAACAGTCGCGCCATCGAAGCGAAGGACGTCGTCTGGTCGTTCGAACGGCTCCTGAAGAAAGAGACCCACTCGCCGCGCCGCTGGCTGCTCGAACCCGTCGCCGGCGCCCTCGAGTTCGCCGAAGGGAAGGCCGCGACGGTCGCCGGGCTCACCGCGCCCGACCCGCGCACGGTGGTGCTGAGGCTCGAGCATCCGTTCGCGCCGTTCCTCGGCATGCTGACGATGGGGGGCGCCTCGATCGTGCCGCGCGAGGTCTACGAGGACCCGGAGAAAAAATACCTGCGCGCCCCCGTCGGCTGCGGGCCTTTCAAGGTCGTGCGCTGGCAGCCGGCGAGCCTGATCGAGATGGCCGCCTTCGACAAGTACTACGACGGCCGGCCCGCCCTGGACCTGGTGCAGGTGCGCATCATGGAGAACCAGGTCACCGCGTTCCAGGAGTACCGCACCGGCGGGCTCGATTCCCTCGATGAGGTGCCGGACGATCTCCCGCCCGAGGTCCAGTCCGAGGTGCTGCGCTATCCACTGCTGGGCATCGGCTACATCGGCCTCAATCTCGATCGCGCCCCTTTCAAGGGGAACGTGGCGCTGCGCCAGGCGATCAATTACGCCGTGGACAAGGACTATCTCTGGACGCGGCTGATGCCGGGCGCCAACGTCCCCGGACGCGGGCTGATCCCGCCCGGCATTCCCGGCTACGACCCCGAGCTTCCCGGCTACCCGCACGACGAGGCGAAGGCGCGGTCCCTGCTCGCCAGGGCCGGCTACCCGGCCGGCCGTGGACTGCCGCCGATCGCGCTCTGGTTCAACACCAGCGGCGACAACCGGCGCATCGCCGAGCAGGTGCAGGCCGACCTGCGCAAGATCGGCGTGAACCTGACGCTGCGCGAAGTCGACTGGGGGGCCTACCTCAAGGCGGTGGAGGGGACCGCCGACACGCCGGGGGAGGCGCAGATGTTCCGCTTCGGCTGGGCGCTCGACTATCCGGACGCCGACGCCGTGCTGCGACCGCTCCTCCACTCGAAGAACATCGGTCCCGCGGGGAACTACTTCCGCTATCGCAATCCCGCCTTCGACGACCTCGTCGATCGCGCCCTCGTCATCGGCGAACCCGCGGCGCGCGCCGATCTGTACCGCAAGGCCGAGCGCCTCGCGGTCATGGAGGACGCTCCGATGCTCTTCCTGAACTATTACGGCTCGATGACGCTTTTCAAGCCGTACGTCCGAGGCGTCACGCCGACTCCGCTCGGCGAGTTCCGCATCCCGCTCGAACGCCTGCGACTCGACAAGCCCGCCTCCTGAGTGGCCTTTTCCCGCGCGTGAGCGGCTACCTCCTGCGGCGACTCCTGGGGCTGGTGCCGGTCCTCCTGGCCGCCGCCACGCTCGTCTGGCTGCTGCTCTTCGCGCTCCCGGGGGACCCGGCGCGGCTCATCGCCGGCTCACGCGCGGTCGATCCCGAGATCCTGCGCGAGGTGCGGGCCGAGTGGGGCCTCGACGAGCCCGCCCCGGCGCAGTACGCGCGCTACATCGCGCGGCTGCTGCGCGGCGACCTGGGGATCTCCTACGCGCAGGGACGACCGGTGGCGGCGATCCTCGGGGACTACGCCCTCCCGACCCTGACGCTGGGCCTGGCCGCCCTCCTGCTCGCAGCGGTCGTGGGGATCGGTCTCGGCACCCTGGCCGCCTGGTTCCGCGGACGCGCGATCGATCTCGGTGTGCTCCTGCTCGCGCTCGTCGGGGCCTCGACGCCGGTTTTCTGGCTCGGGCTGATCCTCATCCTGACCTTCGCCTCCTGGCTGCGCTGGCTGCCGGTCACGGGCTACGGCTTCGACGGAGTCGTCCTGCCTTTCGTCGGCGCGCGACTCCCGGAGTGGCGGCACCTCGTGCTGCCGGCCCTGACCCTCGCCCTCGTCCTCGCCGGGGCCCTGGCGCGGGTCACCCGCGCGGCGCTTCTCGACGTGGCGGGAGCCGAGTCGCTGGTGGCGGCGCGGGCGCGCGGGCTCAGCCGCCCCGGCGTGTTCCTGCGGCACGCGCTGCGGCGGGCGCTCCCTCCGGTCGTCACCGTGCTCGGCCTGCAGCTCGCGAGCCTCTTCGGTGGAGCGGTCGCGACGGAGTTCGTCTTCGCCTGGCCCGGGCTGGGCAAGGCGCTGGTGCGCGCCATCGCGCTTCGGGATCTGCCGCTCGTCGAAGGGTGCGTGCTGGTCCTGACGGCGGCCTATGTCTTCGCCAGCCTCCTGGTGGATCTGAGCCTGCCGCTGCTCGACCCGCGGGTCGGCGAGGGGACGGCGCTACAATGAAGGCCCCGCAAGGGACGCCACCCATGCCCGCAATGCCCGACGCGCTCGACGCGCGCCTCAATCTCTTCGGCCTCGAGCGCGAGGCGCTGCGCTCGATGCTCGCTCCGCTCACGACCCGGCGCTTCCACGCCGACCAGGTCTACCACTGGATGTACGGCCGGAGGGTCAAAACCCCTCAGGCGATGACCGACCTGCCGGCCGCGCTGCGCGCTTCGCTGGATGAGCACTTCCGAATCACCTGGCCGAAGACGCGCGTCGCCGGCCGTTCCGCGGACGGCTCGAAGAAGCACCTGCTGGCCCTCGAAGACGGCCTCGAAGTCGAGGCCGTGCACATGGTGCACGACGATCGCGTCACCTTCTGTCTCTCTTCGCAGGTCGGCTGCGCCCTCGACTGCGCCTTCTGTCTCACCGGCACGATGGGACTGCGGCGCCAGCTGAGCGCTGGTGAGATCGCCGGCCAGGCGGCGGCCCTGCTTGCGCACGAGGCGGTCCCGATCGACAGGCTGCGCATCGTCTTCATGGGGATGGGCGAGCCCCTGCACAACTACGACGCGGTGCTGGCCGCCTTCCGGATCCTCGTGGACGAGAAAGGCTTCGCACTGCCGCCGCGGCGCATCACGCTCTCGACGGCGGGGCTGGTTTCGGGGATCGAGCGGCTGGCGGGCGAAGATCCGCGCCCCCGGCTGGCCATCTCCCTCGCGGCGCCGACCGACGCGCTGCGCGGGCGCCTGATGCCGGTCAACCGCAAGTGGCCGATCGAGAAGCTGGTCGCCGCCTGCCGGGCCTTCCCGCTCGGGCCGCGCGAGCGAATCACCTTCGAGTACGTGCTGATCGCCGGGGTGAACGACGCGCCGGCGGACGCCGAGGAGGTGGCGCGGCGCCTCGCCGGCGTGCGGGCCAAGGTGAACGTCATCCCGTACAACGAGGCGGGGTTGCAGGATTTCAAGACCCCGTCGGCTGAGGTCGCGGCCTGCTTCCGGGACGTCCTGCTGCAGCGCGGCGTGCCGGCGTCGATCCGCTGGAGCAAGGGACGCGACATCGGCGCCGCGTGCGGCCAGCTGGTGCGCACCAGGCCCGCTTCGGCCTGAGCGCACCCCGCAGGCGCGTCAGCCCGGGGAGGCCGCGGCGTCAGCCCGACAGCGCCGCGAGGAGATCGCGGGCCGCCCGGGCCGGATCCTCCGACATTGCGAAGGCGCCGATGGCGGCGACTCCGGCGATCGGAAGCCCCCGCAGTTCGACCGCCGTGGCGGGAATGATCCCGCCGATCGCCCACACCGGAACCCGGACCGCGTCGACCACCTTGCGCAGCGCGTCCGTCCCCTGCGGGGGGCCGAACGGCGCCTTCTCCGGCGTCGCGAAGATCGGGCCGAAGATCAGCTCGTCGGCCCCTTCCTTCTGCGCGGCCCTGGCCTCCGCCAGGCTGTGGACCGACCGGCCGATCCGGAAGCGCGCCCCCACTTTCTGGCGCACCACCTTGATGGGCAGGCCCGCCGCCGGCAGGTGCACGCCCGGCACTCCGGCAGCAAGCGCCACGTCGAGCCGATCGTTGACGTGCACGGCGACCTTGCCCGCGGCGCGCCCCTTCGCCGCCGCGAGGATCTCCTCCACGAGAGCGAGGAGCGGCCCGCCGGGCATCGTCCGCTCGCGCACCTGGACGCGCGTCACGCCCCCCGCGATCGCCGCGGCGACGATGTCGGCCTGGGAACGTCCGGCGAGCCGCGCGGCATCGGTCACGAGCATGAGCCGCGGAGGCTGACCGATGCTCATGCGCTTCGGAAGCCGCGGCAGAAGCGCACGAGATCGATGAGACAGACGACGAGCAGGAGCCCGCCGAGTGCCGAGATGCCGCCCCGCGCCATGCCCGTGGCGAGGAGGGCGCGCGGGCGGGCCGGCCAGCCGAGCAGCAGCGGCCCCCACAAGGCCGACCACGGAACGAGCAGCAGGTAGATCCCCGCTTCGGCGCAATAAAGAAGATAGGCGAGGTAGAGCCACGGGCGACGCATCGGCACGGTCAATGTAGCAGACTCTGCTAGAATCCCCCGCCCGGAACCACTACTCTGAGAGGCCCGCCCGTGCCGCGCCTGCGCATCGCGACCGTGCCGTACCTGAACGCCGCCCCCCTGCTTCGAGGGTTGTCGGAGGCCGTTCCAGAAGCCGGCACGACGGTCGAAATCCGGCCGATGGTCCCGTCCCGGATTGCCGGGCTTCTGAAAGCGGGAGAGGCGGACATCGGTCTCGTTCCGGTCGTGGAGCTCCCCGGCCTCGGAGACCCGGGAATCATCGCCGGCCTCGGCATCGCCTCGCGGCGGCGGGCCCGATCGGTGCTGCTCGTGACGCGGGTGCCGCTCGAGTCGATTCGCAGGGTCGCGCTCGATTCCTCGTCGCGGACCTCCGCGGCCCTCGTCCGTCTCCTCCTGGCCCGCCGCGGCCTGCGCGACGTCGCCTTCGTCGAGCGCGCGCCGCAATGGCCCGCCCTGATGGAGGACGTGGACGCCGCGCTCGTCATCGGCGACCCGGCCTTGACCTTGGACTGGTCCGGCCTGCAGGCGATCGATCTCGCGACCGAATGGTTCGCGGCGACCGGGCTGCCGTTCGTGTTCGCGGTCTGGGCGGCGCGGCCCGGCCTGAGCCTGCCGGACGAGGGCGCGCTCTTCCACGAGGCGCTGCGCCGCGGCGAGCAGGATCTCGAGGCCATCGCGCGCGAGGGGAGCGGACGGCTCGGGCTTCCTCCGGAGGATCTGCTCTCCTACCTGCGCGACTGTCTCCACTACCGGCTCGGCCCGGACGAAGAGCGGGCCCTGCCGATGTTCCTGTCGCGCGCGCACGAGATCGGGCTCGTCTCCCGCCCGGGACCGCTGCGCTGGATCGGCCGGGCGAAAGAGACGGCCGCCGCGAGGACCGCATGAACGCGATGCCGGAGATCCCCGCCGCCGCGGCCGAACGCCGCCGGGTGCGCCGCTCGAAACCCGAGACCGAGTCGATCCTCGAGCGCGCCATCGCCGGAGAGCGGCTGAGCCCGGCCGGGGCGCTCCTGCTGTTCCAGGAAGGGACGCTGACCGACCTGGCGCTCGCGGCCGACGCGGTGCGGCGTCGCCTCCACCCGGAGCCGGTCGTCACCTACATCGTCGACCGCAACGTCAACTACACGAACGTCTGCACCGCCCGCTGCTCCTTCTGCGCGTTCTACCGCGAGCCCGGCGACCCCGAAGGCTACCTGCACGACAAGGAGACGCTGTTCGCCAAGATCGAGGAGACGCTCGCGCTGGGCGGGACCGGCATCCTGATGCAGGGAGGGCATCATCCCGACCTGCCGATCGCGTGGTACGAGGATCTCCTGCGCTCCTTCCGCGAGCGCTTCCCGACTCTTCACATCCACGCCTTCTCCCCCTCCGAGATCCAGCACATCGCCCGCGTCTCGAAGCTGTCGATCGCCGCGACCCTGGAGCGTCTCAAGGAGGCCGGGCTGCACAGCATCCCCGGAGGCGGAGGGGAGATCCTGGTGGACGAGGTCCGGCGGGCGATCTCCCCGCTCAAGACGATGTCGGACGACTGGCTCGAGGTGATGGAGACCGCGCACCGCCTCGGCCTGCCGACGACGGCGACGATGATGTTCGGCCACGTCGAGTCGTACGCCGACCGCGTCGCCCACTTCGCGAAAATCCGCGACCTGCAGGATCGCAGCCGGGCGCTCGGCGCCGTCGGCTTCACCGCCTTCATCTCCTGGACCTACAAGGCGGAGCACACGGCCCTCGGGGGGCGCGAGGCCACCAGCGCCGAGTACCTGCGCACCCAGGCGCTGTCGCGCCTCTTCTTCGACAACATCCCCAACATCCAGTCCTCCTGGGTCACCCAGGGGAAGGAAATCGGACAGGTCGCGCTCCGCTTCGGCGCGAACGACATGGGCAGCATCATGATCGAAGAGAACGTGGTGAAGGCGGCCGGCGCCCACGGCTGCACGACCCGCGCCGAGATGGAGCGCCTGATCCGCGAGGCCGGCTTCGTGCCGCGGCAGCGCGACACCCTGTATCGCTTCGTCGAGGAGTCCCCGGCCTCCTGAGCCGGGGCCCGAGCCCCTCCATGACCGGCGCGACCCTCGTGCTGGCGATGCTCCTGACCGCGATCGGCGTCGCCGGCGCCGCCTTCATCGGGTCGATCCGGTGCTCGCTCGGACCCGACGCCGTCGAGGTGAGCCTGCTCGGAAGGGTGGTGCGCCGCGTGCGGCTCGCCGACATCGAGTCGGTGGACCGCCGCGGCGCCATCGTCAACGAGAGCTGGTCCGGTTTCCGTTTCTGGAACGCCGTCACCCTGCGCCGGCGGAGCGGGCTGTTCCGCAACGTCATCGTCACGCCGGACGATCCCGATCGGTTCGTCGCCGAGGTGAGCGAACGACTCAGGAGTGGGTCGGGCTCGACCGGCTGACGCGCCGGCCGGCTAGTGCGCCGCTGAGCGCGCCTCCATCGACCAGACGCCGGGGACGGGGGCCTCGCAGCGGCGGCAGGTCCCGGCCGGGGTCAGGCCCAGGGCGCGCACCCGGAAGCCGTGGCGCGCCACCACCGTCGCGCCGCACGAGGCGCAGCGCGTGTCCTCGAGTTCCCCGACCTGGCCCGGCAGGTTCCCGGCATAGACGTAGCGCAGCCCCTCCTGCCGACCGATCGCCGCCGCGCGCACGAGCGTGGCCGCCCCCGTCTCCTCGGGTCCCGTCATCTTGTAGTCGCGGTGGAAGGCGGTCACATGCCACGGGATGTCCGGCGAGATCTCGCGCAGGAACCCCGCCGCCGCGCGCAGCTCCGCATCGGAGTCGTTCATTCCCGGCACGAGGAGGGTGACCACCTCGAGCCAGAGCCCGCGGGCGTGCACCGACGCGATGGTCCGCTTCACCGCCGCGAGCGTCCCGCCGAGCTTGCGGTAGGCGCGATCGTCGAAACCCTTGAGGTCGATCTTGTAGAGGTCGAGGTGAGGCTGGAGCGCGTCGAGCACCCGCTCGGTGCCGTTGCCATTGCTGACGTAGCCGGTGACGAGGCCGGCGCGGCGCGCCTCGGCGAAGACCGCCATCGCCCACTCGGAGGTGATGAGCGGCTCGTTGTAGGTGGAGACCATCACCGGCGCCGCGTGCCGCTGCGCCAGCACCGTCAGCTCGGCGGGGGTGACGGGGCGCACCGGTGCGACCGCCTCGGGGTCGCGGATCGCCTGCGAGGTGATCCAGTTCTGGCAGTAGGCGCAGTGCAGATCGCATCCCAGCATCCCGAAGGACAGGGCATCGTGGCCCGGGAAGACGTGGAAGAACGGCTTTTTCTCGATCGGATCGACTTGCAGCGCGCCGACATAGCCCCACGGCACGCGCAGCACCCCGTCGTCGTTGAAGCGCACCTTGCAGACCCCCGGACGGCCCCGCGGGATGAAGCAGTCGTGGCCGCAGGCGTAGCAGTGCACGGCCCCGTCGGGGAGCGCGTCACAGAGCGTTCCGGCGCGGGTCAGGCGGGAGAGCGTTTCGGCCAAGGGGGCCGTGGGCGCAGGGTTCATGGCAGTCCCAGTATAGGACCACAAGAAATTTTCCTGGTTCATGTCGAAATGACATGTGCTAGGCTTCCGCATCGCTCGGGCCGGGGACCTCCCGTTCCGATCGCCGCCAAAACTCGTTGAGCGCATGCCGACGCGGGCCCGGCCCGCGCGACGGGGGTGTTCCGTGCTGATGCTGGTGACGGCGACGGTGATCTTCGCAGGGCTCGCGATCGCCCTTCTGGCGCGGCTTCGCGCCATCCGGGTGGTCTCCTCCACCCGGTCGGTTCTGCTGCACGTCCCGATCGATCGCGCCTGGGAGCTGGTGCGCGACTTCCCGGCGCTGTTCGCCGCCCACGGACGCGGCCGGCCGCTCCTGCGCGTCCAGACGAGCACCCTCGAGCGCGGGGACGGGCGCACGCCGCTCAGCCTGTGGACCCAGCGCGGCACCTGGGGACGGCATCCCTATTCGGCCCGCATCGAAATCCTCGAAGTGGCGGCGCCGACGGCGCTGGCGGTCCGCCTCGTCGGCGACACCCTGCATTCGGAGCGCGGCCTGCTGCGCCATCGCGGGGAGCTGCGCCTGCATGCCGTCGGGGAGCGATCCACCAAGGTGACGTGGCAGCTGAGCGCCCGCATTCACAGCCTGCCGATGCTGTTCGCGCGGCTGCTCGCCCCCGAGCGTGTCGAGGCGCGGCTGCTCGATCTCAGCCTGCGCTCGCTCAAGGGGGTCGTTGACGGCGGCACACGCCCGGCGGGGGCCGGGCACTCGCCCGCGTTCCCGCTCCCGGCGCGCCCGGGAGGCACGCTGCCGCCGATCGCCGCCGGGCTTCACTCGCCGGGGGCGCCGAGCGAAGTCCGCCGCCGCGCCTGAGCGCCGCGGCGGCGCCGCGAACCTCGGGCGGACACGAGAAGCGGCGACGCTGGGATAGGATCCCCGCGTGATCCGCCGCACGCTGACCTCGCTCGCGCTCGTCCCGCTCCTGCTGTCTCCGGCCGCTCCCCGCACGTCCACGCCCGCGGATCCGCGCGCGCCGCGCTGGCTGAGCGGAATGCTCCTGGAGGCGCGCGCCGAGCGGGCCGTGGTGACGCGCGTCCTTCCCGGTTCGCCCGCCGCTTCGGCGGGCGTGCGCGCCGAGGACGTCCTGCTCATCGTCGACGATCAGACGGTGGCCGACCTGCGCCCCTCCCCGCCCGTGGGGCTGTTCCGCCGGATCGACACCTGGAACGACTCCGCGCGCGCCGGGGCGCTGCGCCTGGTCTTCGGTCGCGGATCGCGCACCTTCGGCGTCACCCTGCCGCGCACGGGAGGATCCCCGGCGTCGGCCGCTGGTCCCATCCTCGAGGGGAAGCCGGCCCCCGCCTTCCAGGGGCGTGACCTCGAAGGACGCCCGGTGGATCTCGCGGCGCTGAAGGGGCGCGTCGTCCTGCTCGACTTCTGGGCTTCCTGGTGTCCGCCGTGCCGCGACGCGGCGCTGGTGGTGCGGCGCCTGGCGGCCGAGCGCGGCGACCGCCTGGTCATCGTCGGAGTCAGCGTGGACGAAGACGCGCGCGCCTACGAGGCGTTCGTCTACAACCAGCACCTGCCGGGGTTCCAGATCCACGATGGCGGTCCCACCGGGCCGATCGCCACGGCCTACGGCGCCGCCGCGGTCGGGCTTCCCTACTCGGTCCTGATCGCGGCGAACGGGACGATCGCCGCGACCGGGCAGTCCCCCGCGGAGGTCGAGGCAGCCATCGAGCGGCTGCTGGGCAGCGCGACGACCCCTTCCGGCGCGGCGGATCCGTCCTGACGACCCCGGACGGGGTGCGGCCGCGCGGAACGGCCCGCGCCCGTGCCGCGGCACGGCCTGGCGGACGGCGCCTTCTCGCCTGTCTCGCCTTCGCGGCGGCGGTCCTTCCGGTCCGGGCGGCGCCCGAAAAGTCCGCGGCGCTCGATCCGACCTTCGGCGACCCGATCCCGATGCGCGGGCAGATGCCGATCGGGTTTCCTTTCTATGATCTGCCGCCCGCGTCGGCGTTCCTGCTGCCGCGGGGGGGCTGGCGTCTCGACGCCGGCCTCGCCTACGAGAACACGCACGCGGTCAGCAAGGATCTCCTGCGCGCCTTCAGTGACGGCCAGCGGCATTTCCTGACGCAGGCCGATCTCGAGGCGATCGCGGCCGGCTCGAAAGGAGAGACCGCGTATCTCGTGGACGGCGAGAACCTGCGCCTCGGACTGTCGGGAGCCTGGGGACTCGGACACGGCCTGGAGATCGGCGCGGAGCTGCCGCTCTACGTCCACACCGGCGGCTTCTTCGACGGGACGATCGAGAACTATCACGAGCAGTTCGGGTTCGGCGATGCCGGTCGCGGCGCCTTCGAGCGCGACCAGTGGTTCGTCACCTATGCCGACGCGGACGGCACCCTGTACGCCGAGGGCGCTCCTCCGGGGATCCGTCCGGGGGATCTCTCCGTCGTGCTGCGCGGCGCCTTCTATCGCAGCCCCACCGGTTCCTCCGCCGTCTCGGGATCGTTCGGCGTGGAGTTTCCGACCGGGAACGTCGACCGCATCGAGGGAAACGGAGCCCTCGACGGCGTGGCCGGGGTCGAAGCCTCCTGGAAGTACCGGCGCAGCAGCCTGCACGTCGGCGGCCGTCTCGGCTTCTTCGGAGGCTGGGACGCCCTCCCCGATCTCGACATCCGGCCGCGCCGCACCGCGTTCGCCGTCTACGAGCACCGCGCCGGGGACTTCTCGGGCTGGTACGCGCAGGTCCTGTTCGAGCGCGGACTCTTCCCGCACCGTGTCGAGGGCGACCTGGGGGACCTGACCATCGAAGCCGCCCTCGGTTACCGGCGGGCCGTCGGGACCGCCGGCGAGTTCGATGCGGCTCTCCTCGAGAACCTGCTTCCTGCCAGCAACTCGCCCGACATTGGTCTCTGGCTGGGATGGCGGTGGAGACCCTCCATCGCCCCCTGAGAACCTAGAGTCTTTACCGGATGAGGAAATCCCAGTGACGACAGGCACCGAAGCCTGGATTCCCTGGAATGGTCCTCCGGGTGTGCATCTCCAGGACACTCCATTCCGGATGCTTATGATTTTGGTTGCTGGCTGCTGTAATCGAGCGTATGATTCGGCCATTCAAAAAATCGGTTCCGCGGGAAGGCTCAGGCCTTCACCCTAGGTTTAGGGGGGGTTGGAACGGAGAGTGGCCAAGTGGAACAACTCGATAAAACGGCAATCGGACAGCGAATCAAGCAGTTGAGGAAGGCTCGGGGGCTGCGGCAGTGGCAGATGGCTGAGCTGCTCGGCGCCACCCAGCCGGCTGTTCACAAATATGAGAACGGCATCCTCCCTGAAGTGAAGAGGCTTCTCGAGCTCGCCCGCATCGGAAACACCTCCATCGAATGGATCCTCACGGGGCGCCACTGGGAGAACGGCTCCTCGCAGATGGACCGGATGCAGGGAGAGGTCTTCGACCTCGCGCAGCAGCTCCATGCCTTCACACCGCAGGAACGCCGGGCCCTGACTTCGGCCCTGGAGATCCTGCAGGCGGCGGCGCACCACCTGAGGACGGCGACCGGCCGCGATCTCCGCGACCTGAACGATGCCGAGATCGGCCGGCACACCCGCAACTTCGAGTCGCACGTCCTGGAGCCCCTGGTCGCCGCCCTCTCGGTCTACGACGCCGTGGTGACGACGCTGGCGCGGGCGAGGGTGCGCGAGCTGCACGGGTTCTCGCAGGAAGGTTCCGAGCCCCGGCGGCCATCGGAGGACGTGACCATCTCGGGGCCGGCGCTGCAGAAGAACGCCGGCTGAACCGGCCGTCGGCCGCATGGATCTGTTCGACCGCGGCGACCCTCCGGATCCGAAACGGAATGCTCCCGGCGGCGCGCGTGCACCGCTGGCCGAGCGGATGCGTCCGAAAACCCTCGACGAGGTCCTCGGACAGGACGCCATCCTCGGACCGGAGGGGGCGCTGCGGCTGGCGATCGACCAGGACCGCGTCACCTCCCTCATCCTGTGGGGGCCGCCCGGGAGCGGCAAGACCACCCTCGCCCGCCTAATCGCCGAGCGCAGCCGCGCGCGCCTCGTCGCCTACAGCGCGGTGCTCTCCGGCATCCGCGAGATCAAGGACGTCATGCTGGCGGCCGAGCGCGCCTCGGCGGCGGGGGATCGCCGCACGATCCTCTTCGTGGACGAGATCCACCGCTTCAACCGCGCGCAGCAGGACGCCTTCCTTCCCCACGTCGAGCGCGGCACCATCGTCCTCATCGGCGCCACGACCGAAAATCCCTCCTTCTCGATCAACGCCGCGCTTCTGTCGCGCTGCGCGGTGCACGTGCTCGCGCCGCTCGGCGAAGACCACCTGGTCCGCCTGCTGCGGCGCGCCCTGGAGCAGGACGAGACGCTGAGGGCGCTCGGGCTCGCGGCGGACGACGCGGAGCTGAAGCTCCTCGCCTCGTTGTCGGCCGGGGACGCCCGGCGCACGCTGAACCTGCTCGAGGCGGCCGCGCTGCACGCGGGGGCGCGTCCCGGGGGATCTCCGCGGCTCGAGCGCGCCGATGTCGAGCGGGCCGCGCAGCGGGCCGCGCTCCTCTACGACCGGGAGGGCGAGGAGCACTTCAACCTGATCTCGGCGCTGCACAAGTCGCTGCGCAACAGCGACGCCGACGCGGCGATCTACTGGCTCGTGCGCATGCTCGAATCGGGGGAGGATCCGCTCTACCTCGCCCGGCGGCTCATCCGCTTCGCCAGCGAGGACATCGGCAACGCCGATCCGGCTTCCCTGCGCCTCGCGCTCTCGGCGAAGGAGGCGTACGAGGCGCTCGGGATGCCGGAAGGAGGGCTGGCGCTGGCGCAGGCCGCCGCCTGGCTCGCCGCGGCGCCGAAGAGCAACGCCGTGTATCGCGCTTACGGGGCGGTGGTCGAGGACCTGCGCGCGGGGAAAACCGATCCGGTGCCCCTCGCCGTGCGCAACGCGCCGACGTCGCTGATGAAGGACCTCGGGTACGGGCGCGGCTACGTCTACGCCCACGACACCGAGGCAGGGACGGCCGACATCGAGACCCTCCCCGAGCGGCTGCGTGGACGGCGCTACTACGATCCCAGACCGGTCGGAGCCGAGGCGGGGGTGAAGGAGCGGCTCGAACGCATGCGCGCGGCGCGCGAGCGCTCCGCCGCGGCGCCTGAGGTCACCGGGAAGAAGCCGGAGCGTCCGGCCGAATGAGCCTCCAGGTGGCATCGCCGCCGGGATCCAGCTCGCACATCGGGAAGATCGCGCCGGCCTTCTCGGCGCGCGTCGTCTCCCGCCCCTCGAGCCGGCACTGCTCGCAGCGGTAGACGCCGGCCACGACGCACCGTTCGCCGCTTTTCCAGGTTCTCGAAGAATTCATGGCAATCGTGGCCCGCCGTCGCCGCGCCGGTGAGAAAAAAATGAGGGGTGACAGCCGTCACCCCTCGGGATTTCCGTTCCACAGCTGACTTCAGCGTTTCGCTTTCTTCTTCCCCTTCTTCTTCGCGGCCTTCTTCTTCTTAGCGATGACACTCACCTCCTTTCCCGAATGCAGTCGGTGCGGAAAGATCGGGGGTGCGCGCCGCGCCGTGCGGGGGCGGCGGAATGGAGAAGACGGAGCGCGCGCCATGCGCGCGCATCGAGTGAAGAAAATCGGGAACGGAATCGATCGGAGTGGTGAACGGCTGAAGAGCGAGAACGATCGTGTCGTTCATCGCCGCGGATTCTAGCGAGAGAAAGATCGCAGTGTCAATACGTTCGGCCTTCGATCGCGATCGCGCGTCCGTCGATGGCGATCCGGCGCGCCTCGGTTCGGCGATCGCGAAGCGGGACGTCGGCGCGATCAGGCGGCGTTCGAGCGGCGGCGATGCGGGAACGCGGGGGGCGCGCCGCCGCGCAGCGTGATGACGTCGATGCGCGGACGACAGAGAAAGCGCACCGGCAGCCCGGACCATCCGAGCCCGCGGCTCACGTGCAGGCGCGCACCGCCGTCGACATCGAACCAGCCCTCTTCGAAGGGGCGCGTCCCGGGCGGAAGGAGGATCGCGCCGAGCAACGGCAGGCGCACCTGTGAGCCGTGCGTGTGACCCGAGAGCATGAGATCGACGTCGCGATTCCCGAGCGCGCCGGCGATCTCGGGACTATGCGACAGCAGGAGCGTGACGTCCTCGCGCGCCACGCCCTGGAGCGCGCGCGCCAGGTTGTCGAGACCGCTCGAAGGATCGTCCACGCCCGCGACGACGAGCGGCCCGGCAGGGGTGTCGATGCGCCGGTGCGCGTTCTGCAGCAGCGTGACGCCGGCGCGGGCGAGGAGTGCTTTGCCCGTCGGCCCGGCGAAGCCGCTGACGTGATCGTGGTTCCCCCAGACGGCGAACTTGCGCCCGCGCGCCGGCAGCCCCGCGAGGAAGCGCTCGAGCGCCAGCGGGTCGCGTCCCTCGCGGACGAGATCCCCGGTGATCGCGATGACGTCCGGACGGCAGGCGACGATGCGCCCGAGCGCCTCCGCCTCGCGCGCCCCCTCTCCTTCGACGTGCGGGTCGCTCAGGTGGACGAGGACGACGTCGGGCGCCGAGCGCCGCCAGGCGGCGACGTATTCGACGTGGTGCGTCACCTCGATCCAGGAAGGCTCGACCCAGAGCGCGTCCACGAGCAGGACCGACCCCGACATCAGGCATCCGGCCAAGAGCCCTGCGACCACTCCCGCCCCATTCGCACGCATGGCGGCCTGAAATATAAGGATGCTCAGGGCGGGGGGGCCAGCACGACATCCCGACTTGACCCGGCGGGGCGGATCACGTTACCTTCTCCGCGCCCGCCATGTGAGGGGCCCGTTCTGGGCCCCCCTTCGGGAACGGCCAGAAAAAAGCCTTGACGGACGAAGAGCGACCCGGCCACGTCCGGCGCCCCGAAACCGGGGCAGACCGACCCGGCCCGGTCCACGGACAAGAATCGAGGGATCG